>JAKAQL010000051.1 GCA_021822605.1 Actinomycetes bacterium
ATGATCTACGCACGAAGGGCATGACCGTCACCAACCGCTCTAAACCCCGTCGTCACGGTTCGGTCGTCGTCTATGACTCAGCGCTCGTCGAGACCGCTCGCTGGAACTTCTACGACGCCTGGCCCTCCAAGATCGAGTTTGCCAGCCTCGAAGCCTCCGCCAATGAGGTCGCCGTCGAGACCATCACTCTCCAGTACGAGAAGCTCGAACGCAAGAAGTGAAGACCCAATACGAGTTCCTCCTCCCCCGTGGCTACATTGATGATGCGGGGGTGGAAGAGAGAATGACTTGTCAGAGGTAAGTCATTCTTGATCTGTGTGAACGAGAGGTTGCGTAGTGGCAAGTCCATCTGACTCGAAGGCTTTTTTAGAGACTGAGGGGAAGGAGAGGATCCCGTGTCTGTTTAACCCAGCAGAGCTCTCCCTTCAGTTGCGAAACAGCTGGGCAAGCGATCCGATGCCTGGGGGAGTCACACCTACGTTACGCTACACGGGGGCGGGTACAGGGATGCTGCGGTTGACGCTCTTTTTTGACACTACCGATACCGGTTCAGCCGTGACAACCTACACCGCAAAGCTGGTTGGGTTGTTGGAGGTGGATTCAAAGCTGCCCGGTACGAAGGCGAGTTCCAACAACGCGAGACCGCAGTGGGTCGTCTTTCACTGGGGAGACTTCCACTCCTTCAAGGCCGTGGTTGCCTCGGTTGATCTGACCTTTGAGTACTTCTCCTCTTCTGGGACGCCCCTTCGAGCTCGGGCAGGATTGGTGCTGGCTCAGTACCAGGAAGACATGGCCTTTGGTCCTCAAAACCCGACCTCAGGCACTCCTCGCCCCCATCGCGTTCATCGGGTGCAACCTGGTGAAACGCTGGACCGGATCGCCGCATTGCATCTTGGCGACGCGACGAGTTGGCGGGTGATCGCGCAGGCGAATGGTGTCGAGGACCCCCTGTCGGTCAAGCCTGGCACGCTGCTTGCTATCCCGGGGAGTGCCTAGTGGCGGTGGACTTAAGTCCCACGATCTCGCTCGATGGTGCAGAACTCTCTGCATCCTGGCAGGCTGCATTGATCGAAGTTCGTTGCGATCTGCAGTTAGCGCAGCCGGGGAGGATCGCACTGCGCTTGCTTGACCCGGGTTATGCTCTGCTTGACGCAGGAAAGGTGAGCCTTGGAACCGCATTGACGGTGACCATTCCTGGTGCCTCAAGCCCTCTTATCGAAGCGGAGGTCACTGAAGTTGGATGTGAACAACGTGAAAGAGAACAGCCCGAGCTGATCGTCGTTGCCCATGACCTGAGTCATCGCTTGGCTCGAATGACCGCCGTTGGAACCTACCTCAACTCCACTGTCGAACAGGTGGTTTCAAAGTTGGCGAATGTGGCGAACTTGACCCCTGACGTCTCGGGTGCTTCCGAACAGATCGACTATCTTCTGCAAGTCGACACCAACCTCGGCCTGATCGACGAACTCGCCAATCGCACGGGATGCGATTGGTGGGTCGCGGGCAAAACGCTCCACTTCGCGATGCCTGCCAAGGGCACTAGTGTCAAGCTATCACTCGGGAGTACACTCCGTTCCTTTTCGGCGCGTGCGACCGGCTACCACGCGGACACCTTCGTGGTAGACGGCTGGAATCGCGACCAACAGCAGACGGTAACGGGTGAGTCTTCGGAGGCAACCAAGGCGGTGTTAGCCTCCTCGCAGTTGTCGGAGATTGCGACCAAAACGAGCCAGGCTTTTGGAGAGGCGACGGTGGTAACCTCCTCGGTTGGGGCGCGCACCCAATCGGAGGCGAAGATGCTGAGCCAGTCGCTCCTAGATCGCCAACTGGCCTCCTCGGTCGAGGCTTGGGGGGTGGCTGATGGTAGTGTCGCATTGCAACTCACAGATGTCGTGGAGGTTGCCAACGCTGGACCACTGAGTGGCGACTATCCCGTAACCGCTCTTGAGTTCAGCTATCGCCCACATCGCGGTTCCCTGATGCGCTTTCGTTGTGGCGATCGCCGACGAGGAAGTGTACTCGGCCCGGGCAAGGGCGGTGGCGGTCGTCATGGATCGATTGTGTCACATCCCGGTCTTATCGTTGGTCTCGTGACCAATATCAACGATCCCAACAATCAGGGAAGGGTCAAGGTGCGGTTCCCTGGCTTGAGTGCCAACGATGAAAGTGACTGGGCTCGCCTTGCAGGCATCGGTGGAGGTGATAACCGTGGGTCGGTTTTTGTGCCCGAGGTCAACGACGAGGTACTCGTCGGCTTTGAGGGTGGGGATACTCGTTTACCTGTCGTGATTGGAGGGCTTTATGGGTCGCAGTCGGTGATCCCAACACCGGATGTGAGCGATGGCAAGGTTCAGACTAGACAGATCCAGTCACGGCTGGGACACTATTTCAAGTTTCTCGACGGCACTACCTCACCAACCCAGGCGATCGAGCTCGTCCTTGCGGGGGGCAACAACCTGATCCATCTCGGTAAGGATAAGCTCGCCATCCAAGTGCCGAGTGGGACGCCTATCGATATCGTGGCCGGGAGTTCGAATATCACCGTCGCAGGGAGCGGAGCGATCACGGTGAAGGGGTCCTCCATCTCGATACAGGCGGATGGCCAGCTAGAGCTGAAGGGAGCCACCGTAACGGTCGCCGCAACCGGATCGCTTTCGGTCCAATCCGATGGCGCGACGACACTCAAGGGATCCTCGGTGGCGGTCCAGGGTTCATCGAGTGTCTCGGTTGTTGGTGGGACGGTATCGATCAATTGAGCAGTGGCTGTGGGAGTCGAAAAGTGAAGTGTCATGGGATGTGTATCGGTGGAGATACAAATGAACATTGATCGAATGGACATCGATCGAGTCAACATCGATCAGAGCGAGTGGCAGCAGATGAGGAAGCGGCCCGTAGATCACCACGTCATTGTCGTTGGCAAGACGACTCAGCGCGTGCGAGCCGTGCCGTTCAGGGAGATGAGTGTGGTGAAGTTTGGTACGCATGGGACGTGGGGTGAGGGCCGATGATGGTGGTGGTGACCTGTCCGAGTTGTGGCACAGAGAGTTACTTCGAGGAGGTCAATCGTGACGCGGAGGCCTTCTGCCGTAACTGCGATTATCCCCTGTTCTGGACCCAAGCAGCGCGATCCTCTGAAGAGTTGGACCTGAGTCAGTCCTTTGGATTGCGACGGTTGCCAGGGACGAGCGGACGTCAGGCGATTGTGAATATTCGTTGCCCGCGTTGCCAGGAGCCCAACAAGCTTTCAAGGATGATCTGTATTCGCTGTGGAGCGGACCTACGCCCGCCAGCCCCAATCCCCGAGCCGGTCCCGGTCCCAGAACCCGAGCCCGAACCCGAGCCACTTCCCGAACCCGAGCCAGAACCCGAACCCCGTCTGCTGTGGCCGCTGGTGGTGGGGATCACTGGATCGGTCATTCTGCTGGTGATCATCATCGTACTCCTCGCTCATTGATCTCGCTGGCCGTCGTCAGATCGATGGGTAAGTCGGGCAAAGGTGGATGGTGCTTGAGCCCGCCACCCCTTGTCTGTTGCAACAAGAGCAGGTGCCGCACAACTAGGTACCGGCGGTCAACTCGAAATTGTCGCTGCTTTGCACGGCCGTGCTCTTGGAGGGTGCAAAGGAGTAACTGGTAGTAGAGCCGGTCGTGTTGGTGTACGAAGACGCTGATGCGGTGATCGTGTAGGTCACCCCGTATGCCAGACCGGTGAGCTGATAATCGCACGAATTTGCTGTGGTTGTCGTTGAAACGGTGCAGGTTGTCTGCACGATTGTCGAGCCCGTCTTCGGGGTGGCGATGATCGTCACCGTGACGGGGGAGGACGGACTTGCAGAGAGCGTGACAGAACCATTCGCACCGCCCTGGTCGACGGTGACGGTCGTGCTTACCGGACTGGTCTCACCCGGGCAGATGGCCACGGTTGTGGAGGCTTGTGGGGGGACATTGGTACTCGAGACGTCGATCGTATAGACGTCGGGGGGGACGCTTGCAAAGTCGGCGCTGTAGGTGGTCCCAGATCCTGAGGTGGTTGCGGTGACCGTCGTGGTCTGAGTGGCGCTGGGGGGCTGGGCAAGGAGTTGATCTCCACTACTGCAGCTGGCAGGTGTTGTCGCCGCTGTGGATGTTGCAAGGGTAATGGTTGCACCAGCCAGATCGGAGCTGCTCACCCCTGAGGGTGACGTGAGGGTAATATCGAGCGTTGATGCTTGTGCGTAGACGGTGAAGTTGTCCACTGTTGGATTCGGGTACTCAGTCGCAAATGACACTGGCGTCTGTTCGAAATAACCAGAGCTCGATGCAACGGTGATCTCATAGCTCCCCGTTGGTACGGGGGTTGGAAACGTATAGGTGCCGGTCGACGTCGTTGTAGCTGTTTCTGAGGCGAAATTGCTGCCGGAGGAGGTTGAGGAGAGTGTCAAGGTGAGGCCGCCGATCGGCGTCGCTGAGGGGCTTGTCGCGTTGGCTGAGACGTAGACAGTGCCAGAAACTGGCGTGTCGACCTCCTGGATGCTTGTCGCGACCTCCCCTGGCTGGCTACCGGGTTCGTAGCTGTAGGGACCGAGCGTGGCGTTCGTATAGCCAGAGGCAGCTACCTCAAACGTCCACTGTGTCGGTGCCAACTGGAAGGTAAAGGTAACCGTGCAGTCGGCACTAGAGCCAGAGCCAGAGCTGGAGCAGGATCCAGGTCCTGACTGAGCCTTAGCCGTCACCCCAGTTGTGGTCGTGGTAGGTGTCACGGTAATGGAGGTAGAGGTTGATCCACTGTAGCTCACTTGTACCTCTTGGGTGATCGGGTTGGCGGTGACGGTGATGGTGGTCGGTGTTCCGTTTGGGGTGACAGTCTGGGCTGCGGTGGGTTGTGCATAGGCGGTACCAGAGATGCCGACGGCGTAGGAGGAGGTGTCGTTAAGGGAGTTGGTAATCGATGGCTCGCCAGAGGAGGGGGTATTGGTCGCGACTGAAGGGATGAGGAAGCTGCCGTTTGCGCTGGTAACACCTGCGGCGACGCTGTTTGAGCTCGAACATCCAGATGATCCAGATGGGCAGAGATAGATCGAGGTGTTGGCCACCGGAACTGTCGGCCCACCCGAGTAGGAATCTCCCTGGAGGGTGCCAATGGCGTAGGTGAGTGTCGGATGAAGAGTGATGGCAGTGGAGATTTGCGACACAGGGTTCGGCGTGATGTAAGTCAGTATCTGGTCGAGCGAGATCTCATAGACATAGGAACCTGAGGCACAGCCTGCGGTGACGACAGGCTCGGTACCCGCAGAAGTGAGCCCCGCAAACTCTACCTTTCCTTTCACGAAGTCGACTGAGCTCCCGAGTTGGCCGAGTGATCCTGAACTCTCGCAGGCCAGGATGGCAGAGGAGGAGCCCTCGGTGGGCAGGTTCGTTGGGGTGATCGTCAGGGTGGTGTTGGTGAGGTCAATGGATTGTGAGCACTGGGTGCTACAGAGACCGATGGTCACGGTCTCAGGGACGAGCGCAAGTCCGGGCCCACTCCCTTGCACCGCGTAGATTCCCGGTTCCGCATAGCCACTGGACTGTCCGGTGGCAGGGTCTGACCACGAGTAGCCATTTGCGGTTGCGTTGACCGCTATCGTGGTGGTGGTGCTCAGGGTGTCTTCGTTTGTTGGAGCGATGGAGTTTGGCTGAACGCCCACAGTACTGAGGCCATTTGGCGCGGTAAGACTCACTTGGATGGGGGTTGGGGTGAGCAGCTCGGTGAGTGGACTCTGACTAGTTCCTCCCGAGGTAGGGAGGGTGATTGGCTTGGAGAAGGGTTCGAATCCGAATCCAGTGACGGAAATATTGAGACTTGCTGAGGTTGAGATGAGATGATCCAAGTCGCTCGCCGGGAAGGTCCAACCGGTGCCGGAGGCGGTGGCTTGGATGGGGGTTGTATCCACCTGCCCGGCGAGCGAAGACGCGTTGTAGCCGTCGATGCCGGTCAGCGACACGGTGACTGCAGAGGTGGGAACGGTGGGACATTCACTGGGGTTTGATGTCCCACCGATCACGCAGTCGATGACGGAGCCACTCACGGCTGAGTCGACGAAGGGAAAAGCGAGACTGGAGAGCTCAAGGGGCGCGAACTGGGGGTTCAGGAAGACGTCATTGCTCTCACCATTTGGTTCTGCGGTAAAAGAGGTCGATTGGGTCGCAATGGGGGTACCTGTGGCGTTGGTGCAATCAGTTGGCGCGTCTTGGTACTGGTCAATCGTCACCGTGTAAGTGGTTCCTAGCGAGAGGTTCACAAACGTGGCGACCCCTGTGTTCGATGTCGGTTGCACCGACGACGGGATCGTGCTCGAGCCCTTGGGGGTGATCGCCACGCAGGCGCCAACGACAGGTTGTGGCGTCGTAGTGGTGCTGGCTAAGGATTCAACGGTGATGGTGTAGGTAGGGGTGGTACTCAGCAGGAGCTGTTGGGTCAGATTCTGGCCATTGGTGACGTTGACGGCAACCTGGATGGGTTCAAAACATTGCGCGCTTGCCTTGAGCGCGTAGTTGCCAGGGGCTACGCCGGTAAAGCTGTAGTCGTCGGCGGAGGATACGCTCGCCGAGGTGACTATTTTGCCGTTCTGGGTGAGGTTCACCTCGGCACTGTTCACCGTGCACCCTGCAATCGGAGCTTGGCTGATGGGTTCATTGTCGGTTACGTCGAGGAGCTGCCCAGAGATCGAGGATAGCTCGGCCAAGACGATGGTGGGGGCCACAACGGTGCCACCAGAGGGGACGTCGACCTGTTGAGAGGTGGTTGTGTAACCATTCGAGCTTTGGGTTGTCACCTTCGTTCCAACGGCGGTGATCGTTGCGACACCTGGAGGAACGTTGTCGATGGAGTAGGCACCGTTGGCGTTGGTGGTTACAACCTGGTTGCCGTTGAGTTCGATCGGTACACCTGCGAGGGCTCCCCCCACCGCTGCGGTGACCGATCCGGTAATCGTTGCGGTGTCGACACCATTGGCAGGTGCGGAGCTCATGGTGAGATTGGAGTTGGTGGTGGCCCCAGGGGTGAGCGTCACATCCGTGGAGGTCGTCTCGAAACCGAAGCCCTCGGCGGTGAGCGTATACGTGCCGGGAAGTACTTGGGGGAACTGGTACGAGACGGTGGAGGAGCCAGCGGCGCGCGAGGTGGAGAGTGTCTTGTAAACCTCAGATCCATTGCTGAGAACGAGTCCAATGGTGGTCGTGGCGGTACTTGGGGAGTTGTCAGGAAGTGTGATAGTTCCCGCCAGGTTCCCACCGGATTGAGAGAGTACGGTGGAGGCGGTTGTGTTCCCAGAGAGGGCAATCCTTTCGGTCTGGGTCTGATAACCCTGATCGCCAAAGGTCAACGTCCAGTTGGCAGGTATTGGAAGGTCGGGGAGGATGTAACCTCCTACCTCGCCGGTCGTAAAGGTGGTCGCTGTGTAGACGGTCGATCCGTTGGATGCGGTGATGGTAGCCCCGCCGAGTGGGCCATTGGTGGTGGCGGAGCTGATCACTCCGGTGATAGAGCCCACATTCGCAACAAGGTGCTGGGTGATGTTCGATTGAGAAGCTGAGGGCCCCAGCGTCACGGTGGTGACCTGGGTGCCATAACTTGGTGCACTCGCCGTGATCAGGTAGGATCCGGGGGTCGAGATCTGGGTGATCGACCAGGTACCGATCGCGTTGCCTACGGACGAGGTATGGGTGGTGAAGGTCAAGAGTCCGTTCGTGACCGTCACCTTGGCGTCACCAACTGGACCATTCGCTCCGTCGACCGTGCCGCTGAGTGATCCGGTCCCAGGGACCAGTTTGATGTCGAGGGTCACCTGATGACTCGAACTCGTGGGAGCGAGGAGGATCTTATGAGTAGTAAATCCTGGCTTGGAGAAGGTGACCAGGTAGCTAACCCCTGCCCGCAGACCCGACAGTACAAAGGCTCCATCAGGAGCTGTGGTCGTTGAGACCTGGGAGCCAAGCTGGGTGGTTGCGGTTACGGCGTTGGTGGAGTTGCCATAGACGACTCCTTGACTCGATGGTTGTCCCGAGATGTTGGCAGCGGTCGCTGGCGCCGTGGCTGAGACAGGGGTCGCGGTGACAGTCACCCCGCCAGGTGAGAGCCCGCTAACGGTGCCGGTCAAGGTGACACCCGATGATGTAACCGCCGATGGGGTGGTTGAGGTCGACGAGGGGTGTGAGGACGAGGTGGTGGTGCTCGAGGTGGGAGTGACCTTTGCTTTGGCGGGTTGGGCGGTTGGGTTGGATACCGATTGAGCGGCAATCGCCTTTTTGTGGAGACTGTTGTCAAAGGCGGTGATGCCGATAGAGGCGAGGGCTCCCCAGATGAGGAGCACCGCTAACAAGACGGCGACTTTCGCCGTTTTGGTGCCGAGTTCAGCACGAGCCACAAAGGCGCCGGTGACTTCAGCAGGCTGGGAAGGGCCTTGGGCGCTGATCGAGAAGGGGAAACGCCTCGATGCTCCACTGAACTTCGCCCTCGTCGCGATGCTTCCATTGATGGTGGTCTCTTGCCCTGGGAGCACGAGAGGGGTGGGATCGTCGAGATGAATCCTGACTGACTGATCGGTCACTTTTGCGATGAGGCGGTAGCGTTCAGGCTTTGGCCCTCGATTACGGATGATGACGCGGAAACGACCGCGATGTCGACCGTCGATCTCGTCAGGATCGAGCCGTATCGCCACCGCGCGGGCATCACCGATCTCAAGGCTGAAGGTGGTCCGCTGTTGGACTGAGGGGCTGCTGATCTCACTGGCGACGAAGGTGACCGGTAGCGAGGCTGGAGGATAGCCGCGAGGTAAGGTCAAAACGCAGGGTACCTCGATCGTTTCCGATGGTGCGAGCTCATGGATGGCCTGGGGAAGCTGATACCAACCCGCCTCAAGGCCGAGAAGCGTGCAATTGAGGTTGAGCGAACGATCGGAGAGGTTGCGGATATGAATCGTGTGCTGTGTCGGCTCCCCGGGGGTGAGCGCCACATCGGCAATGATGACTTCAAAAGATGGTGCTAGCGAGTTGTTCATCCGTTCACCTGAATCGAGATCTGACAACTTGAGGTGGTGGTGGATCCGTTGGTTGCACAGACCGTCACACCCTCCTGTGTTGTGACATTATACGAAGTAGTCGGAGCGCTTCCCGGTGGGTAAGCCACGGTAATGAGGTAGGACTGGGGTGCCTCAAGGTTCGCCAGGGTGAAGTCGCCACTGGCGTCGGTTGTCGTGGTGGCCAGTGGGGTCGCCCCAGGGGCGTACGCGGACGAGAGGTACAGATCGATCTGGGCACCCGCAACCGCTTGGCCCGATGTGGCCTCAACGACTTGAGCGGTGATGGCCGCCGCTGGCGAAAGCTGTTGGTTTTTGGTGAGGTCTTCTCCGGCGGCCAAGGTCACGATCGACGAGATGGGTAGACCGCCGACCCGAGTGAAGTTGAGAGTGTAGGTGCCAGGTTGGATGCCCACGATACTGTAAGCACCGGCCGTCGGTGAGGTCGCGGTTTGGACTGAGTACGTTGCCGACCCGGAAACCAGTTCAACCGTTGCGTCTCCAATACCGCTGCCATTGGATTCGCTCACGACCCCTGAGAGTGTCGCGGTATTTGCCACCATGGTAGCATCTGTATCGATCGCGTTGGGGTCAGTGGCGCTGAGCTGGACCACCACGGTCTGACTCAGCAGATCGGAGCGCGAAAAAGTTACGGTGTAGGTGCCGGGCACGGCAAGATTTCCAAGAGTGTACGAGCCGATCGAGCCGCTACTCGCTGTCACGGTCGTGAGTGTATGGGACCCGAATGTTGCGGTGACGGTGACACCTCCCGGCGCAGTCCCGCTTGGAGTCGTCACGACGCCGCTGATGGAGCCGATTCCTGGGGCTAGGGTTACAACGATACCGGTGACGTGTTGATTTGGTGCAAGGGTAATGGCCAATGTTTGGGCTGCGTATCCGCTTGCGCTCACGTTCAGACTTACATTTGACGGTGTCGCGAGACCGTTGACGGTAAATGAACCGACATGAGGAGCATTGGTGAGCGATACCGTTGAGATGGTCGTGGTACCGACGGTGGCGGTGATGGTGGCCCCTCCAATAGGGCCCTGAGCGCCCTCGACGAGCCCAGAGATCACCCCGTTGCCAGGCGTGAGGACGAGGTCAATCCCTGACTGGCTTACTCCCGAGCTCAGGGTGACCGTCTGGACAACAGGCGCGTCACCCTGTTTGGTGAGGACAAGCTGGTAGGTCTCTGGCGAAGGGATGTTCGAGAAGGAGAAGGTACCGTCGGCTCCAAGAGTAGTGGAGGCAACTACGACCCCATTGGGTGTTGCTGATGCGGGTGCCGTGGAGCTTGCCGAGACCGACGTCAACGGGTTGCTCGTTGGAAGTTGCAAGGCAAGGGTTGCCCCGGCGGGAGGAAGCCCCGTGACTTTGCCAGAGATTGAGACGGGTAGTGCACCGATCGAGATATTGACACCTGTGAGTTTTTGCCCATCATGTACTTGTACCGGTTTTGCATGGTTGCTCGCAGACACCCCTGGGTACCAGAGCTCGCTAAAGCCTGCACCTGTGTAGGACAGATCATAGGAACCAGCCGCGAGGTTTGGGAAACGGTAAGTCCCCTGGGCAGTTGTCGCGACTGAGGCTGCGGGAGAGGTGAGGTTCGAGGGTTGATAGAGGTTGACGGTGACGCCACTGACGGGGGCATGCGAGGTCGCCAGGTCGACGGTTCCGGTGATCGAACCAGTCCCAGTGACCGCCTTTGTCTGGGCAGCCTGCGCAACTTGGAGGGCGAGAGTGCTGTTGGCGTTGGATCGATCGACGACCTGGGAGAGCGAACCGGCGATGACGGCCGCAAAGATGGTGCCAGCGACGACGAGTCCAAGGAGAGCGAGGATGCCGCGGCTCAGGCGTGGGTTCTGGACCCAGGATCCTTGGGCAATGACCCCTTCGCCTAACGAGGTCGTCGCGATCTGAAAGCTGCGCAACTTTGGACTACCGAGCCATGGACGCTTAGCTCGGAGTATCGCCGAGACGAGCAGTTTCTCGCCTGGTTGAAGATTGAGATCCTCGGGCTCGAAGCTGAAGGTAATCTGTTCAGGCTCATCACTCCCGGTGAGCGCCGTGGATACCTCCCCAGTTCCACGATTGTCCACGAGGACACCGACTCGTGCCTCCTTTCCAGCGGTAGTGGTCGGCGGGTCGAGTGAAAGGCGCATCTGGGTACGTTCAGGGATGACGATCTCACAGCTGACTTGGTCGGTCTCCGTCGGCGGGGTGAGCGACTCGACCTCGATCACAAACTGACGAGTCCCTGACGGAAGCGTTGTAGGGAGATTGATGTGGATAGTGGTTGAGGTGCTGGCATCGGGGAACAGTGAGATCGTAGGATTATCGATCTGGACCCAGCCTGGGTCAAGGCCGAGTACTCGAACCTGATGGCCGCTGATGACGTTACTGGTGTTGGTCACCTCTAGCGTGAAGATCGCCTCTTGGCCGGGTTCGACGTTCTGACGTGAGGGGTTGGCCGAGAGGCGCATGCTAGCTCGCTTGTCCCGAGGAGGTGAGCACGAGGTTGGGTGCGGTGACGATCTTGCCGGCGATCACCTGTACATCGACGGTATTGGATTGGTAACCGTTGAGTGTCGCGGTGACTGCGTACGTGCCCGGTGCAATCTCCGGTAGCTCGTAGCTTCCAGCGGGGGTTGACGCGGTGACGGTCGTGATCGTCGTCGATCCGTTCGATAGGGTGATGTTTGCCCCGGCTAAGCCCTGGCCGCTTGCGGTCTCAACGACCCCTTCGACGGTACCTGTGGCGGGCGCCAGGGTGGCGTTGATGCCTGATGCAGTGGCGTTGGTGCTAAGGGTGACGTCGACGGTCTGGGATTGATATCCAGGTGCCGAAAAAGTGATGGCGTAGGTCCCCGGCGTCGGTAGGTTCGCCAGTAGATAAGAACCCGCCTCCGCGCCGGTGGTCGCCGTGGTGGTGGAGATAGCACTCGATTCAGTGTTGGCCGTGACCGTCACGCCTCCTAGCGGACCTCCTGTGCTTGAAGTGACGGTCCCGGAGACATCGCCGGCACCTCCCGTGAGCGCTACATTGATGCCCGATAGGCTCTGGCCAGGTCCGAGCTGCTCAGCGACGCTCGTAGACCCGTATCCAGGTGCCGAAAAAGTGATGGCATAGGTCCCCGGCGTCGGTAGGTTCGCCAGTAGGTAAATCCCGATCGGTCCACTCGTTGGGGTCGCGGTGGTGACCTTTGTACCTGATCCGGTCGCGGTGACCGTGACTCCCCCTAAAGGTTGGCCTGCAGCGCTAACCGTGCCCGTGATCGTACCAGGGCTCGCGGTTAAGACGACCGTATTGGCGACGAAGTGTTGGCCTCCCGTTAGGGTATCAACGGCCTGGCCTACTCCGAAGCCAGCAGAACTAAAGCTCAGGTCATAGGTCCCCGGCGTCGGCAGGTTCGTCAACGAGTAATCACCTTGTGCGTTGACGGTGGTAGTTTCGAGCGGTTTGGCTCCACTTGGAGCGTTCGAGCCCGTCTCCGGTAGGACGGTAACGGTGATGGGTGGCGAGGGATCCTCTCCGGAGTTGACCGTTCCGCTGATGGCACCTGGGAGTCCGTGAGCTACCAGATGCAGGTTCCCTATGGTCGACAGGGACTGAACGTGGATTAGCTTGCCAGTCGCGATAGAGGCAGCGTTAGGATACCAGGTGGTCTGGTACCCGGGAGCGGAGATGTCAAGCGCATAGGTCCCCGGTGCGAGGCCGGGGATTGACCACGCTCCGGCGGAGGTCGTCGCCGCTGAGGCGACGAGGGAGACATGGGAACCGTTGATGTTGAATGCTTGGACCGTCACTCTTCCCACGCCACCCCCTGTGCTCGCGGCGTCCACCGAACCGGTGAGTGTCCCACCGATACCGATAGCGATGCCACTCTTTGGGACTGCTCCAGCAGGCGTCGTTCCGTTGGCATGAGAGGTTGCATAGAAGGATGCTGGGACGACCTTTGACAGAGGTGATGTGCCGAGCGCATGGGTGAGCGCCACGATGACGATGATTGCCCAGGCTGCGATGATCGCGCCGAGAATGAGCAGTGTTCGTGCTCCTCTTGGGATCAGTGGGCGACGAGTGAAGGTCACTTTTTGGGTCGCTTGGGTCTCTGGTGCGGTTGCGATGAGATCGATCGGGTAGGCGATCTCGTTACCAAGGAGCTTGCGCTTTGTCCGTACCCCAACTGAGACGAGAGTATGCTCGCCGGGGCGCAGACTCACCGTCGGTGGTTCGTAGGTGAATCGCAACGCATGAGTGGACTCTTGAGCGCCAAAGTCGACCTCGAGGGGCGTGTTGCCATCGTTGGTGCAGTCGAGCTTGAAGACCCCCCGAGCATGTTTGACGAGCCTGGTGGGTGAACTGGTCAGTGCGATCCCTGCTGCCGGTGAGACGGCAAAGCGAAAGGGCAACGCTTCGGGTGCGTCTGGATCACTGGTGGCAACGACTACCACGTTGATATCCAGATCGCCTGCGTCGAGCCCAGGCTGAGGATCGAGATGAATGACTACTTGTCCGCTGTCGTCGGGAAAAAGAGCGAGCAACTCGGGCTCAACGCTCCAATGGATCTCCTGTGGTCCCTCTACGTTGATACGGATGGCATCGATGACGGTGCTGGCGTTCGTCACCTCAAGGACAATTGAGGCTGGCTCCCCAGGCATCAGAACCTGAGCAGATTCGACGACCTGGCAACGGAGTCTTGACTCTGTCGTCATGTAGGAGTCTCCTTGTTGGGTTCCGATCTTCCCTCCATGACGATGGCGGAACCGTCGCGTCTCCTTCGCAGTGGTTGCTCCTTCGCAGTGGTTGGTCGTGCAGGAGTTGGTGAGGCGATGGAGGAGGCCGATAAAGCGACGGACCCTATCGGAGCACCCCGCTGTATCCACTGTCCGATCTCTGCGGGAACCGCGATCGTGATTGAGAGGCCCAAGCGGATCTTATTCGCTTCGAGTAGGGACTCGGGGAACTCCTCTCCTTCGTCAGCTAGCTCGAGTCCGATGCGAAGACCCTTGAGTGGTTCTGGGAGGGTCTCCTGCGGTAGCTTGTCGTGCGCAAGCACCGAGGTTAAGACCTCCCCAAGCAAGGCATGCTCATCGCGAGAATCCCCTGCGATCACCGTGATGAAGTAGCGAAACTTGAGGAACGGGGAGGGCGGTCTTCTTGCTGGCCGAGAGCCAACCACATGATCTTCGAACCCTCCGCGACTCAGGCTGTGGTGGGGAGCAATTTGCCAGAGGTAAATCGCAAAGGTGGGGCGCGCCATAGCGGAATCGGCGAATGCGCTGGGTGCCATGAACACCACATCGGCGACATGGTTCGGGACGCCAACAACTTGCCTCACAAAGGACTCAACGGCCGCATCGATGTGATGGATCATGGTCTGGCTCCCTTCAATTTAGATGACACCGCAGCCACCTCGCCACCGTCTTTCTGTCACCAGATGGGCGGCTGTTTGCCTCATGCGCAAGCCTGAGCGAGGAGTGTTGTTCCCACCCTCATCTTGGCTGCTAGCCGAACCTCCCACGGGGTGGATCGGGGCTACCATTGATCGACCAATGGGGAGACGCGACACTTCCCCCATGTTCCGGTTGCGATGGTTGCCGTGGTCCCAAAAACTCCTATCCTCGAAACCCATTGAGGGCTCGTCTGTGAAATTGTGCCAGGAAAAACTCCTCCTTGCACGGGCAAACCGGCGCATTCTGCTGGCCGACCTCGGCCCATCGACGCCGAAGGAGTTGTCGGGGTGAGATCCGACCTTCAGAGGTCCTGGGTTGACGACAGCCCTCACGGGGTTACTTTTGCTGTCTGTCGCTCGGGTGAAGAGGTCGCTGACGTGATCGAAGTCGCGGACCTCGCATGCTATGCCGAAGAGTTGGTGCTGGACGTTAACAGACCAACCGGTGTCGCCGTCGCGTAGTCGCCGATCCTTTGCATCGCGCTCCCTCCCTCTGTGGCGTTGTTCTTTGCTGCGTCGACGTTCAGGAGCGAGCTGCTGAGCTGCGGTTCTTCGTCTCACGATCCCCGTGTCGGTGGGTGCTCGGTCAAAAGAGTACCTCGACAATGTTGATTCGGCGCCCACAGAGGAATGACATCCGGGTTGGGCTAGTGGCTTTGCTGGGATCCGGTTGAGCGATGGCACCGTGACGGGCACCAGCGACAAAGACACCAGCGACAAAGCCCTGATGTCCCTAGGGGTTGGATCCGTCTGAACGCGGAGCGCGACAGCTATGGCAGATTTCAACCTGTCGGCCAGTGTCACATCAATGTCCACCGCCATTTTATTCCTCCCCCAAGTTGGCACACCACTCCGCGATGATGGCAGCTCACGCACTAAACCCCTTGGAAAGCAGCGCGAGCCACTGGGAGTGATGCTGCACACGGCACAAAATCTTCAGCACTATCCGAAGCGATATTTTAGCACGATTGATCATGCCAGGGCGGGTTTGGGATGTGCCATTACCTGGGTTTTGCCTGTGATCTCTTAGGAGCGTGGGCGATTGGTTGTGTGGGAGGCAGCACCGCTCCGTGAGAACTCACTAGTCCTCAAGGGTACGTTGGTGTTTGGGCTAGAGGCAGGTCGAGGTATCAAGCTAGAATCGGGGCCGTGGGGATGACAAAAAGAGAGCAGACGAGTGCTCTGCGCCTGGGGCTTCGTTCCGTCAAGGTGTTGACGGTTGTGCTGTTGGCCAGCGTAGCCTCTGGATGTGGACTCATCTCGTCGAGCAGCACAAAGACAGTCTCGGTCTTCAAACTGAAGGTGGGTGAATGTCTCGTACCACCCAAGAAAATTCAAGCGGACTTGACGTCCATCACCGTTGTGGCCTGCAGCGATCCCCATACTCAGCAGGTTTTTGGCCTTGCAAAGGTTCCAGGTGGACCATCGGCGAGCTATCCACAGTCGCTTGATGCGCAGGCTAATGGAGAGTGCCTCGACCGCTTTGCCAGTTTTGTAGGTGTGCCATATGAGCGGTCGAAGTTGTTCTTCACCTATCTCTTACCCTCAGTCGGGAGCTGGGCGGCAGGGGATCGCACGGTGGTTTGTGTTCTTGAATCAGTCACCGGTCCATTGCACCGGTCAGCACAGGACTCCAAACTCTAGTGCAAGATGATGGCCTACGGTCGTGGACGAGAGTGAGAGCGTGCGCAGGGCAACCTATTAGTGACGTTATTCGTGGCGCTGGGTTTGTGTCTGCGCGATTGGGTGGCCTCTACCAGTTGGGTTCGCCTGGGCGGGGATGCGCCACCTGTGCTCAATGGTTTGTCAACATGCCGACAAATTGGCTCTATTGGCTTCTTCACGAGAGTGTTGGTGGCGAGGTATCCAGTTGAAGGGGGCTTCCTTGTCGCCAGTGCACTCGCGCCCCTTGACTGCAGCGAGATAGTTTTGCATGCCTCTCAGTGCTGATCTTATTGCCCAGCTTGCGCTAATAAAACGTCGGATTCATGTCCTTCTGGACGCTCGTCGCGACAGTGGAATCGACCTCACCGACGCCTTTCGCGGGCTCTACCTCTCTGATGAGGATGTCGATCGAGCGCTCCAAGAAGAGAGTTCAGGCGAACTCGAGTGGATTGCTGAGCTAACCCCCGCTTTATCTGATGGTGAGAGGCTGGACGTTCTTGCAAGGACTCGATATCGAGGTGTCAGCCCACTCGACTCGCTGATAAGGCGCTTTGGGTTGGACAAGATCGACGTTTTTCTACTTGTTGTAGCGGCAGCTCCTGACCTTGATCGCAGGTTTGAGCGCCTCTATGCATTTTTGAATGACGATGTCACTCGCCGTCGAGTGAGTGTCGGCGTCGCGCTTGAGCTTTGCGGTAGTTCGGACAGCGATGGAGAGTTACGACGACGTCTACGACCTGGGAGCGTGCTCCTCGGTTCTGGACTCCTTCAGGTTGGGTCTCAAGAGGACCCCTTTCTCCATCGCGAAGTACGGGCCAACGACGAGGTAGTGCACTTCCTTCTTGGGGGGACTGGGCTGGATCTTCGACCGGAAGTCGACGCGGAGCAAGAGTTAAGGGCCTTGTTTCCTGCGGTAGTCGATGACGAGGTTGCTGAGCTGACCGACCTCATGTGCAGGGGTTCAGGCCTGCTCTACCTTCGGAGCCCGCGTGGATCCACTGCTCGGGTGTTGGGAGTAGCGACGTTTGATCGCGTCGGAGTCCACACTCTTGTGGTCGATGCCGGCAAAATCAGGTTCACAGACGACATTGACGAACAGGTGGACCAGCTACTGTTAGGCGCGCGTTTGAGGGGGGCTGGACTTCTGGTTGGACCGATCGAGAGCCTGCTGTCTCATGGATCTCAATCGCTGCAGCGACTGGTCGATGTGGATCATCCAGTCATTTTGTACGGACAGGCACCGTGGGATGCGAATTGGTCAAGGCGTTTGCCTCACATCTGCGAGGTTTCACTGTTTGACCGGTCAGGACGCGAACGCCTTCTCCGCTCTCTCATCACGAGCCCGTTGGAGACCGATTTGCTTGCGACGTTTGTCGGCGTACTCGATCCCTTCAACCTGGAGCCAGAACAGCTGTTAGATGCGTGGCGTTTCGCCAGTGACGTTGCAAGAGCAAAGGACCGCTTGGTTCAGCCAGACGATTTGGTTGCGGGCGCGCGGCTCCAGGGTGGCGCCGGGTTGGCGCGCCTTGCTCAATGCATACACCCCGTCGCCACTTGGGATGATCTGATTGTGAGTCGCCCGATTGAGGATCGACTCCATATGATCGCACGACGAGTTCGTCACCGGGGTATTCTCGCCCAAAAGTGGGGCATTCGACCGAGTTCCGGTAGGGGTACTGGGGTGGTGGTTCTCTTCTTTGGTGAGTCAGGTACCGGCAAAACCTTGTCAGCTGAGGTGATAGCCAACGAGCTCGGCTTGGACTTGTTTACCATCAATCTTGCGACCGTCGTCGACAAGTATGTCGGTGAGACAGAAAAGAACCTTGAGGCGATTTTCCGCGAAGCGACTGGGATGAACGGCGTCCTTTTCTTCGATGAAGCCGACGCACTCTTTGGGAAACGATCCGAGGGAGGCGATGCGCATGATCGATATGCCAACATCGAAGTCGCTTACCTCCTGCAACGCATCGAGACCTTCGACGGCCTCGCTATTCTGGCAACGAACCTACGCGCGAACATGGATCAAGCATTCATCCGCCGGATCGACGTCGTGGTTGATTTTTCGGTCCCTGGCCCCAGGGAGCGCAGGCTGATATGGGAGCACTATCTCCCTCCGGTGGTTCCTAGGGCATCAGATGTCGATCTCGGCTTTATGGCCCATTCGTTGAAGTTGGCCGGAGGTGCGATTCGCAACATCTGCGTTGGTGCTTGCTTTGAAGCGAGTGAGCGTGATGGCGAGGTCTCCATGGCAGAGATTATTCGAGCAACACAACGCGAGTTAGAAAAGCTGGGTCGACTCTGTGTCGCAGCGGACTTTGGCCCCTACTTTGACCTCATCGAGCGCCCGCATGTCGAGGAGTAATCTATTTGAGTGCCTGATCGAAGCTACTGAGGCTGTACATTCAACGGGTAGGAGGCTAGTTGTGCTACTGTGAGCGGTGATCCTTATGGAGTCATCTTTTGCACTTTCGGGTGGCGAGGTGCTCGGTGGTTTTGAATCCCAAGTGAAGTCGCAATGATTAGCATGCATCGTGATAGGAGGGGATAGAAGATGGGAAATCCAGCAGTGGTGAGTGAAGCTCTTTGCATGTGTAGCTTTGGTCTAGCTCCAGCGGTTCTCCAGGTCCCCCCGGCGACGAAGGTGGTCATCGAGGGCAGGCCAGCTGCCACGATAGCCAACATGACGCCAGCGAATATCCCCACCTTTGATATGTGTAACACCTTGTCGAATCCTGAGGTCGCTGCGGCAACGGCGGCAAAGCTTGGAGTTCTCACGCCGATGCCATGTGTTCCTGTCCTCGCTCCTTGGTTACCAATGACTACCACCACGATCGGTGGACAGCCGGCACTCGTCGCTGGATCAACCTGTCTCTGTGCCTACGGAGGGGTTGTTGAGATCACTCTTCCTGGCACGACTGGAGTTCTGATCTGAGACACTTGACACCCTCCCATTCCTAAGCTACACTCATGTAGCGGCCGGGGGTTTGTGCATGGGTTTCGCAAGAGAGGGGATCTCGCCTTCCGCTCGATGAGTTGGACTCTTGACCAAGGTCTCGCCGAATGAGGAGCCTTCATCGTCCCTGTTCGGACACGAAACTCCTCCTAGCGGCACCAGATGATCGGTGTCTGATAGCAAAAGGTACCACCCAGACGGTGCTCCTGGGAACGTTGAGAGCAGGTCAGACCACTGGATCAAAGATGAGTCGCTGGGTTAAGGATGAGCCACATTGAGGATGAGCCACAGAATAGAGCCAAGAGAGGGAGCCAAGACAACGAGAACCAACTGAATGATCTTGTCCGGGATGGTGCCGACCGGATTGAGTGCCGTCTGATGAGAATCATATGACCGTATGAACCGTCCAACATGAACCGTGTGCCAATGAGAACCGTGTGCCAATGAGAACCGTGTGCCAATGAGAACCGTGTGCCAATGAGAGGAGTACTACAACCGTGCCTACCTATACCGCTCCCGGGGTCTACGTCGAGGAGGTCCCCTCTGCCCAAAAGAGC
>JAKAQL010000114.1 GCA_021822605.1 Actinomycetes bacterium
ATCAATGCAACGTATACACCGTTGGCCACGAACCTCCCAACCTCTGATATGGCAGGTACCTCGTTGAGCCCAAGCACCGTGGCAGGACCCCAAGGAATGGCCTACGACGCTGGGAACGGCACGCTCTATGTGACCGACGATTACAACAACGCGATCTACGCGCTACCCAACGCGTTAACTGCTACTGGGCCGGTGGCTCCAGTGATGATTGCCCAAGGTGGAGCCCTGGACTCTCCACAAGGGATCGTCATTGATCCTGTCAACCACATGTTGTTGGTTGTCAACGGTGCGGGCAACAACAATCTGGTTGAACTCGCCAGCACCGGGAAAGTCATGGCTACCCGAGTACTAGATAGTGGTAGTGGTGGTGCGCTCTTTGGGCTTGCGACGTCCTCCATGAACGCAGGGCACCTCGGAATTTACTTCGATGATTCGAATACCTCTACCCTCGATGAGCTCAGTGCCTCGCCCATCGGCTACCGCGCTTATCAATTGGCCACGGCCAACGGCGTCGTCTCCGCCTTTGGTGTCACCTCAAGTGCTGTAGCCCCCAAAGTCAGCGGGAAGGTTGTCGCGATGGCCGATGCCGCAGGGAGCAACGGCGGCGGCTATTGGGAGGTGACGGCGAATGGCATGGTCTACGCAGCTGGCAGCGCCAAAAACTACGGGGGATTAGGCAATGTTCGACTCAACGCCCCCATTGTCGGGATTGCCTCGACTCCTGACGGGAAAGGTTACTGGCTAGTAGGAGCAGATGGTGGCGTCTTCAACTTCGGCGACGCAGGTTACTACGGCAACACCTACAGCGATGGACTAACCGGGCTACGTGGCATGCATCCACTCAACGCCCCCATTGTCGGGATTGCCTCGACTCCTGACGGGAAAGGTTACTGGCTAGTAGGAGCAGATGGTGGCGTCTTCAACTTCGGCGACGCAGGTTACTACGGCAACACCTACAGCGATGGACTAACCGGGCTACGTGGCATGCATCCCTTGAATATGCCAATCTTAGGAATAATCAGCACACCCGATGGTGCTGGTTACTGGTTAGTGGCCAAGGATGGCGGTGTCTTCAACTTCGGCGACGCAGGATTCTCGGGGTCAGGCGCTGGTAAGGGAATGACATTTACCGCCGCAGCTGGTCCGCTGCTCTAGCGTCAGGATCCTAATGTTGATGAGGGGGGGCGAAATGCTCGAAGTGATGCTCCAGGATCTCTTCGAGTCGTTCTCCCCTCTCATTCGCGCTCAGGTCTTCTCGATCGTCGGCAATGCCGCCGCCACCGAGGATCTGGTCCAGGCGACATTCCTGGCCGCCCTTGACCACAAGGACTCCCTCCTTCTCGATGAAGAACGGCTAAAAGGTTGGCTATTGATTGTCGCCCGAAACCGTGCCATCGACTACCTACGCCGATCGCACCAGCTTGCTCTACTCGATCTGAACACCCTCGACTCTGGTCAGGAGGAGGATAGCAGTGTCCTCGATCGAATGATGATCGATTCGGCGATGGACACTCTGTCTGACAACCATCGGCAGGTGATTCAAGGGGCGCTGGTCGATGGCACTCCACTGGTCATTCTCGCTGCAAAACTCGGGGTTCCAGAGGGCACGATACGTTCACGACTCCACTACGCTATCAAAATCCTGCGATCAGAGTTGCAACAAGGCCATGAAACACGATAGTTCACCCCACGACCTCCTTGTTGAGTACACACGTGGGACACTGCCCCCCTCCGAACGGCACGTTTTCGAGGAGCATCTGATCACTTGCGACGACTGTCGCCAAGCCGTAGACCCCATCGCGATGGTGGTCGTGGCTCTCGAGATGCAACGCCAGCAACCGAGCCCGAAGCAGCCACTCCTATCCCAACCCGCGAAAATCACCAAGCTGCCGACCGCCTGGCTAGTACGTACTGGCCTCCTTCTCGCCGGTATCGCAGCGGGCATCCTGATCGGAGTATCCGTATCGCAAACTCCGTCACCAAAACCCACGGATGTCATTGCGATGGGATCCACTCGACGTGGGGTTGATGGATCACTCGCCCTCTATCGAAAACCCTGGGGGACTCAGGTAAAGGCAACCTTTGAGAACCTACCATCGAAGGGAAAAATTCGCATGGTCATTGCCACCCACTCGGGGAGAGTGACCACCACCTGGCTCGGCACGAACCGATCCAAAATCGCGCTCGAAACTGCCCTTCCCTACGCGCCCAACGCTATCGACTGGGTCGGCATCTACGCCGATACTGGAGATCTGATCGACTCGTGGCAGGGGAACTAAGCCGTATGGCCATACCAAAGCCGTTAGGCCATTATTCGGAGCTGACACCGACGCAAAGGGTCAACATGTCACCGGGTTGGGATCGACCCAGCGCTCGCCACACCGACATTGCACACGTACACGCCAGCAGGTTACGATAAAGAATAGGGCTTCGGTGTTTGCAGCCGATCGACCCCGAGACTGTTGGATTGCCCTGTTCGGGGCGCAGGAGGCAGCAGGGTACAAAGGGTGTGTGAAACGTGAGTGTGAACAATCCCAAGACAACTGAGAGCGGGCGGTCGACGACGAGAACTGGCTTGGCGCTCGCTGTCGTCATGACGGGAGTGCTCATCACGGCGGTTGACACTACGATCGTCGTCCTGGCTTTGCCTGAGATCGAACGAGGTTTGCATGTCGCCCTCTCCTCGGTCATCTGGGTAATTATCGGGTACCTGCTGGTGGTTACACTCCTCGCCTCTCAAGTAGGTCGCCTTGGCGATATGTATGGACGAGTCAAGATGTATGAGACTGGTTTTGTCGTCTTCATCATCGGTTCGGCGCTCTGTGCCATCTCCTGGGATGAACCAGCCATCATCGCTTTTCGGGTCGTTCAAGGGATCGGTGGAGCTCTCGTCACTGCGAACAGTGGTGCCGTCATCGCTGATCTCTTCCCGCCAGAGAAGCGAGGCCGAGCGTACGGATTTAACGGCATCGGCTATAGCCTTGGTGCGGTACTGGGGATTGTCCTCGGCGGCCTCATCGTCACCTTTATTTCATGGAGATGGATCTTCTGGATCAACGTGCCCATCGGACTCGTCGCTGTTCTGCTCGCACTCCGCGTCCTCCACGATAGCGGGACTCGTGAACACAGGAAGATCGACGTGTTGGGGATGTTAACCGCCGGTCTCGGTCTTTTTGGGATCCTCTGGGCCGTGACAAATCTCGCCACCCACTCACTCGATATCGAGCTCCTCATCTTTCTCCTTGGGGGCATCGCCATACTTGTCGTCTTTGTTCTCGTGGAACGCAAACAAACCGATCCGATGGTGCATCTCTCACTCTTCAAAGTTCCCACCATGACCCCATCGCTGCTGGCCTCGCTCTGTCAGGGCCTCGCAAACTACGCTGTCCTCTTCCTGGTGCTTATGTATCTTCAGGGACCACGCGGTCTCTCACCGTTAGACGCCTCACTTCTCTTGGTCCCTGGCTACTTAGTTGGCGGCGCCATCGGTCCCTTTTCGGGCAGAATGGCGGACAAAATTGGACCAGTCCTTCCCGCTACCTTTGGGCTCACCATCCAGATCATAGGTCTGCTCCTCTATGCTCGACTAGGGATGACCACCGGACTTTGGCTTGTCGTCGTCGCAAGCGTCGTCAACGGTATCGGATCGAGTAGCTTCTTCCCAGCCAACAATTCGGCAGTCATGAAGGCGGCTCCTCCTCGGGTCTTTGGGATCGCCTCAGGTATGCTGCGCACCTTCCAAAACACTGGCATGGTGTTTTCGTTCTCCATGGCTATCCTGATCGCATCACGCTCCATCCCAAGGCAAGTAGCCTTTGCGATCTTCGTCGGAACCGCCAAACTCCATGGTCAGATCGCGGGAGTATTCGTCAACGGCTTACATTCAGCCTTCTACGCATCGATGATCTTTCTAGTGATCGCTGCTGCTCTCTCAGCAACGCGAATCCGCCACGGCCTCATCATAAGATCAACGGGCCAAAGTGTTGAGACGTAAGGCAATAATGGAGTGATCCAACCCAGATGAACCACCCAGAATGTGAGAGGACCGACCATAATAGATACGGGAGGGAAGCTCATGTTGAGCAAAAGACATACGCCAGAACAAGTCATCACCAAAATTGCTGAGGGT
>JAKAQL010000052.1 GCA_021822605.1 Actinomycetes bacterium
GATGACGATCAATGCGACAGCGTCCACCCTTCTTCTGCTCTATCAGCTGGTAGCAGAGGAGACCGGTGTCGATCCTTCAGCAATCGGAGGGACGATCCAGAACGACATTCTGAAGGAGTACGCCGCTCGCGGTACCTACATCTACCCCCCTCGCCCGAGCATGAGAATTATCACCGACATCTTCGCTTACTGCCAACGAGAACTGCCCCACTTTAATACCATCTCCATCTCTGGCTACCACATCCGAGAGGCTGGTTCCACGGCAGCACAAGAACTCGCCTTCACAATCGCAAACGGCATCGCCTACGTCGACGCTGCCCTCGCTGCCGGACTCGCGGTAGACGACTTTGCACCGCGTCTTAGCTTCTTCTGGAACGCACACAACAATCTCTTTGAGGAGGTTGCCAAGTTCCGAGCTGCCCGACGCCTCTGGGCACATATCATGCAGGACCGCTTTCACGCTGAGGATTCCAGATCCCTGCTCATGCGCTTTCATACCCAGACAGGTGGATCGACACTTACCGCACAGCAACCAGAGGTGAATCTTGTTCGGGTCTCCATTCAGGCGCTAGCGGCAGCACTCGGAGGCACGCAGTCGCTGCACACCAATGGTTATGACGAAGCTCTGGGCTTGCCGACCGAACAGGCGGCTAAACTCGCCCTGAGAACTCAGCAGGTCATCGCCTACGAGACAGGAGTAACCGACACGGTAGATCCCTTAGCAGGCTCCTACTATGTCGAGTCACTGACCACCGCGCTCGAAGACAAAGCTCGGACCTATCTCGAGGAGATTGATGGGCGTGGTGGAGCTGTGGCCGCCATCGAGAATGGCTACATCCAACAGGAAATAGAGCGTGCTGCCTACGCATATACGAAAGCCATCGATGCGGGCGAGAAGGTAATAGTCGGGGTGAACCGCTTCATCGACGAACAGGAGGTAAGCCCAGAGGTTTTCCCGATTGATCCAGCATTGCAGAGACAACAGATCGAACAAGTACAGGAGTTGCGTCGTCGTCGTGATCAAGGGACGGTAGATCGGGCGCTCGGCGACCTCAGGATGGCAGCCGAGGGAACCGACAATGTTTGCTACCCGATGAAGCGCGCTTTAGCAGCCCGAGCCACACTTGGCGAGGTCGCCGATACCCTCCGGGAGGTATTCGGAACTTTCTCCCCTACTTGATTTTATGTTATTCTATGTTATACTGATCGATAACAACACCAAGGAGGGTCGTTATGGGTCAGGAGGGTCCCCGTCCAGAGTTCCTCACCATCTGTCGATGGGAGGTGCCACACAGTCAGGAACAGTGGTGGCCAATCGCATCAGACTATGTGCAGTTGCTCTGGCTACCGATACTTGGCCCATCCGCTATCGTCCTCCTGCAGCGCCTCGACTTACTCATCGGCGGGGCGACCCAGGTACGAGCCTCTTCGGAGGAGTTGGCACGCTCACTCGGCCTTGGTCCAACCCCCCATCGTGGCTCACTCCTGGACCGCAGCATTGATCGTTGTCGAGATTTTCACCTGCTCCGCGAACTCATTCCCGGCCTTATCGAGGTTCCACGAGAGGTGCCACCCTTGAGCAGTCGACAGCTCAAACGACTTCCGGAGAGTCTTCAGAGAATCGCCAATGTCCGCCCCGAACTACAACGCTATCGCCAGGAAGCAGATCGAGGTGGTCGACTGCATCAACTCACCGCCACACTGGCCAACCTGGGTGCGACTGACGAGGAGATCAGTGACCAACTCCTGCGCCTGGGTTACGCCCCAAGAGGCACCGCAACCTCTAGGCGTGCGTATCCTGTAACCAGCGGATGAAGGTCGCTACGCCAAAACCAGTCCCACCTACTCGTATCCAACCGCGATCGGCCTCAGCACGAGAGGGACCTGCGATATCGAGGTGCGCCCACCGAGCATCCGGTACAAAACGCTGAAGCAGGAGAGCGGCAGTGATAGCACCGCCACCACGCTTGCCGATGTTCTTCATATCAGCTACTTCGGATGCGATCAGCTTCTCATAACTCGCTGGAAGAGGAAGCCGCCAGTTTGGTTCGACCGCCTTGTCCCCAGCGGCATGAAGGGCATCTAAAAGCACATCATCATTGCCCATCAAGCCCGCAACCTCCTCACCTAGCGCCACGACACAGGCGCCGGTGAGTGTCGCAATATCGACAATCTCTTCATTGCCGTCCTCCAAGGCGAGTGTCAGTCCGTCGGCCAAGACAAGACGACCCTCTGCATCGGTGTTCAAGACCTCAATCGTGCGGCCAGAGCGAGTAGTGAGCACATCACCTGGCTTCTGGGCACTCCCCGAGGGCATATTTTCAGTCATCATCAGGTACCCATTAACCTCATGCGAGACACCCAGCGACCCCAGAGTGGACATCGCAGCGAGCACCGCAGCAGCACCGCCCATGTCGGTCTTCATCGTCATCATGCCCTCGCCAGACTTGAGCGAAAGCCCTCCAGAATCAAAAGTTATGCCTTTACCAACCAAACCAATCTTCTTGTCCGCCGCCTGCTGCGGGCGGTAGGTAAGCTTGATCACACGTGGTGGTTCCGCTGAACCGCGAGCCACTCCGAGAAGGCCACCGAGTTGCTCCTGCTCGCAGTTGCGCTCATCCCATACACGGATCTCAAGGCCAGAACGAGCAGCCACATCGCTAGCGATGCGGGCAAAGTCTGTCGGCGTCAACCGAGATGGAGGTTCGTTCACGAGATCGCGGGCCAATGCGACCGCCTCGGCGATCACCAGAGCCCGCTGTACTGGGGCAGCCTTGGACTCTTGACCAACGATAACGATCTGTGTGCAAACGGCAGCGGAGTCAGTATCTTCGCTGGTTCGATAGGTATCGAAGCGGTACCCAGCCAACAGCATACCCAGAGCGAACTCCTCCAGTTCTGCCTCTCCAAGCTCCGGCAAGGTCAGTGCCACCTCATGAAAGTGAGCATGGGAGGCCTCATCAACGACTGCCGCACCGAGAGCACGAAGCTGTTCAGAGGTTGGCTTGGAGGCTACACCAAACTGATAACGAAGCACTCCGTCAACGACAGTGGCTTGCATTCGAGTCGAGTGCTCACCCTCGACGACACGAACGTCTGTTGCACCAATACCGGCCTGTTGCCCTATCGACACCGATGTCTTTAAACTCACGCCATCCTCCTCGGGGTCCACACTCTTACACGAGTTTGTCTCCATGTACCTTAGGCGTCCAGCGCTCCTCGAGCGGTCAGTGATACCCCCTCGCTCCAGCGTGCCAGTGTCCAGAGCAGATCGGAGAGTCTGTTCAAGTAAATCTGCACCAATGAATCCGGTACCTCCTCGACAAAGGCAACGCTTTGTCGTTCAGCTCGGCGGACCACCGTGCGTGCAACATCCAAGAACGCCGCAGTCGGCTCCTCGCCTGGAACAACAAACTCCTTGGGCGCATCGAAGCGCAGAGAGATCTCGTCGATCAGCTCCTCCAGGTGTGTCACCATCGCGAGCGTGACGAGCGTTGTGCCAGGCTTGAGATGGTCGCGCTTGTTGGCTTGAGTGGCTACCTCCGCCATCAGTATCCAGAGATCGAGTTCAAGACTGCGACAGATCGCAGCGAGCTCACTCGTAGCATGCGCCCGAACAACACCCAGGTGCGCTTGAGCTTCATCGACCGCACCGTTGAGTTCGACCTGCGATGAATTCTTCGAAACTCTTCCGCCATAGAGCAGCCCAGTCGTCCCTTTATCACCTGTCTTTGTATAGATCTTCACATCGATCCCTTCGAAAACGCAGCTCACCACCTACTAGCCTATTAGATATGCTCGATTACGCCCGGCTGCTCCAAGAACAGATCGTCATCTTTGACGGAGCAACTGGCACCAACCTGCAACTGCTTGAACTCACTGCCGACGACTTTGGTGGCGAGCACCTCGAGGGCTGCAACGAGGTTCTCGTACGCACAAAACCCGAAGTCATCCAACAACTTCATGCCTCCTTTCTCGAGGTCGGCGTCGACGTGATTGAGACAGATAGTTTTGGAGCCCTCGCACCAGTCCTCGCTGAATATGGGCTTGCGTCGGAGGCCCGCGAGCTCAACGAAGCTGCAGCTCGACTGGCCGTTGGGGTGGCTAAAGACTTCTCGACACCCAACCACCCACGTTATGTTGCTGGGAGCATGGGTCCAGGGACCAAGCTGCCAACTCTTGGGCAAATTGACTTCGAAACACTCGCCGACGCCTACCATACCCAGGCATCAGGTCTCATCGCCGGTGGCGTTGATCTCCTGGTCATCGAGACTGTCTATGACTTGCTCTCGGCCAAGGCTGCCATGATCGGTGCCCGGCGGGCGATGCAACAAGCTGGTCGTCTGGTTCCGCTGCAGCTGCAGGTGACTATTGAACTGACCGGCCGCATGCTTCCTGGAACCGAAATCGGTGCCGCCCTTGCCTCGCTCAGCACGATGCAGCCGACCGTTTTTGGGATCAACTGTGCCACCGGGCCAACCGAGATGAGCGAGCATCTCCGCTATCTCGCAGAGCACAGCCCTCTACCGATCTCTTGCCTCCCTAACGCTGGACTGCCATCTGTCCAACACGGCAAGATGCACTATGACCTTACTCCCGACCAACTAGCTAGCTCGCTCAAACGCTTTGTCCAAGATTTTGGAGTCAACACGATCGGCGGATGCTGCGGCACCACGCCAACCCACCTGAAGGCGGTGGTGGAGGCCTGTCGAGACCTTTCACCTCAACCACGTCACCCGAGCCTCGAACCAGAGGTCGCATCGTTGTACTCCCCCGTCTCGCTCCATCAAGATACCTCTCTAGTGAACGTCGGCGAGCGGACAAACGCAAACGGCTCAAAGCGCTTCCGTGAAGCGCTCCTTGCCGCCGATTACGACACGTGCGTGGCGATGGCGCAGGAACAAGTTCGCGACGGCGCCCACCTGATCGATCTCTGCGTTGACTATACCGGCGAGGACGGCGTGCACAACATGGGCGAACTCGCTGCGCGCCTCGCTACGGCAGCGACTCTACCGATTATGCTCGACTCCACCGAGGCAGAGGTGATCGAAGTCGCCTTGACTCATCTCGGTGGACGAACGATTCTGAACTCAGTTAACCTTGAGGAAGGCGATGCGAAAGGATCGCGTCTTGACAAATTCCTCACCCTTGCAAAGCGATTCGGGGCCGCAGTGGTGGCGACCTGCATTGACGAGGACGGACAAGCCCGGACGCCAGAGTGGAAACTCAAAGCTGCCACTTCTATCGCCTCCATCGCGATCACGCGGTATGGGCTCACACCCGCCGATCTCATCTTTGACCCCCTCGTGCTCCCCATCACGACAGGGATGGAGGAGTCCCGCCAAGATGCCAAAGCCACCATCGAAGGCATACGGTTGATCCACCAGGCCTTCCCCGAATCACACACCATCATCGGCTTGTCCAACATCTCATTCGGACTGAAACCAGCAGCCCGAGAGGTACTCAACTCCGTATTTCTTGAGGAATGCCGCCTCAATGGTCTTAGCATGGCGATACTGCACCCATCAAAAATCATTCCGTTGGCGAAGATTCCCGAAGAAATACAAACGGTCTGTCTTGACCTTATCTATGATCGGCGTAGAGATGGTTACGATCCCCTGTCTCGCCTGATTGAGCTATTCGAGTCCACGGACAGTCTCAAGGAGACAGGTCCCCCTCTTGAGTCTCTGCCACTCGACGAACGACTCTACCGTCGCATCGTCGATGGTAATCGGGTCGGTTTAGAGGCAGACCTTCAACAGGCGCTTGACGACGGGAAGGCGCCACTCGCTATCGTCAACGACATCCTTCTTGCGGCGATGGCCGAGGTGGGGGAACTCTTCGGTTCGGGCCAGATGCAGCTACCATTTGTGCTAGCCTCAGCCGAGACCATGAAGCAGGCAGTCGCTTATCTTGAACCCTTTATGGATCGAGCTGACGCCACTAACCGTGGAACCATCGTGCTTGCCACGGTGAAAGGTGATGTTCACGACATCGGCAAAAACCTCGTGGACATCATCCTCACCAACAACGGATTTAGCGTCCACAATCTGGGGATCAAAGTCGCCGCCAACGAACTCATTGAAAAAGCCGTCGAGACAAACGCAGATGCGATAGGAATGAGTGGGCTCCTCGTCAAGTCGACCTTGGTGATGCGGGACAATCTGCTCGAACTCAATGATCGGGGCCTGAGCCATATCCCCGTCATCCTCGGTGGAGCTGCCCTTACACGATCGTTTGTAGAACGCGACCTGCGAGAGATCTACCATGGGAGGGTTTTCTATGGCAAGGACGCTTTCGAAGGGCTTGAGGTACTTGATAAGCTTGTCAAGATCTCCCATGGTGAGATCACCGACGACCAGTTCGGACGGCAAATCAGGGCATCATCCGTAAAACGCATGCGAACCGAAATCGATCAGCGTGCCCAAGAACGCACCACTCGTTCCGAGGATGTGCCATTTGATAACCCGATCTACACTCCTCCCTTCCTTGGTACGAGAGTTGTCAAAGGCATTTCATTGGAGGAGATCGCAACCTACCTGAACGAGACCGCACTCTTCCGTCATCAATGGGGCTATCGGCCCCAAAATGGGGAGCCTGACTCAGAATTCAAAGAGCGGATTCGCCAGCAGCTCGCGATCGAACTCGCCCATGCGACAACAGACCAAATTTTGATCCCACAGCTTGTCTACGGATACTTCCCTTGTAACTCCGATGGCAACGATCTGATCATATGGGACCCCATAGTTGCAGGCCGGGAATTATCCCGTTTCCAGTTTCCACGCCAACCGAAGGAACCATATCTATGTATCGCTGATTTCTACCGCCCCCTTTCCACCAATGAGGTTGACTATGTCGCCTTCCATGTGGTGACTATGGGCAAGCGCGTAAGCGAAGTAGCCCAGGAGTACTTCCAGGATAACCGCTACCAAGATTATCTTCATCTCCATGGGCTCGGTGTCGAGATGACCGAGGCCCTCGCAGAGCTTTGGCATGCTCGGATACGACGCGAGTGGGGGTTCGGCGATGAAGATGGACCGACGCTAGCTGGGCTATTCAAACAGGCCTATCGCGGTGGCCGTTATTCTTGGGGCTACCCAGCGTGTCCCAATCTCGAGGACAACGAGAAACTAGTTGCAATATTGGAGGCCTCCCGAATCGGCGTAGTGGTGTCTGAGAACTTCCAGCTTGATCCGGAGCAGACGACAACCGCCATCATCGCACATCACCCTATGGCCAAATACTTTATCGCTTGAGGCACGTCACACAGGGACGACCTCACGGCACCCCACATTCGCACCACACCAGGCTATCTGTCGTCGAGTTTGCGCTGCGACAGACCACCTCACTACAGCCCCGCGTGTGTGCTTGGTTGTGAACCAACCTACAGCACGACTAGCTCGCGCGGCGATTGATTCAAAGCGCGAACGCCTGCCTCCTCTAAAATGACTATGTCCTCGATGCGCGCACCAAAGCGTCCCGGAAGATAGATACCTGGCTCTATTGAGAATGCGGTACCTGCTTCCAGTGGCAACAGATTGTCGCTTGATAAGTAGGGATCCTCATGTTCATCGAGACCGATGCCATGGCCAAGTCGGTGTACGAAATACTCCCCATAGCCAGCTTCCGTGATCACATTACGGGCGACGAGATCCGCCTCCTTACCCGACATATCGACACGGATACCCTCGCGAGCTGCTGCTTGAGCACGGTAAAGCACCTCGTAGAGTTCGCTGAACCCTTCTGGAATTTCACCCACCACAAACGTCCGCGTCGTATCAGAGCAATAGCCAGGCTCATCATCAATCGAATAGGTGCCCCCAAAGTCCAAAACCAATGCGTCTCCCGGCACGATAAGGCGAGAGCTGGGCTCATGGTGTGGCGACGCTGAGTTTGGTCCACTCCCAACAATCGCGAAGTTGACACCGGAATGACCCTCTTGACGCAAAGCGTCGCCAATATCCTTCGCGACTTCGACTTCCCGACGGTTCTGGACCGCGATCTCGCCACGAATTAGGCGCTCAGCCACTCGATCCGCTGCACTGGCCGCAAGTCCAAGCATCTCGATCTCGAGCGCATCCTTTTGCCGCCGCAAAGGATTCAAGAACGCCGTAGCTGATCGGAAACTGACCCGAGGAGCCCTGCCCATCAAAGGTAACAGCCATCCAGACATGAAACGATCATCCACAGCCACGACCTTTGAGTCACGAATCATTGAGCCAAGAAGCTCGAAAGGATCCTCCCCATCAACCCATGGCACAAGTTCTAATCCCGGCAAGGCTCGTACTCTCGGTGCCTCCAACTTCGGGATGATCAAACGCGTGGTACCCTTGGCATCCATGTAGAGGCAGGTGATTCGTTCCAGTGGCATCGCCTGGTAACCGATTAACCAAGGCAGCTCTCTGCCCAGCGAGATCAAGGCTACATCGATGTCGCTGTCTGCAAGCAGCCTCCGTGTTCGCTGCTGACGTCCTAGATACGCAGCCTCGAACTGAGAGCGCTCGATCATGCCATCGCTCTGGCCGCCGCATCAGATCCTTGACGCGCATGGTAGGAGGACCTAGCTAGCGGAGATGCCTCCACATAACGGAAGCCCAAACTCATCGCATATTCACGCAATTCCACAAACTCATCCGGGTGATAATAACGAGAGACCGGCAGATGATCCCTTGTTGGGCGCAGGTACTGGCCGACCGTCAGAATATCCACTCCCACAGCCCGTATATCACGCATTACTGACTTAAGCTCCTGGACTGACTCACCCATGCCGACGATCAGACCAGACTTCGTCGTAAGACCGAATTCCTTAGCACGTGCCAAGACCGTAAGCGAACGCACATAGTTTGCGGAGGGGCGAACGGCTCGATGTAGTCTAAGCGCTGTCTCCAAATTATGATTCAATACGTCAGGCCTGGCCTCCAACACCGTCTCCAGTGACGAATGATCTCCCTTGAAATCGGGGATCAGAACCTCAACTGCACAAGCGGGATTGATTTCACGAATCGAACGAATAGTCTCCGCGAAGGCGAATGCACCTCCGTCTCGAAGATCATCACGGGCCACAGCAGTTATCACGGCGAAGGAGAGCTTCAGGGCCGCCACTGCTTGCGCGACTCGACTGGGTTCCGATGGATCAAGAGGCAGGGGTTTTGACGTATCCACAAGACAGAAGCCACAGGCACGTGTGCATCGTTCACCGTTGATCATGAATGTAGCTGTGCCATCCTTCCAACACTCGTAGATGTTGGGACACCCGGCCTCTTCGCACACCGTTACAAGATTCAAATCCCGTACGAGATGTTGCAGTGAACGGTACTCAGTACCAAGATTTACCTCACTGCGCACCCACTCAGGCTTTCGCGACACATATGGAACAGCAGTCTCAAAAGCGAATCCCGCCTTGGCCAGACGCTGATTCAGCCGCGAGGTCAACGCACTCTGTGACGAAAGTCTTTGAGGCATGACAGCGACCTGAGAGGCATCATCAACACCCTGATAATCGACTCGCTCGAAAGCGAAATGGGCAGCAAACTCCTTTGCATACGCGCGAGCGATCTCAGGTAATGATACCCGGACTCCTTCTGCTTCCATCGAGGTAACGGCTTTATCGGCGATGCCACAGGGAACGATATGCTCGAACATAGCCAAGTCCGTATGGACGTTCAACGCAAAACCATGCATCGATCTGCCACGGGACAGCTTAACTCCAATCGCTGCGATCTTGCGAGGAGCATCGGCAGGGCCAACCCATACGCCTGGAAACTCCTTAAGTGTGAAGGCTGTAATCCCATAAGTGGCGAGTAACGCGATGAGGGAAGCCTCAAGCGTATGTACATATTGTGGGGTCGAATCTGGACCGGTTGGAACATCAATGATAGGATAACCTACCAGCTGGCCAGGACCATGATAAGTGATATCACCACCACGATCAGTCCAACAAGAGGTTGCATTAACTGTTGCTGGGTCAACTAAAAGATGAGCAGGATCGGTCCGGACGCCCATGGTGTACACATGAGGATGCTCAAGAAGCAAGAGGTGCGAACTTGTACCCTCCCGCAATCTCTGTTGAAACACCAACGCATCCTCATAGCCAACGCGCCCCAACCAACGAGCCCCAAGTTGAGGCCGACTCTCCCTCATCACAGCTCCTGCTCCCAATTCCAGGTCTCTATTACTTGCTTAAGCTTGGCAAGAAACGCCGCTGCATACGCACCGTCGACAGCCCGGTGGTCAAAATTCAAGGTCAACATTCCAATCGAATGAATTCCAATCGACTCGTTACCGTCTCCATCAGTAATCACAACGGGCTTACGGGCAATACCATCAGTCGCCAGGATTACGACCTGTGGTTGGTTGATGATTGCCCCTGTCATAAAGGTACCAAATGGGCCTGGATTTGTAATGGTAAACGTACCACCTGCGATGTCATCTGCAGCCAAGCGCCGAGTACGGGCACGGGAGGCAAGGTCGTGGATTTCCCTCGCGATTCCAGTCAACCGTTTCCCATCAGCCCCATGTACTACCGGAGCAATCAATCCTTCCAAATTGAGATCAACGGCGATGGACAGGTTAATATCACGATGGACCACTAGCGAATCACCCAGGACAGATGCATTGACGTTGGGGTAAGCTTTCACTGACTCTACCACTGCCCGAGCGATAAACGGGAGGTATGTGAGAGTGAAACCCTCCTCGACTTTAAACCCTGGTCCCGCCGTTCGACGCGCACGCTCAACACGCTCGAAGTCAACCTCGATTGACATCAACGTATGCGCTGAAACTGTCTTCGAATGGATCATGTGCTCAGCTGTCCGCCGGCGAATATTGGTAAACGGTACGACATAATCGCGTGAACCCGGCTCGATATCCGGACCGGAATATGTTGCCGGCGTCTCATCTCGGCGAACCGGGGTCGACGAAACTGTCTGTGGCACCGGTGCTGGCTGAGGGGCCGGAGTCGGTGCTGGCTGAGGGGCCGGAGTCGGTGCTGGCTGGGGCGCGGGAGCTGAACGCGTCTGTTCTGCGAGCCGATCAAGAACAGACAGCACATCCGATCGAGTAATGCGTCCACCAACACCCGTTCCTCGTATCGACGCAGGATCAAGATCATTTTCTTCGATCAAGTGTCGGACAACTGGCGAAAGAACGAGATCTCCGTACTCACGGGCTGGGGTCGGGGCCGGGGCCGGTTGAGGGGCTGGGGCCGGTTGAGGGGCTGGAGCTGGCTGAGGGGCTGGAGCCGGGGCCGGTTGAGGGGCGGGGGCCGGTTGAGGGGCGGGGGCCGGTTGAGGGGCGGGAGCCGGTTGAGGGGCGGGTGCTGGGGTCGGGGCCGGAGCCGGTTGAGGGGCTGGAGCTGGCTGAGGGGCTGGAGCCGGGGCCGGTTGAGGGGCGGGGGCCGGGGCCGATGATGCCTCGCCTACCCGGGCGACCACGGTACCTACTGCAACAGTTTCCCCTTCTGGCACTACAAGTTCACTCACCACGCCAGATGCCGTAGCTGGAACTTCGGAATCTACCTTGTCTGTCGATACCTCGAAGAGCGGCTGGTCAATCTCGACAGTGTCTCCGACCTTAACCAACCATTTCGTAATCGTACCCTCAGTAACGGTCTCTCCTAGCTGTGGCATAACTACATCAGCCAACGTGCAAACTCCTTCCGGTAAGTGCAAAAACTGTTTCGCCGAACGCCTCCGAGAGGGTCGGATGTGGTTGAATGAAATGTGCTAGCTCTTCGACACTTGCTTCCCAGTTCACCGCCAGGTAACCGGGTGAAAGCAATTCAGTTGCCCAAGGGCCGACGATGTGGACTCCTAAAATCTGATGGGTTACTCGATCCGCTACAACCTTCACGAAACCATCGACCTCACCAATAATCCGCGCGCGAGAGTTGCCACCTAGCGGATCTTTCTTCACAACAGGATCATATCCCCGCTCTCTAGCCTGCTCCTCCGTCAGTCCAGCGAAGGCAATCTCAGGGTGGGTATAGATGCACCATGGGACCCTAGAGTAGTCAACAGGTATCGACTCTTCGCCGAGTATCGTTTTGATGACTGCGACTCCCTCCGCGAAGCCGACATGTGCAAGCTGGGCCGTCTCAATCAAATCGCCTATCGCGTAGACGCCTGGCTCCGATGTTTGATAGCTGCCATCCACAACGACAAAGCCTCGATCGGACACCGCGACTGAAGCTCTTCCACCAAAGATACCTTCGAAATTGGGCTGCCTGCCGACCGCAATGACAATTTGGTTGACGACTAGTGAACTACCGTCCGCCAACGTGAGAGTTGTTTCTTCCCCTGAAGGGGAATGTCCGGTCACTCCTACTCCTGTGTGAATCGTGATTCCTCGCTTCTTGAACGAACGAATCATCACGTCGACAAGGTCCTGATCGACCCCTGGCAATAATCGTGGCAACGCCTCGATAATTGTAACCTTGCTGCCAAGATCCGCCATTGCAGAGGCGAACTCACAGCCGATAACTCCACCGCCGACGATAGCCACCGACTTTGGAAGCTCCTCAAGCAAGAGGACCTCGTCTGAGGTCAGGACGTACCGACCGTCCACTTCGAATCCGGGTATCGTGCGCGGACGAGATCCCGTTGAGATGATCACCTTATCTCCAACGAGGGTCTCGCCAGTGGACACTGTGATTCGACCGTCGCCTTCATAGACGCCATCACCTGCATATGTCACGATGCCACGACTTCTCATCAGACCGGCCAACCCACCCGTCAACTTGTCAACAACGGCTTGCTTGCGCTTCTGAGAAACCGCAAAATCCACCACCGGGTCACTGACAGTTATACCGAACTCAACCGCACCACGAATAGAGCGGTAGACAGCGGCCGTCTCCAAGTATTCCTTAGCTGGCACGCAACCACGCTGCAAGCAAGTACCACCCACCCGGTCACGCTCCACAATGCCGATCTTGAGGCCCGCAGACGCACCATAAAGCGCCGCCGCATAACCAGCTGGCCCCGCACCCAGAATAACCACATCAAATGCTTGCTCTTCGCTCAACACCGTTCCTTCCTTGCGCCGCCCCCCTACTAGTTCTAGTAGAAATCACGCTCTCGTAATAAATTGAGTGCTTTCCGCGCTGGCAGCTCACGGCCACATACGCTGGGCAATCTCCGCCAGATCGAGGTATTCATCCTCGGAGAGTATCAGCTCGGCAGCTCGAACGTTCGACCTCAGCTGTTCAACCGTAGAAGCACCTGGGATCGCTACTACGGATTCGTGATACAACACCCACGCCAGCGCTACTTGCGCAATTGTTGCATCATGATTCTGCGCCACGCGCTCCATCACCTGCCGTACAGGACGATAAGCCAACAACGTACGGTCACTAAACTCACGTTTCAGTCGTCGAAGGTTTGTCGGTTTGTTATCAACATCGTATCTGCCGGACAATAACCCCTGCTCGAGTGGAGAGTACGCGATAATCAGTCGATCATTCGCAATCGCCCAAGGAATCATTTCCCGCACCGGTCTTCGCGCATACAGCGACAGATGAACTTGATTGGTCCACAACGGAAAGTTCACCGCATTCTGGGTACGCCGCCAGGCTCCAAGAGAGTAATTCGACAATCCAAGCATCCGAATGTCGCCAGCATGGAGCATCGGCTCAAACTCAGAGACTTCCTTCGTAAGCGAAAAGAATGGATTAGGGAAATGGAGCTGGTAAAGATCAATCTCCTCGACTCCCAACCGAGCCGCTGATCGCCGCGCATGCTTCCTACCTACCCCCGGTAGAGGCAGGATCGGCGCATACTTCGAGGCTATGAGCGCCTGCCGCCGATGTGAACCCAGCGCCCGCCCTAGAATGCTCTCAGAGCGACCAAACCCGTACACTTCGGCGGTGTCGAATAGGTTGACCCCCAACTCAAAGGCTTCTTCAACAAGTTCATAAGCAACCCGTTCCGAGTACTCGCGACCGCAACCCCATTCTGACGAACCGAATTGCCACGTTCCCAGCCCGATCACACTGAATTGAATACCATTGAGCTCTCGATACCTCACCCCTCCAGCTTAGGTGTCACACCCAAAGTACCTATCGAGGTTCCCCCCCCCTCAGACAACGTACAAACTCCAAACCCTGATAGGCGACGGACTCTTGGTTAGAACAACCAACTGGGGTTCGAACTTCGGATTTCTTGTAGTAAACGTTCAACGGGGAGGCATGCGGAGCGCACCGTCAAGGCGAATGACCTCGCCATTCAGGTAGTCGTTGTCAAGGATGGCGATCGCCAACTTGGCGAAATCAGACGGGAGTCCTAGCCGCTTCGGGAATGGTATCGAAGCTCCTAGAGCCGCTCGCACCTCCTCGGGTAGCATTCCGAGAAGTGGAGTATCCATGATACCGGGGGCGATGGTAACGACGCGGATACCAACGCTCGATAGATCACGTGCAGCAGGGAGAGTCAGCCCCACGATGCCGCCTTTCGATGCAGCGTACGCCAACTGACCAATCTGTCCGTCATAGGCTGCTATCGAGGCGGTATTGATGATAACACCCCGCTGACCCTCGAGCGGATCATTCCTCGACAGGTATTGAGCACCAAAACGCAGCATGTTAAAAGTTCCCATTAGGTTGACTCGGATCACACGATCGAAACTCGAAAAATCATGCGGATTACCGCTACGATCGATCGTCCGCTCGGCTATTCCAATACCTGCACAGCTCACCACCATGCGAATCGCACCGATTCCACTGGCCTGTCGCATCAATTCACTTACCGATGTTTCATCCACTACGTCGGTCGCCACGAATGTTGCGTGATCGCCAAGCTTGGCAGCAGCCTCTTGTCCAGCCTCCTCATTACGGTCTGCCAGTATCACCCGTACTCCGGTTTCAACAAGCGCAGCTGCCGTAGCAAGTCCTAAGCCTGACGCGCCGCCACTAACGACCGCCACTTCTCCTCGAATATCCATATCACCAATCTAGTCGAGCCCCGCCGGGTGCCTCAAATCAATGAACTCGGCATGGCGATACATGGTAGCCTTATTGAAAGCGACCCGCCGCCTCCTGCGCCAGTACATCAACTCTGTTGTTATGGGGATCGCTGCTATGCCCCTTGACCCACTCGAAAGTAACATGCCTGCCAGCATGCAACGCCTCAGCAAGCAGCGGACGCCAGAGATCGCCATTGGCTACCGCATCGCCCCTGCTGGTTTTGAAGCCGTTCGCTTCCCACTTCTTCCACCATGCTTGGCGAAAACAATTCACCACGTAGGTGGAGTCCGATCGGATCATAAGATCACCGGCGTGCGATTGCAGCGCCTGCAGCACCGCCATAAGTTCCATCCGCTGATTAGTGGTCATCGGATCGCCGCCCGAATCAAAAGCGGCAGTCGCCGGCTCAAACCAGGCCCACCCCCCAGGACCAGGGTTCCCCTTGCAGGCACCGTCCGTGTAAATCAACAATGCCACGCCCACTATTCTCCCTTAAGATTCGCTCATAGTCGGATCTCAGTGTACTAGGTGGAAGTCTTCATCAAAAGCTGCAAGAATGGTAGATGTGATTATTGACGGCTTTGCACATCAGATTCCAGATATCGACCCCGAAGAGACGGCAGAATGGGTCGAGTCATTCGGCTCGCTCGTGGATGGGCGCGGTAAGCAGCGCGCAACCTTTCTCCTCATGAAACTATTAGAGGCTGCAAGAGAGAGACAGGTGGGCTTCCCTGCCACAGTCTCTACCCCTTACATCAACACCATAGCGCCCGAAAATGAACCCTGGTTTCCAGGAGATGAGCAGGTCGAGCGCCGTATCCGCGCCTTTATCCGCTGGAATGCGGCGGCTATGGTCACGCGGGCCAATCACCTAGCAGACGGTATTGGTGGCCACCTTTCGACCTACGCTAGCTCCGCGTCTCTCTACGAAGTTGGCTTCAACCACTTCTTCCGGGGCAAGGACAACGGAACTCCGGGCGATTTTGTCTATTTTCAAGGACATGGGTCACCGGGCATCTATTCGCGAGCTTTCCTTGAGGGTCGTCTTACGGAAGACCAACTTGACCACTTTCGTATGGAGGTGGATGGCATCGGAATCCCTTCCTACCCCCATCCTCGTCTCATGCCTGAGTTCTGGGAGTTCCCAACCGTCTCAATGGGGTTGGGCCCGATCCAATCGATCTACCATGCCCTGTTTAACCGTTACATGAGTGACCGCCACCTCGCTAGCACAGCTGACAGTCGGATATGGGGATTCGTTGGCGACGGTGAATTTGATGAACCGGAGACCAGCGGAGCACTATCCCTGGCGGGGCGCGAGCACCTTGACAACCTGATCTGGGTCGTCAACTGCAATCTCCAGCGACTAGACGGCCCTGTGCGTGGCAACGGCAAGGTCATCCAGGAACTCGAAGCCACCTTCCGAGGCGCAGGGTGGAACGTTATCAAGGTGATCTGGGGATCTAAGTGGGATGAGCTTTTGGCACGAGATACCGACGGGGTCCTTCTTAACAAAATGAACACCACCCCTGACGGAGACTTCCAGAAGCTAGCCACTGAGACCGGCGCGTACATCCGCGAACATTTCTTCGGACCAGATCCACGATTGCGATCCCTGGTCGAACACCTGAGCGACGAAGATCTTCAACAACTGCCACGAGGAGGGCATGACTATCGCAAGCTCTACGCTGCCTACCATGCTGCGGTCAACCATCAGGGCTCACCAACGGCAATCCTTGCCCACACCGTAAAGGGTTGGACCCTGGGACCTGACATCGAAGCACGTAACTCGACTCACCAGATCAAGAAGATGACGGACGAGCAGTTGCGCCAGTTCCGAGACCGTCTGCACCTCAATGATGTGATCACCGACGAGATGTTACAAGCGCCGGAACCACCGTATATACGGCTACCGGAGGGCTCCATCGAGGCCGCCTATCTGAGCTCTCGCCGCAAGCAGCTTGGCGGCTCGCTACCTCGCCGCATTAACAGGAGCGCGGAATTACCAGCACCGAGCGATGACGTCTTCAAAGAGTTTTATCTTGGGTCGGCCAAACAACAGGTTTCCACAACAATGGTCTTCTCCAAGCTCCTCCGGAACCTCATGAAAGACCCTCTCGTTGGAACACGTGTCGTTCCTATCGTGCCTGACGAAGCAAGGACCTTCGGTCTTGAAGCACTGTTCCGAGAGGCGAAAATCTACTCCACGATTGGTCAACGCTACACACCCGTAGATGCAGGTTTGCTCCTCTCCTACACCGAGGCTAAAGATGGTCAGATCTTAGAGATGGGCATTACGGAAGATGGGTCGACGGCAATGTTTACCGCTGCCGGCACCTCCTATGCGACGCTTGGGGTTCCCATGATTCCCGTCTACCTCTTCTATTCGATGTTCGGTTTCCAACGTTCAGGAGATCTCTTATGGGCAGCCTCTGATGCCCGTGCAAAGGGCTTTCTCATCGGAGCAACAGCAGGAAGAACTACGCTCCTTGGCGAGGGATTACAGCACACCGATGGTCACTCTCAGGTGCTTGCTGCCGTTTATCCGAATGTGCAAGCGTACGACCCGGCGTTCGCGTATGAGATCGCAGCGATTGTGAAACATGGCATCGCCGACATGTTTGGTCCACACGGCCGGGATGTGATCTATTATCTCACCACCTACAACGAGAACTACCTGATGCCTCCCTTGGACCCAGGGAAGAGCATCGAAGAGCTCACCAATGCCGTTATTCGTGGTGGATATCTCTTTGCAGCAGGTTACAAGTCAGAGGCGCTCTCGCCGATCTCGTCGGCAACACCAAGAGATCGCGAACGCCATGCAACCTTACTCTTCTCCGGTACGGCACAGTCCTCGGTGCGTGCAGCTGCGGATGCCCTTCGCGAGCATTGGAATGTCGTCTGTGACGTGTATTCCATCACTTCGTACAAACGTCTTCGAGAGGACGCTGAGGCCGCTGACCGCTTCGAAAGGCTCCATCCCGGCGAGAGGGCGGAGTCTCCATGGGTCTCCGAACTCCTGCGAGATGCAGAGGGGCCGATCGTCGCCACAACGGACTTTGTCAAGCTGGTACCTGATCAGATCCGGCCGTTCGTGCAGCAACCCTTCGTCTCTTTAGGAACCGATGGCTTTGGCCGTTCTGACACGAGAGAAGCCCTTCGACGGTTCTTTGAGACTGATGAAGGATCGATCGTTGTGGCTACTCTCTCTGCGCTGTCGAAGCTGGGCGAGGCTAAGCCAGAAGAGGTCACTGATGCAATGACGCACTACAGTGTTGTCTACGAGCACCACGATCCCACCGTCTAGATGAGAGGTATGAGCGCGCCATGAACGGAGATATCTACCTCACGCCGGACTCAGATGCGAACGATTACCTCAAGCAAAACCCTTTTGCCCTGCTGATCGGGATGCTATTGGACCAGCAGATCCCAATGGAACGCGCCTTCGGTGCGCCATACCTGCTCAATTCAAGACTGCAAGAACACTACGGTCAGTCGCTGATCCCAACGACCATTGTTTCACTCGACGAAGACCAGCTGATTGCGCTGTTCTCGGAGAAGCCTGCTTTACATCGCTTCCCCAAGGCAATGGCAACCAAATGTCTCCTTCTTGCTGACCGGATCGTCACGGATTACCACAACGACACCAGTGCAGTTTGGGAAGAGGCGTCATCCGGGGAGGAGCTTCTTCGCCGATTACAGTCTTTCAGCGGCTTTGGCGCTGACAAGGCAAAGATTTTTGTAGCGTTACTCGGCAAACGCTTTCGGGCGGCTCCGGCTGGCTGGGAACAGGCTTCAGACCCCTTTGGCCGTAAGGATGAGGTCCGCTCCGTCGCCGATGCTAGTTCCCCTGAGGCGCTTGAGCAGATCCGGAACTTTAAGGCCAGCATGAAAGCCGCTGCCAAAGCGTAGCCGGCTCGCTCTTGGGATCCAATCAACTTGGATTGCCAGCAACGGATTATTGGCGCATCGAGGGTAACAAGGTCAACATTGACATCTCGTCGAAGCACTGGGGCGCATCGCTTCTAACCATCGGTATCACCTACGACCCCAGATCGTAGACCACGATAGTCCCCTCTGACCTTGAAAGACCCCTCGCATTCGACGAGACTTCGCTGCGGCCTGAACCCTCACTGCCGCAGACTGTTCTCTACTCCATATCGTCTCGTGTCCTAGCCCCAAGAAACCTCGAATTGGATTGAACGAAACACCGGTGCGAAACGTACTTGGTCATAGTTGTTTCACAAGAAAGGGAACCACAGTGAAAGTACGTCCATCTAGTAGAACCGTGAGATTCATCACCTTAGGGATCGGTGCCGGTGCAATGAGTCTATTGCTCCTCCCCCAATCCGCCTTTGCACAGTCTGCGCCAATGACCGACCTCTTCCCCCAGATGACAGTGACTCAGGTCGGTTCCACCAACGGTAGCAACGGCGACACCAACCCCTATGGGATCGCTGTCATTCCAAAGACGTTGGGCAACCTTACGGCCGGTGATGTTCTGGTCACCGACTTTAACAGCTCTTCGACTATGGGAGGGGG
>JAKAQL010000053.1 GCA_021822605.1 Actinomycetes bacterium
CAACTACCGCGAGACCTACAACACCACCCGAGCACATAGCTCCCTTGGATACTTAAGTCCTCATGAGTTCTTGGCCCTCGATGTGCGAATCCAGCGGATGGTGCTTACTCGGTCGGCTAAGTATCGGTAACTACAACGTGCGAAACCTACTTCAGAACCGAGGCAGCATAGGGACCAGACGTTAGAATGACAGGAGTCGTCTCACAAACGAAGTGGACCGGGTACGAGGGGCCTTCCAGGAGCTGATCTGTTGGTGGGACAAGTGGAAAGATAGGTGTGAGAGAATCTGACCAAGAATGCCTAGCATGGAATTAGGTTTTGTAAGGTGCGATCCGATCCAATGGCAAGGAACCCTAGAGTTGTTGGGATGCCCGGTTGCTTCGAGAGTGCCTTGCCAACCCAGCGAGAGGAGTGCGTGTGATGAAATCGTCGCGAAGACAACGGGAAAGGCGCCTGCGCCCGACACTCGTCGGGACCGCTGTTGTTTTGGGGGCCGGCCTTGCTCTTGCAGCCTGTGGGTCTTCTTCACAGCCAACTTCAAATTCCTCAAGCTCCACAACCAAGACGCACTCGTCGAAGGCTAAAACGAAGACCACGAAGTCAACCAACGCATCGACCGTGGACCGAGCTGGACGTTGTCGATCTACCAACCTTGTTGCACACATGGTATCTGTCGAGGGTGCAGCGGGAAGTACTATCCGGACCTATACCCTTGTCAACACAGGAACGAACACCTGCACGCTGTATGGCTATCCCGGGCTCCAGCTCTTGGGGGCCGGCGGCACGAAGTTGGCGACCCATGTGATCCGAACCCCAGCTCCCGAAAGGTCGGTCAAGCTCGCTCACGGCGCAAGCGTATCGTTCTTGATGCAGTTTGCCGATTCGACTGGATACGGAAATGAGTCATGTCCAACCTCGAGTTCCCTGGAGATCACCCCACCCAATGATTACCACTACTTGACGCTCACGGGTCCGGCCGGAACCTTACAGGCGTTCGGTGGCACGGTGCAGGATCTCAAGTGCGGAACGATCGAGGTGCAGCCGGTGGCAGCCGAGTCCTCTTAGGGGCCGACCTCAGCTCCCTCGCGACAATCTATAGGAGACAGTCCGGTAGCGTGATATCGTTACTAGAGGTCGTCTCGTGCCTAAGAGGGAGAATCAATGTCTGACGCTAACGAATTACGGTCCTTGACCTCGACCTATCAGGAGCTTGCAGCGCGAGTTGAGAAAATTGAGAGACAGCTCCTCGCACACAAGCAAGAGTCCCCAGCCCAACCGTTGCGCCAGGTTGGAGCGCACTCGCGCGCGATACTACGCGAACTCGATGAGGCGGTACGTCGTCTGGAACGCCACGATGGAGCCAAATGAGTTCATCGACAAAGACAGGTTCTCGGTGGGTTGTGACCCTCGCCTTCGCGGTACTCGTTATTGGCATGGGCATTGAAGGGATCACGTCACACGGAGTTGAGCACACAGGGATCGATCATCGGACCATACTTGCCGCCATTGCTCGTGCCGTCATCAGCGGCTTCATTGTTCTGTTTGTGATGGCCGTGGGTGTGTTGGTGGCTACAGCCCTCCGGCGAAAGGGAGGGCGTGGGGTGCGCTGGTTCCCCAATACACAGGAGCCGTTTCCCTTTCCACTCTGGTTGCGTATTTTGGTCGCTGCTGCTGCCATCTTCTTCCTCGTCTTCCTCGTCTTCCTGTTTTATCTCCTCGCACCAAGACGCAAACATCAACAGGCATCGATCGCCAGGCTTGGGGTGAGTGCCAGTGTGCATATCAAGGGGCCACCCCCGGTACTCACCCACTTCGACTACCTGCTTCCAATCCTCTTGGGACTCTCGTTGCTTGTCCTCCTTGGCATCGTTGGCATACTGCGACAGCGCGCGCTGCGCCGCAAGAGCCTGGGGCGTGGAGCCGCACTACTCCATCGGCCCCAACTCGCTTCTCAGCTCGCACCGATCCAAGAGCTTGAACACATCGATGACCCCCGTGTACAAATCTTCGCTTGTTGGCAATATGTGGAGGCACGCCTCACTCAGATTGGTTTCACGCGCGTTCGATATGAATCACCCACTGAATTCGTTCGCAGGATTGAACCCACCTTCACCTTCCCGATTCTAGAACTGCAAACATTGGCAACTCTGTTTGCTGAGGCGCGCTACTCAGATCATCGAGTCAGTCAAAGGGATGGTCAGCTCGCTTACACACTGGCCACTCTCATCGATGCTTCGTGCACGAGGACTGCCACCAATGCGTAAATCGACGATACTGGGTATCGCGGTCATCGTCACTTTTGGCGGCGGACTCGCGTTCTTCCATGTTATCGATACGACCAAGGCCGTGGAAGGGGTGGTCGTCGCGAGTGGCGTTCTCTTCATCATCGCTTCGTTGCCAACCGAGGCGCGCTTATGGTGGAGTCTGAAGGGTTCGAGGCCGAAGGATCTTGATCGCTCGCCCGATCCTGACCCGATAGACGTATTGTTGCGGACCTATGCGGTCGATAGGGCCGCCGAGCAGCGCTTGGTCACCTTGCTCGATGAGCTGCTCGCTGCTGCAGGGCGCCGATCAGCCGACGACGAGATAACGAGCCTCCGAGAGCGTTTAACGGCACCTCCCAGTTCTGTGCCTGCCAGTTCTGAGCGTGATCGACCGAGCATGCTCGATGGTGAACTACTGGAGCGAATCGCGTTAACATTGGAGGATAGTTGGAATCTGAAATAACAAGCTATCACGCTACGATTACTACCATTCTTGATGAGATGAATCATGTGATTCACGGAAAAAATGAGGTGGTCAACCTCGTTGTCGCTTCGGTGTTTGCCGGCGGTCATGTGCTCTTGGAGGACGTGCCCGGGGTCGCGAAGACCCTGCTGGCACGCAGCCTAGCAGAGATCCTTGGCCTGGAGTTTGCACGTATTCAATTCACCCCGGACCTTCTACCAAGCGATATCATCGGCCTCACGATATGGGATCCACCTACCCAGCAGATGCAGTTTAGAAAGGGTCCAATCTTTACTAACATCCTGCTCGCCGACGAACTCAATCGCGCCTCGCCTAAGACGCAATCCGCTCTGCTCGAAGCGATGGCTGAGTCGCAGGTCACCGTCGACGGTGTGACCTATCCTTTACCTGACCCGTTTGTGGTAATCGCTACGCAGAACCCCATCGAGTTTGAAGGAACATATCCCTTGCCAGAAGCTCAGGTGGATCGGTTCCTAACATCAACCACCATCGGCTATCCAAGCGAGGGAGACGAACGCCAGGTCGTCACCGATCACCTCGCTACCGGCATCGCCAACGCTAACGTCACGCAAATCTTTGATCCAGAACGGCTGCTCCAGGTCCGTCGGACTCTCCAGACCATTTACGTCTCCGACGCCATCATCGACTACGTTGTAGCCCTCGCTCGCTTCACTCGCGATCGTTCCTCGGTTTCGCTGGGGGCGAGCCCCAGGGGGTCGATCGCGCTGGCGTTGCTCTCGCGAGCAGCGGCGGCAGTCGCCGGGAGAGACTTTGTCACTCCGGAGGACGTCAAAGCGATGGCGATACCCGCACTCGTGCATCGAATTCGACTGAGCCCTGAAGCCTGGATCCGTGGATTGAGGCGGGAGAGTATTGTCAATGAAGCGATTCAGTCGATACCGATGCCGGTCGCAGTTGACGAGAGCGGTGACTCGCACTGATGCAACGCCGATACACTGCGCGATTTGCGGTGCTGTTGGTGGGAGCGTGGCTTACCCTCATGCTTGGAGCTATCGATGGCCCAACCATGATCGTCGTAGGCGCGCCCATGGTGTTGCTGGTTGCCATCGGACTGCTGTGGCCTCGCACACCCTTTGGACCCTTCCAGCTTGCACCAGTTGGATCAGCCATCTGTTTCGAGGGCGATTCGATCGAACTTAGCCTGGCTCTCACGGAGCTGGGTACACAACGCTATCGTGTCGAAATACGCACTGGCGGAGTCCTTCTCCAGACGCTCAGAGTCGAGTCTCAGACCCAAACAGTAGCCGTTGTCTTCTCGCACTTTGGATCGTATCGCCTTGACGAGAGCAGGCTCGTGCGGGAGGGACCTTTTGGACTTTTTGACGATCTAGTCAAGCCTGTGTCACCAACCCCCGTCAAAGTCTTTCCCGGCATTGAGGACGTCCATTCCATCACTCGTGCTGCCGATGCGCAGTTCGCCATTGGTCGCCACCGATCAACCATGAAAAGTCATGCTGGTCTCGAATTTGTAGACGTACGTCAGGCGGTTCCAGGGGATGTTCTAGCCGATGTGAATTGGAAGATCACTGCGAGAACCGGTGCCGTGTGGCTCAACCAGCGCAGCAGCGACCTCCCGCTCGACTTGATAATTCTGCTCGACACTTTCCCGTCCAAGGTGCTCAACAGTCTGACAAGGATGGCAGCAAACTACGCACGAGCCCACCTGCGAAACTTTGATCGCGTTGGGCTGGTGGTCTTTGGCGGCACCATTGGTTGGATTCCTCCTGCTTCCGGCCGGTATCAGGAACGGTTGATTGCGGAGCGTTTGCTGCTGGTGAAACCGTATGAGACGGCCGCCGATAAGCGCATCGATCTTCTGCCCCGAAATGCAATTCCTCGGGCGGCGACCGTCGTCGTAATGAGCGGTCTCCATGATCGACGGATTGTGCAGGCCATCAAAGACCTGCGTTTCGCGGGACACCAACTCACGGTCGTTGGACCCTTTCAGACCCAGGGTTCAGCGCGTGGAACTAGCCTTGCCGAACGGCTCACCACCCTGATCGGTCACCAACTCCTGGAGGACATCACCAGACTCGGGGTCGGCGTGGTCGATGTAAAGGATCAGGCTGTATCCACGATTGTGGGATCCACCCGTGTCGATTAACTCCTCAAAACTCAGTAGTGTCATCGTGTCTTGTCTCTGTGTCGCCTTGGCTCTTGTCATCGTGCCACAGAGACAAACCCTGGCATGGCTTCTTGGAGGGGCTGTCGTTCTGGTAGCGGTCATCGACGTATTCAGATCGCAGGATGGCAGCAGGCAATTCAGCGGAGTTGGACTGGTTGGTCCTCTCCTTGTGGTGGCCACGAGCCCACCTCACACGATAGCGCATCTGATCCTTTTGATACCCTTAGGTCTTCTCGATCTGCTCGGGTTCCTGTTCGCCACCTCACCGCGGTCCGTCTCTGCAGCACTCAATCCGCTCGAATGGACCCTTTTCCTTAGCGTCGGGGTCGTCTCTTCACTGGTCGCAGTAGTCGCATTGATCACTCCGCTTGCGAACTCTGTGGGCCGCCTGATCTCCGGCATTCTCATCCTGGCAGTATTTGGCATTCTCTATTGGCTTGTCCCAAGGACACGACAAGACTCCTCCGCATGAGGCAGGCTGGTTACGTACGCGGACACAGCGAAGGTCAATCGACCTGATACGACTCGGTCACCGAGAGGAAGCCCTCACCCACAATCTGAACTTTGATAAGGTTGGTAGTACCGCGCACTCCAAAGGGAATACCAGCCACCAGCACACAACGATCACCTGTTTCGCACAGTTGTAGGTCGACGGCATTCTCAATCGCCTCCTGCGTCATGATCTCCGTACTCGGGGAACGAGGAATCACAACAGGGATCACGCCGTAGCTCAGCGTCAGCGAACGTGCGGCGAAGGCATCCGGCGTTGCGCCCAGGATGGGAACGCTCGGTCGATAGCGGGAGATGGTCCGCGCGGAGTGACCTGACTCCGTCACAGCGATCACGACCTTCACCAGGAGATGGCGGCTGAGGTCAGCGGCGGCTGACCCGATTGCATCAGCGGTCGATTTGATCGAGCTGATCGGATGGGTCAACAGGGTAAGACTTTGGTCCGAGACGATCCGTTCGGTCGCCCGCGCAATCCGATCCATCTGCCCCACCGCATCAATTGGATACGATCCAACCGCCGTCTCGGCCGAGAGCATGATCGCGTCGGTGCCATCGAGGATTGCGTTGGCTACATCGGAGGCCTCGGCCCTGGTGGGAGTCGGAGCGCTGATCATTGACTCGAGCATCTGCGTAGCGGTGATCACCATCTTGCCGCGAGCGTTCGCCATGTGGATAATACGCTTCTGCTCGATCGGGACCTCCTCGACGGGGATCTCAACGCCGAGATCACCTCGCGCCACCATCACCGCGTCCGCAACATCGATGATTTCGTCGATATGTCCCAACGCGTCGCGGCGCTCAATCTTGGCGACCAACCGTGGCATAGTATGGGTGTGCGCGTTCTCCTTGATGAACTCACGGGCAAGGCTCAGATCCTGGGGGCCTCCCACGAATGATAGAGCGAGAAAGTCGACATCATGCTCAAGGAGAAAACTGGCATCTGCAAAGTCTTTCTCGGTCATAGCCGGTATTGAAAGGTGCGAGTCGGGGAGGTTCACACCCTTTCGCAGCGAGAGCGGACCGCCCTGGGTGACAAGCACGGAAACCCCTCCATCTGAAAGTCCCTCCACAACTCCGCGTACAGCTCCGTCGGCAAAGGCAATGGTGTCCCCCACTGCGACCTCGTCAAGGACGCCTAGCGCGGTAATGGTGAGCATCTGATCAGACTCGTTGGGATCGCCCTCCGATAGCACGAACTGATCCCCAGGCTTGACGAGCTGGAGACGCGGTGGGAGTCCCGTTATTCGTAGCTTCGGTCCGCAGAGATCTCCAAGAATCCCAATGATCTGACCGGTGCGTCTGGCCGCCTCACGAACGTTGCCGATCGTTGTGGCGTGCTCTACATAGGCGCCATGAGACATATTGACACGAGCTACATTCATCCCCGCTCCGATAAGCGCTACGAGAGTCTCAACCTCTTGAGAGGCAGGTCCGATGCTACAGACGATTTTCGTTCGCCGGGGTGCGTTCATCAAGGCTCCAGTCAGGTTTGTCTATCACCCTACTGCACCGAGCGGTTCAACTCCATTCGCCAAGTGACCAATTCCACCAGAACGTCACCTGGGCCCGACGCCCCCAGCAAGCCTCAACTCGTCCACGCTGAGGAGAAAGGGGAATCTCTCCGGAGGTAGGGAGCGGCTAGTCGTCTTGGATCTGACTCTTCAGTGAACGGGCTAATCGCAGCAAGAAACCCCGAATGCTCGAGTCAGCCAGTCGATGGAAGACCGCCTGGTCCATCAGTTGGCCAGGCTTGCCAAGTGGAGCACGGTAGGTACCCTCGAGCCACAACTGACTCGCCTCGACGTCCACGCGCGAGATCCCGAGTGTACCCTCGAACGTAGGGAGAAGCCGTGATCCAGAGACTGGCGCCCAGGTGATTGGGAAGATCACGCTGTCCCTGGAGCGTGACGGTGCAGCGAGGGTTACCACCACAGAGGCGCCAAAAATTCTCGCTGCTCGCAACCCCATCCGTGCCTGCACTGGACTTTGACTGAGACGGGTACCGGTGATCAACTCACCAAGCCAACTGCTCGGGTGCTGGGTGAGCTGCAGCGCAGCCAGCTCCCAGTTCATGTCCAGATCCACAAAATCACGGACAAACCTTACGGGGGGCTCGTCACCCCCCAAAGCAGGGTCGCTATCTGCATACTCAACCACAATAGACCTTCATCTCGCCTTTCATCGTAAAGAGATCCATCGCCAAATACCAACACCTAAGTACCGGAGTGACTTTAGTCCCTTAGGTAGAGGACTCTTGGAGGGTGGTATCTCCATTTGGCGACGCAATCGAGACGAGCAGCATCGCTACGACGATGATAATACCGCCAACCCAAACCTGCAAACCCTCTACCTGATGGAGTGCCACAAGAGCAACGATAGCCGCAAACACTGGCTCCAGGGAGTAGATCACGGAGATCTCGATCGAATTGAGCCAGCGCAATGACCAGGTCTGTGCCATAAAACCGAGTGCCGATGCACCAATACCGTTGATGATGACAGTTGCCCATGCCTCGCGGGAGGCATGGGCTGGAAACAGCCCTCCTCCCCTTGGAGCGACTGCTACTACGGCAGCGAGTATCGCTACCGTCACCATCTGCAGGAGGGTGAACCGAACCACTGCCACCATTGTGGAGCTGTAGTGTTCCACGACCACGAGCTGCACCGCGAAGAACAGGGCACAGGCGAGTACAAGCACGACACCCAGGAGACGTCCGTGCCCTTCGGGGTTGGCAAGCAAGAAGAGGCCAACCGCCGCAATCACCGTCGCGCCGAGCTGAAGATTTGTGGGACGTCGGCGGAGGAAGAGGAAGAGGAGAGGTACGAGCACCACCGAGAGCCCAGTCAAGAAACCCGCTAGGGATGCTGAGATGTAGCGCTGGCCTTCGGTCTGGGTTAGGTACCCACCGAACAACAGCGCACCGGTCACGAGGCCGCCCAGCAGTTCACCAAGGCTCAAGTTCGCCCAGAAGGACCGACGGAGACCAAAGCCAACGACTAGAAACAGAGACGCCACCGAAAAGCGTAGGAAGGTCAGCGTCGCCGCCCCCATCGAATGAAGTGCCACCTGGTTGAGTGAGAAGGTTATCCCCCATAAGGCGGTGACAGAGACGAGGACAAGGCGTGCCATCCGGTGGCGAGATTTTAACATCGCCGACCTAAGACCGCCAGCCGAGCAGATATGCTACCCTGCACATGAGTAACTCCCCCCTCAAGACATCAAAGCTGGCGAACTATATCTCAAGAACCGAGACGGTCTTCTATCTTATCGTAGCGCTGTTCCTAGCCCTCATGGCCGCAGCAGTCCTCTACCAGGCCGCCCATAGTTTTATCGACATCAATTTGAACGCGAATGTCACGCGTTCACTTGTTGCAACACTGAATGAGATCCTCTTCGTAATCATTCTGCTGGAGCTCATGAGCACCGTGTATAACCACCTCAAACACGGCGGCTTCCAACTCCGACCCTTCCTCATCATCGGAATTGTCTCCTCAGTGCGGCGCATACTGGTCCTTGGTGCCGAGCTATCCACGATTCATGAGGCGTTAAACGCCCCTGAGTTCCACTCTGCCATCATTGAGCTTCTCGTCGAGACGCTCGTCGTGTTGGCTCTCACCGTGGCCCTGTATCTTCATGCGCTGACCAAGCGAAAAAAGAAAGCCCCGTTGGCTGTGGCTACCGAAGGCGTTGATCCTCGGTAAGGATTGGCCTCCTCGCCGCGAGTGCCTCATCGAGGCGGCGGACCGGAGTGTTGCGTGGCATTGAGACGACCGCCGCCGCATCCTTGTGGGCCATCGCGACGATATTCTCGAGGGCCGAGGCCATCGCTTCAAGCGTCTGTGGCGACTCCGTCTCCGTCGGCTCAATCATCAGTGCTTCGTGCACGACGAGGGGGAAATACACCGTCGGCGCGTGGAATCCACTGTCGAGAAGCGCCTTGGCGACGTCAAGCGCACGCACGCCGGTCTCTGCCTTGAGCGCCTCCGCCGAGACAACAAACTCATGCATGCAGGGTTGCTCGTACGCAACCGCAAATGAGTCGGCTAAACGTGCCCGGAGCCAGTTCGCGTTGAGGACTGCGAGCTCCGACATGGTACGCATCCCCTCGTTGCCGAGGTATTTCATAAATGCCAATGCCCGAGCGAGCACCACCGAGTTACCATGGAAGGCGTGGACTCGCCCGATCGAACGCCTCGGGGTCATCCATGTGTACGAAGTACCACCGTCGAGCGAGCGCGCCAGCGGGCCAGGAAGAAAGTCGGCGAGGTGTTCGACAACAGCTACCGGTCCCGCTCCCGGACCTCCTCCGCCATGAGGGGTTGCAAAGGTCTTGTGTAGATTGGAGTGTACGATGTCGAAACCCATGTCCCCAGGACGCGCGACACCCACGATCGCGTTAAGGTTCGCCCCGTCGTAATACGCTAGGCCGTCCACACCGTGGATAACCTCGAGAATTTCACGGATTTCTTCCTCAAAAAGACCAAGGGTATTCGGATTGGTCAGCATGATGCCAGCAGTGTCATCATCGACCAGCTCCCGCAGTTTAGCCAGGTCTACTAGCCCATTGGCGCCACTGGGGACGGTGACTGCCTGGAACCCAGCCAAGGAAACCGAGGCTGGATTGGTTCCGTGTGCTGAGTCGGGAATGACTACCTTTCTCGGTGTACGACCACGGGATGCGTGATAAGCACGCATGATCAAAAGCCCAGTAAGCTCCCCGCTGGCCCCGGCCGGGGGTTGTAGTGTCGCTTGCGCCATACCGGTGATTTCACAGACATAGCGTTCGAGTTCATGGAAGAGGCGCAGCCAGCCCTGTATGGCCTCTGGCGGTGTAGCGGGATGGACATTAGTCAACCCGTCGATGGCAGCGACCTGATCTGCAAACTTTGGGTTGTACTTCATCGTGCATGACCCCAGAGGGTACGCACCAAGATCAACCGAGTAGTTTCTACTTGCTAAGCGAGTGAAGTGAGCGACGAGATCACGTTCCGATACCTCCGGCAGCTCAACTGGCTCATCGCGAAGCCACGCCTCGATTGGGCCAAGGTCCATAGCTGGGACATCGGTCTCACGGAGTGAAAAGGACCGCCGCGATGGCGCCGACAACTCAAAGATCGTTGGCTCCTCAGCGTCACCAACGAGTGGAGCCGAACTAGCCCGTCCACCTGGGGCACTAGTCGAGGAAAATCTCATCTCAGCTCCTTCGCCATTGCATCAACAAAACCATCGATCTCAACCCGTCGACGCGCCTCAGTGACGACGACAACAAGCCGATCGTCATGCCCTGGGGGCACCAGTCCGGCGAGAAAACCATGCGCGAGCATCCGATGCTGCAGCTCGGTGGCGCTGATCGGGGTGTGTACTGTGAACTCGCGGAAGAAATGTGTGGTACTCGCAGCTAGGCCTATACCTGCGAGTTGTTGCGCGAGATAGTGTGCGCCATCGTAGTTACGTCGCGCAAGCATTTGGAAACCTCGCTTGCCAAGCCAGCTCATGTGGATGGCGGCTTGAATGGCCATGAGTGTCTGGTTGGTACACACGTTCGATGTTGCCTTCTCGCGGCGAATATCCTGTTCCCGGGTTCGCAGTGTCGTCACGAATGCCCGTCTTCCCTCTTGATCAAGGGTCTCACCAACGAGCCGCCCCGGCATGAGGCGGACATACTCGCTCTTCGCAGCAAATAGTCCCAAGTACGGCCCGCCAAAGGACAGTGGTATCCCGAGGCTTTGCCCCTCTCCAACAACGATATCCGCGCCAAACTCCCCTGGCGACCGCAAAAGCCCCAAGGCGACAGGGTCGGCGACCACGATGAGCAGCGCTCCCCGTCGATCGGCCATTGCGCGTGCGGCGGCGAGGTCTTCGATTGCACCGAAGTAGTTCGGGTATCCAACAATGACCGCTCCGGCCCTAGGGACTTCGGTCTCCTCATCAGCCGATGGGAAACACGTGCTGTCATCGTCGCAGAGGTCGATCGTCTCCAGCAAGAGGTGGGTTCCAGCACCGAAGGTGCCGAGGGCCTCACGGTAGGAGGGGTGGACACCAGCTGAGACGAGAATGCGCCGCTCCTTAGTGAACCCAACAGCCATATTGACGGCCTCGACCAGACTGGCAGCACCATCATAGAGCGATGCATTTGCGATGGGCAAACCAAAGAGTCGTGCAATGATCGTTTGGAACTCGAACAGAGCCTGTAAGACACCCTGGGCAACTTCGGGTTGATAGGGGGTATAGGCGGTGACAAAGGCGGACTGGGAGCCAAGGTGACGAACAGCGGCGGAGAGATCGTGGTCATAGGCACCGCCCCCGGCAAAGTTGACCAATGAGCTACGTACGGCAGCATTCTGGGCACCGTAGGCAGCAAACTCCTCAAGGACTTCAATCTCTGACTGATCAGGTGGCAGGGCAAGGGGCTCGGTCCGCAGTAGAGCTGCCGGAATAGAGGAGTAGAGTTCTTGCAGCGAACTCATGCCCAAGTCAGCCAACATCTGTTGGATCTCCTCATCGGTATGGGGCGCGAAAGATGGCAACCGATCCTCCTTCTACTTTCATTCAGTCGGATCGCAGAACCCTGTTGACCGGTCTTCTACGACACCGGTATCTACTCTAGTGCTCACATCCGATCAACGGCGATAGCTATGGGTGAAGGTGAACAAAGGGATACGGGCACCGTATCAGGGGCATAGTAGAGCTGCCGCGGCGCAGATGAAGTGCGTCAGGGCTTCCCGCATCGAGGAAGGCTAGACCGATGCCCTCTTTGCGAAGAGGTGAAAACCCACCACTAGAGATCCACCCAACCTCAGCATCGCCAGCATAGACTCGCTCGCCGGTACGCAAGGGGGCACGTGAACCAGAACTCAACCCAGCGAGCAGTGGCGAAACTCCGCGACTACGCTGATCGATCAAGGCAGCCTTACCAGGAAACTCACCCTTGTCGAACTTCACCACCCAATCGAGGCGCGCATTGAGCGGTGTGAGTCCACCACCGAGTTCATGACCATGCAGTGGGAGCCCTGCCTCAAGTCGGAGTGTATCGCGTGATCCCAGTCCGCATGGCTGGACGCCCGCCTCAACGAGGGCGAGAAAGCACTCCTGTGCCACTGCGTTCGGGAGCGACAGCTCTACCCCGTCGCCTCCTGTGTACCCGGTACCTGATACGAGTACTGGAGCGCCATGGTAGGTCGCCGAGACAATCCGATTCTTCGCCGGCAGCTCATCCATCGCCAGCAACTCGCGAACATACCCACCCGAAAGCGGACCTTGCACTGCAAGTATCGTTCTCGCTTGGGTGATGTCGTCTCCTCCGATACTGGCAAGGACGTTCTCGGTGTTTGCAGCGTTGGGCATCACATGGAAGCGGTTACTGTCGAGCCACCATACGATGATGTCATCAAGGACAGAGCCACTGTCATCCAGTAGATGGGTATATTGCGCCCTGCCTGGTCCAATCCGGCTGAGGTCATTGGTAAGGACCGCCTGTAATCGAGCAAAGGCGTCGGCGCCAACAACCTCGACGCTGCCAAGATGGCTAACGTCGAAGACCCCGGCGTCCTCGCGTACCGCGAGGTGCTCAGCAACCGTGCCCGCGGGGTAGGCCAGCGGCATTTCATAGCCGCCAAATTCCGTCATCTTCGCGCCGAGTCCTAGATGGGTGGCATGAAGAGCAGTAGTCTTGATCACCCCTGACATGCTACCGGTCGCCGAGGTTCTCACCCAACATTCTTCTTCGGCACCATCGAGAGTTCCACCTGTTCGGTGGTGTAGGAACGGGAAAGGCGGAGCCGGTTCCCCAGATGGTCGAGTTCAACACGAATACAGGCCTGCTGGGTGCACCAGTTCTCTAACCTCTCCAAGACACTAGCCTCCGAGCCGAAGGCGACGAAGGTTCCCTGTGCCTTGGTAACATCCTGTGCCGCGTGCAGATAGGGCTGGTACCCGATCAGGACGGATTCATCTGCTCGCATCACGTTGGTGATGAGAACCTCCGGCTCATAGGCCATGGTCTGTGAAAGATGATTCGCGTTGAATTCAGCTGCCCGCTTTGCACGAATCGAGCTCATAAAGCGAGCGTGCCGTCTCCAGCCCACCAGAAACGCAACTATTCCCATCAATACGATGGTGGACGGGAAAACAACAAGTGAGAGCATCGAACCCTGTGGCACGTCTCCATTGTACTGCAACCGGCTCAATAACGGGGAGAATTCCGGTAATCGACTGAGCGCCCTATGCTGAGAGCAGTGAACAAGCATCGGCTGTTAACCATCGCGCACACAGCGATTCCCTCGATTATCACGGCCATTCGCGTATTGCTGCTGATTCCGGTCTGGATACTTCTGTCACATGGGCGCCACGATGTCGCTGCCGCAATTCTTCTTGCAGTGATGGGGATCACGGACTTTCTTGATGGCTATGTCGCTCGCCGTACAGGAGCGGTCACGACCTTTGGCAAAATCTTTGACCCCTTTTCAGATCGTATAGTCCTCATCGTGGTTGCGGTCGCAGCACTCGTCGATCATCTTGTTCCGACTTGGCTGCTTGTCATCGTGCTGGTACGAGAGATACTTGTGGGTGTCACGGTACTCGCCGACCTGCTCATCCACCGCCATCGCAACGATGTGGTCTGGATCGGCAAGGCCGGCACCTTTGGGTTGCTACTAGGATTTCCTCTGGTAGTCCTCGGTGACGGATTGGGCCAGCCAATCGTGAAGGAGGCGGCGGTGCTTCTTATGACAGTGGCAGTTCTGCTCCTCTACGCCGCGCTTGTTTTCTACGTTCTAAACTTCGTGAGAACGGCTCATCAGGAGGAACTGCCCTAGCAAGACCGTAACAGTATCGCCGGACGAATGGGAGGTTTGCATGCAGGCAGTTATTATCGCGGGTGGAGAGGGGACCCGATTACGGCCGCTGACGAGCACGACTCCAAAGCCTATGTTGCCAATCGTCAACAAACCAATGATTGGTCACGTAGTTGAGCTGTTAGCTTCGCACGGGGTCACCGACATCATCGTAACGGTCGCCTATCTTGGTAATGCGATCAGGAACTACCTCGGCGATGGTGCTGAATTTGGCGTGTCAGTTCGCTACCTACAGGAGGAGACTCCGCTCGGTACCGCTGGTGCGGTTGCTCACGCCCGTCATCTAGTACGCGGTACGTTTCTCGTTTTGAGCGGGGATGTTCTCACCGACGTGAACCTGAGCGAGGCAATTGAGTTCCATCAGCACCGCAACGCGATGGCCACCATGGTGCTCACATCGGTGGATGCGCCAACTGAGTTCGGTATCGTAGCGATCGACGCCACGGGCAAAGTCGAGCAGCTCATCGAGAAACCGACATGGGGCGAGGTCTTCACCGACACCGTGAACACCGGGATCTATGTCTTGGAGCCAGAGGTCTTAGACACTATACCGACAGACCGGCCGGTTGACTTTTCGGGTGAGGTCTTTCCGGGGCTACTTGCGAATGGCGATGCACTCTATGGGTATGTTTCCGAAGGGTACTGGGCGGATGTTGGCACCTTCGGAGGCTTCTTTCAGACGGGGCGCGATATCCTCGATGGTCGCAGCCAAACCAATCTGGAAGGTTTTAGTTTTCAAGGCGGAGTCATGATCGGCAAGGAGTGCGAAGTCGATCCAACCGCGAAGATCGAAGGGCCGGCGCTCATCGGCAATTACGTCTATCTTGGGCCTGGCGTAGAGATTCGTCCGTACACCATCTTGGGAGACAATGCACGCATTGAGACTGGATCGGTACTCTCCGGCAGCGTCGTCTTCGACCATGTCTTTGTCGGAGAAGCCTCCCGCATCAGGGCCGCGATTCTCGGCCGCGGGGCTGAGATTCGCTCTCGCTCAGTGGTCAATGATGGGGTGATCATCGCTGATGGAGTCTATGTGGGCCGCGAAGCAGTCCTCGCGCCTGATATCAAGATCTATCCTGCCAAGAAGATCGAACCACTCTCGACCGTCACGAACTCAATCGTTTGGGAGGCGGGTTCGCCCCGCACCGTCTTTGGCCCCCTAGGTATTTCTGGGCTCGCAAATATCGATATCACGCCGGAGCTGGCGTGTCGCATTGCCATGGCTTATGGCTCGATGTTGCCTCTCCACTCGGTCGTCATGGCCGCAAGGGATACCTCACGATCGGCCCGTGCCATCAAGCGCGCGATGATGGTCGGGTTCAACTCGGTGGGTATGGATGTCGAGGATCTAGAGGTCTCCACGCTTCCAGTCCTGCGCCATCTCGTCGCCCGCTCCGACAGTCGAGCTGGCGTCCGCGTCGCCTTGGATCCACAGGACTCACAGGGGCTGATGATCCACCTGGTCAATGAACTAGGGTGTGATCTTGCCTCGAGTGAACGCCGTAAAATCGAGCGTGCACTCGAGCGGGAGGACTTTCGCAGAGTCTCCGGTTCAGAGGTCGGAGATCTGCGTGCCTACCCGCGCTCCTTCGAAAGCTGGAAAGCGGAGCTCAATGCCAATCTTCCGATGCAACGAATTCGCAAGCTTGGCGCCAAAGTTGTCATCGATTTCTCCTTTGGTAGTGGGAACCTATCATTGCCACAGGTTCTCAGTTCGCTGGGCATGGACGTCCTTGCCGTAAACTCCTATCCTTCAACAATTCGGTCGATCACCCATGAGCCCCATGTACAACTCCAGTCGCTCGCCCGTCTCGTCGTTGCGTCCTCAGCTCAGCTAGGTCTCTTAGTCGATGCAGGGGCCGAACGTATTACCGTCGTAGATGACGAAGGGGTGGCCCTCAGCGACGCCGAGCTCGCTGCCCTGCTCACCAAACTGGTGATCCAAAGCGACGGCATCCAGGAGGTCGTGGCTCCGGTGAATATGCCAAGCACCTTAGAGAACATGGCCAACGACGCTGGCATCACCTTTACCTGGGCTGGACTCGACCTGAATGACATCAGCAGCCGTGTACGCGCCAGCAGAGTCCCATGCCTCGGGGTTGGTGGTAACGGACTCTTCCTGTTTTCGAATCTCACCTCGGTCCCTGACGCAGCAGTGAGCCTTTCCTATCTGCTCTCAGGACTCGAGCACGTACGCCAGCCGCTCTCGCGGTTACGCAGAAGCATCAAGGTCCCCAAAGTCCATATGGACGAGATTTCGGTGAGCTACGCACAGATGGGTTATACCATGCGGGAACTGCGGGCGCGTGCAGAGACTGGCGTGAGTGATCAGGTGATCCTTATTGATGGGATACGCGTCGGTGATTGCGATCGATTCTGGCTCATTGCGCCAGATCAACAGGAGCCATTGCTCAAGGTATGGGTCTCAGATGACGACGACACCGCAGCGAATGCCATGATCGCCAAACTCCATGAACAGGTTCGCTCTATCCGCGACAGTGCCCCTCACCTACCATGAAAGCCGCACCCCCTTGTTCGATCGCACCGTGTTCGATCGAATTCCGTTTTTTTTGGATCTGAGTCATCAGTGATGGCTGTGACCCGTTAGCCTTGGCAACTATGAACTTTCCAGAGCATCTTCAATACACCGCTGAGCATGAGTGGGTTCGTATGGATGGCGATACTGCCACCATGGGGATCACCGACTACGCTCAAGACGCCCTTGGTGACGTCGTCTTCGTCGGGCTCCCGGAGCTGGGGCGAGTGGTCGCCGCGGGAGATTCGATCGCCGAGGTTGAATCGACCAAGTCCGTCTCAGACATCTTTGCACCGGTCGCAGGCGTCATCGTCGAAGTGAACGAAGAGCTCAATACTACGCCGGAGTTGCTCAATACCGATCCCTACGGGGAAGGTTGGATCTGCCGGATCACCGCGTCTGGTGACAATGCCGGTCAGCTGCTGAACATCGAAGCGTACCGCAAACTGCTTCATAGCGAGTAGGACATGTCCGTCTGCCCGCAGTGCCGTGAAGTCAATCCTCCGTCCGCGCATTTCTGTGCTGCGTGCGGTGCGCGACTTTTCGAGAACCCTGAGGAGACCACCGGTTCGCTCGATATCGTCGATCCAACCCTCCTCTCCCATCAGGGAGCATTGGAGAGCATCGAGCCGCCACCAGTAGGAGGCTACGGATATCTCATGATTCAGATTGGACAGGAGGCGGGTTCCTGGTTTCAGTTGGATCGAAAGGTGATGAGTATCGGGCGACACCCCGATAGTGATATCTTTTTGAACGATGTAACCGTCTCCCGTCGTCACGCAGAGGTGAGCCTGCGCGGCGATGGGTACTACATCAAAGATGCTGGTTCGCTCAACGGAACATACGTGGACCGGGAGCGGGTTGAGGAGGAGAAACTGTGCCCGGGCAACGAGATACAGATCGGGAAGTTCCGGTTGCTGTTCCTGCAGCAGAGGCAGGAAAACTGACAACGCCTCGCTGGGAGGTACTGCGGGGAGAATCTGCAAAAGAATTTTCGATCAAGGAGGTGCTCACCCTCCTCCAACAAGAGTTTCCAGAGGTAACGATATCAAAGATTCGTTTTCTCGAAAGCCAGGGGCTGATCGCACCTGAGCGGAATGCTGCCGGATACCGTAAGTTTTTTCAGCCGGATATCGAGCGACTCTGTGAGGTCCTTCGTCTCCAGAAGTCGACGTATATGCCACTCCGAAAAATAAAGGAACACCTCGATGCAGACACACGGGTAGATCTTTTTTCGCAAGAAACCGAGCAGCCATCGACCACCGGAGCCCAAGAGGCGCCCGAGACCCCCCTGTCGGCGAGCCGACCTGAGTTATTTCCTATCGACGAGCTCGCCCGCCTCACAGGGGCCCCTGCGGGTGCTATCGACGAGATGATCCGCAACGGATTGATCGCGGGTGTCACGGTTGCGGGTCAACGCCACTTTACGCCAATCGAGATTGAGATCGTTCGGACTATTCATGCGTTCGCCAGGTTTGGACTTGAACCACGACACCTACGGCACTACCGTACCTCGACCGATCGCGAGGTTGGCCTGATTGAGCAGCTTCTCATGCCTCTCGTGCGCCAGCGCAGCCCAGAGGGTCGGCAACGAGCTAGCGAGGAACTCGAGGAACTTGTGGAACTCAGCTCGGGTTTGCGCAGCCTGTTGCTCGAGAACGCACTCGCCAGCCTCAAGAAACTAACAAATCACTCCCCGTGAGTTGAATCCTCGTCGTAGAGTTCGTCATCGTCTCGAAGTGGTCGGCGAAAAAGTGCCAAACCAAACACGATCATGAAAAAAATGCCGCCGATAGTTGCAGCGACGCCGAGCGAGGTCGAAATAAAAAAAGCGCCGACGATACAAAGAACAAGTACGCCGACGACAATGAGTGCCACCTTCATCGAATAACCTCCTCCTTGCCCTCTGAAGTGTAGCTAAATCAACAACAAGGAGAGGTGAATTGCTCGATTTGCAATCACCCAAGCGCGCTACTAGCCCGAAGTTCCCCCCAAATTAGCCCGATCTCACCCCCAAATTGAGCCTTGAGCAGCATCTTGGTGCCTTGGGCGGTTATGAGTGTAGGCATGTATTCTCAGGAATGTTAAAGATTAGTGGGTAATGGTCTTGACATGAGTGTTATCGACGTGTAAGATAGTAAGCATGTACGTGGCCACGATCCCCAATCGCAACTCCCCACCGGCCATACTGCTACGCGAGAGCTACCGCGAGAATGGGAAGGTAAAGACTCGAACGCTCGCTAACTTAAGTCACTGGTCACCCGAGAAGATCGAAGCACTTCGATCCCTCCTGGCGAATCAACCTCGAAAGGCAGAGCTGGGTGGGAGCTTCGAGATCACCCGGAGTCTTCCCCATGGACACGTGGCTGCGGTCCTTGGAACAATACGTAACCTTGGCCTTGATACCCTCATCGATCCAGTTCCCTCAAGACAACGTGATCTCGTTCTTGCGATGATCATCTCCCAGGTCATTCGTCCCTCCTCAAAACTCGCCTGCGCCAGGGGGCTCCGGGCGGAGACCGCGACGAGTTCACTCGGTGAGGTGTGCTCAGTCTCGGCAGTTGATGAGGATGACCTTTACCATGCGATGGACTGGCTAGGTCCCAAGCAGTCACACATCGAGGACCAACTCGCCAAAGAGCATCTCAAGGATGG
>JAKAQL010000007.1 GCA_021822605.1 Actinomycetes bacterium
GGGATGCGAAGGGTCGGCCTTGTGGAGTTCGTACTCCTCTTGCCACCGGCCAAGGCCCCAGTTATAGGCGAACCGAGCAGTGCCCGCTGCCCGAGCGAGATAGGTACGCTGGACGTTAGTCGGCTCTAACCTGATCTTGTGGGCGGTTATCACGGTTTGGCGATCGCCTCTTGCATGGACTCGATCATCTGCTTGGTCTTATTCGAGCGCGAGCCATAGAGCCGAGCACTGAACACGGTGATGATTTCTGAAATGTCCTGGGTCAGCTCTTCCTCGAAGGACGTGTTCTTCCCTTGGTTAAGGATTATGACTTCGCACTCTTTGGCTTCGCATACGGCAAAGACCAGCTCAGCACCGAATCGTAGAAGCCGGTCTTTGTGGGCGATGACGAGCCTCTGCACACCGCCGTTGATAATTCCATCGAGTAGCTGTTGAAGCCCTCTCTTGTGATAGTTCATACCAGAACCAATGTCGGTGACTAACTCATACTCCCAGCCTTGGGACGAGCAGTAAAGTTCGAGCATTCGAGCTTGGCGATCTAGGTCTTGTTTTTGGTCTCTCGATGAGACTCGTGCATAGGCGACAGTTTTGCGTGGTGGCTGTCCGATGGGTCGAAAGCGAGGGGTCTGGATTTTTGCCAGGTCATAACGCCGGTGGCCACCGAGGGTTATCTCGGTCGGTTATAGTAAGCCTTCGTCATCCCACTTGCGGAGAGTCTGCTTGGATACTCCAAGCGCTGCCGCTCGTTCGATATTGATTGGGTCTCTCCTATGCCAAGTAATGTACCCATCTAACGTAGATAAAGCACGTATCTTAAACTAACGTGTGGCAGTTGCTACCCCTCCGTTCCGGCGGTCCTCATATGTTTTCCCGGCCCAACTGCACCCGCCACTTTCAATACACTCTAAAATCTGGAGGCAGTGCTCCATCGGTCAGGGCTGGCCGATCAAGATTGTTCCGGACGAAGCGCAGGGAAAGCGATGACCTCCTTGATATGAGGAGCATCCGTTAACAGGATAACAAGACGGTCCACCCCAATGCCAAGTCCGCCTGTCGGTGGCATGCCATGCTCAAGCGCTCGAAGAAAGTCCTCATCGAGAACCATCGCTTCATCGTCTCCCTCCAAGCGAGCTTGTGCCTGTTGGAGGAATCGTCGACGCTGCTCATCAGGATCATTTAACTCTGAGTAGGCGGTACCGACCTCTCGACCCAAGATCACGAGGTCGAACTGCTCGACACGGCCAACCTTGGCGGGATCGCGATGATCTCTTGCCAGCGGCGATACCTCTTTCGGGAAATCGAGCACAAACGTCGGTTGAGCCAACGTTGACTCGACAAGCTCTTCGTAAAGCGAGAAGAGAATACGCCCAGGCCCATCGCCTGCCTCAACCTTGACATCGTGATCGGCAGCGAGCCGCACAAGTTCCTCCCGTCCCTGCTCAAGAGAGACCACCTGTCCAAGGGACTCCGATACGAGCTCCTCCATCGTTGCTCGCCGGAACGGAGGAGTGAGATCGATCATCTGGCCCTGACAGGTAATCTGCAAGGAACCCTGAGCTGACATCGCCGCATGTGAGATAAGGGACTCCGTGAGTTTGATCATCCCGTAGACATCGGTGTAAGCCTGGTAGACCTCAAGCATCGTGAACTCAGGGTTATGCCTTGGAGAAAGCCCTTCGTTACGAAAATCGCGCCCAAGTTCAAAGACCCGCTCAAAGCCTCCTACCACAAGCCGCTTTAGATAGAGCTCTGGGGCAATCCGAAGAAAGAGATCGGTGTCGAGAGCATTATGGTGGGTCACGAATGGCTTCGCAATCGCTCCTGAAGCGACTGGCTGGAGGATCGGTGTCTCGACTTCAATAAATCCACGATCCGTCAGGTCTCTACGGAGCTGTGCGATGATGCGAGACCGAATCAGCAGCCGCTCACGCACCGCCGGATTTGCCCAGAGATCAACATAACGCTGACGATAACGGGTATCAGGATCGTTAATACCACGCCACTTGTCTCCAAAATTGCGGCGAGCATGTGCGAGAAGCTGCCATGTCGCAACCTCCACGGAGAGTTCACCGCTTCGTGATGTCATCACCAGACCAGTAACGCTAATCCAATCGCCAAGTACTCGCTGATGGACAAAACGATCGAAATCGTCAGTGGTCTCCCGTCGCAACAGCACCTGGATCGTTCCGCTCGAGTCGACGAGATCGCCGAAGGCTAGCTTTCCTTGCCGTCGGAAGCGCATCAGCCGGCCAGCGATGGTTACGACTCGGTCGGTCCTGCTGTCCGCAGCCAGGTGTTCGAAGGATGCACGCACTGGCCCAATTGGCTCCACCCCCACCACTTCATAGGGTATGTTCTCTTCGACTGGCGACTCCGCCTCATTGTTCACTCAGTAACCCTTCCGCCGCCTCTTACCATCGTCAGTGGACGATTCCGCTCCCAAATAAGTCTAAGGCCGTGCAAAGTCAGCCATGGCTCAACGTGGGTTATCACAGGGATGAAGGGTGCCAACAACTCAGCAAGCCCACCCGTGCCGATCACTGTTGCTGGACCGATGAGCTCCTCAGTGTCAGCCACGATCTGGGTTACCTGACCCTTGATCCCATACAGCACACCCGCCTGAATCGACTCGACCGTGGTCTTACCGATGACGGATCGCGGTGCTACGAGTTCTACTTTGCGCAAGGCTGCTGCCCGAGAGACAAGCGCATCAAGTGCTACGATCACACCGGGGCAGATTGCACCACCGAGATAGTCACCATCCGCTGCCACGACATCGAAGGTGGTTGCAGTTCCAAGGTCTACGACGATCACCGGGCCACCAAAGAGGTCATGGGCCCCGACAGCATCCGCCAGCCGATCCGGACCAACCTCTGCAGGGTTGTCATAACGGATCTTCAGACCGATATCGAGTCCCCGACCCAGCACCAGTGGCTCAATCGACAGCCACCCACGAGACACGTCTATCATCGCCTGTGTCGCACTCGAGGCAGAAGAGGAGATGATCACTCCGGTCATCGGTTCTGAGAATGACAACCCACGCGCATCGAGAAACTGACGCAGCAGCAGATAGATCTCGTCGACTGTTCGATCAACTCTTGTCGCCAAACGTAGATGCGCAAGAAGACCGTCCTCAGCTCGGCGGCCAGTGCTCGACGGACCAAGCTCGTAGAAACCAAAAACGGTCTCGGTGTTGCCGATATCCACTGTGAGCAGTAGCTCTGTCACTGCGACGCCTCCTGTTCGCCTAGCGAGCCTGTCGTTCTGTCTCGAACGAGACCGTCTTTCTCCATCGACCCTCGCTTATTCATTATCCAACGACCAGCTACCTGATCGAACTGGGCGATCCTCGTTACTCCCTCTGGCGTGGCACCGGTGAACCCGAGAGCTGTCGCCACGATCGGGTCGAGTTCAGACAATGGTACCAGCACAAAGTCTCGCTCGGCCATCCGAGGATGTGGCACGCACAGATCGGAGCTAGTAATCGCCAGACCGGGGATATGAAGGATGTCGATGTCGAGCGTGCGCGGACCAAAGCGTACCAATCGCTCCCTTCCAAAAGCCGCCTCTATGCGATGGATCAGGGCGAGCAACGCGAAGGGTGATCGATCCCAATCCATCGTCATCACTGCGTTGAGGTAATCTGGCTGATCTGCTGGCCCACCGACTGGCGCGGTGCGGTAGAGCGAAGACACCGAAAGTGGCTCTCCCAACCGTTCCATCGCGCCCTCCATCTGGCGCTGTGGCGCGACAAGGTTTGCACCTAGTCCAAGATAGACCTTCACCGTTGGGCCGCCTCTGAGTCGTGGGAGCCGCGTGTGACCAGCGTAACCGTCACCCCATCAGAGGTCAGCGAGATGGGAGGCTGACACTTGGTAACCGAGATCTCGATCGTGTCGATCCGCGAATACTCCGTCTCCTCCATGATGCCTACGGTGATACGTTCAGCCAGCGTTTCGAGGAGTTTTGGAGCTGGCTCAAGCGCCGCTGGAATCACCCGATCCAACAACGAGTAGTCGAAGGTGCCTGCAAGGTCATCGTGAAGACCACGTTCGACGTTGAGAGTCAGGCGAACACCAATCACAAGTGGCTGAGGGGTGGCCCGTTCTGCCTCTGACAGACCCACGCGCACCATGAGCGCGATATGGGGGATCTCGATGACGTCACTCACCTCATTGCCCCGCGCTCCGCATGTTGCCCAGCGTTCCGCATCGCTTCGACAAGTCTGAGATACTCCACCACAGGTGTGACCTCATGCACGCGCACTACCGAGGCGCCGTGCGTCAGCGCCCAGATATTTGCGGCAAGACTCTCCTCTCCGCGTTGTGCTGGATCCTCGATTCGGCTCAATCGCGAGAGCCCAGCCAGGAAAGACTTCCGAGAGATCCCAACCAGCACGGGCGCGCCAAGGTCCCCAAACCGTGTGAGATGGCGTAACAGCTCCAGATTGTGGTGGAGCGACTTGCCAAAACCTATTCCTGGATCCAAGTAGAGCTCGCGAATTCCAAAGCTCTCGGCATCTTGGCGACATCTCTCGAGGAAGCGAAAAACCTCATCGACAACATCGATGTAGTGGGGCGCTCGTTGCATCGTCGCGGGATCACCCTGGGCATGCATCGCAACCCAGCCAGCACCGAACTCCGCCGCAACCCGGCCAAGCGACGCACTGACGTCGTTGACGATCGTCGCTCCACTTTGGAGCGCCGCCCGAGCAACTATCTCCTTACGAGTATCGATCGAGACGGTACCTAGCTCGGCGAGTGCTTCAATCACCGGCAGCACTCGGCGTCTCTCCTCGTCGTCGGGGACAGTCTGCGCCCCTGGACGAGTTGATTCGCCACCGACATCGACGATGGTTGCTCCTTGGGCAAAGAGTTCTCTGCCATGATCGATAGCGTCCTGGGTGTGGACGTAGCGCCCTCCGTCCGAGAAGGAGTCCGGCGTGACATTGACGATTCCCATCACAGCAGGTCGCGGCTGGCCAGACAACATGAACATACCGCTCATCTCGCCTCACCCAGCGCCTTGGCTGACGCGACAAACTGGGTGCTTACCTGAATGCCAGGCTTTGTCACTCCACGCATTGACATGCACAGATGCTCAGCAACTACACCTACCTTGACTTCATCAGATCCAGTCATCTCTGCAACGTCTTGCGCGATATCGCGAGTCATGCGCTCCTGGAGTTGGAGGCGATGAGCGTGTCGTTCAACGATGTGAACCAACGCCGAGATCCCAACCACGGAGTCCGTGGGAGAGTACTCAATCGTCACATTTCCAAAAAACGGTAGCAGATGATGTTCACACAACGAGTAGAAGGTCACCTCGCTCAAGCGAACTGGACCGCTGTCGGCCAGCTGAAAACGGACCTTCGGCGCCTCCGGTTCACCCATCCCGTCGGTCGCTGACTCGAGAAAAGCGATCCATCGATCCGGCGTGTGGTCGTAGACTTCCTGATCAAAGCGCGCACCGTTGCGGCCGCCAAGGTAGGCGAGGACCTCTCCAACCGCGGCCACTGCTTCATCGCGCGTGGTCACTAGAGGTTCTCGCGATACTTCGCGATATAGGAGAGGTTCCGATACCGTTCGGCCACGTCAAGACCGTAGCCGACCACAAACTCCCGTGGAATTGAGAACCCGACGTAATCAGGGGCGACTAACTCCCGTTGCTCACCCTCTTTGAGAAGGAGAGTACACACCCTCAGGGACTGGGGATTGCGAGAACGCAGGTTGTGCAGCAGATAGCGAAGGGTAAGCCCACTCTCGATGATATCCTCCACCAACAGGACATCTCGATCAACGAGATCGATATCGAGATCTTTGATGATCCTGACAACGCCGGAGGTCTTTGTGGCATCTCCATACGACGAGACTGCCATAAAATCAACACTCACCGGGAGATCAATCGCCCTCGCGAGATCGGTCATGAAGACGAATGCGCCCTTGAGAACTCCGATCAAAAGCGGGGAACGACCCTGATAGTCCTGGGTAATCGTTGCGCCGAGTTCCTCTACTCTCTGCGCGATCCGTTCAGCACTGACCACCACCTCACCAAGATGCTTATCCTCATCACGCCAACCCATACTTCGAACCTCTCTCCGCGAGCCCAGCAACCCAGTCCATCTTAGGACCATGGCATCATCGTTACCCTCAACGACAGGCCCTCGGATCAACCCCCTCCCGAACCCCAGCCACCTTGGTCGAACTCGCCCTTTGGGTCATGGCCCTGTTTTGCTACCCACCGCCAACGAGACTCATCCAGCGGTCACCTGAGTGACGGCCCTACTACCTCGCTTGCCCACCGGGGACCCACGCGACAAGTGCCTCATCGAGACGGTTCAGTTGGATGAACCCAGGTCGAGCCAGTACTGTCTCTTCATACCGGAAGCCGCAGGAGGCGATTGCCACTGCTGTCGTCGAACACCAGTGCATTGTCCAACCTGCGAACGGTGATCGCACCAACGATCTGGTGAGCAGCACGCTGGCCGACCATGACCTCACGAATGTGTTCCAAATGTGCACTATCGAGTCTAAGCCCCAAACTTTTCGAGATCGCCTCATTGAGTCGGTGACGTGCGAGCACAGGAGGGAGCTCCGTAAGGCGCCACGATCCCACGCTCAAGAGCTCCTCGATAGCCTCTTGATACTCCTGAGAACGCAGAGCGGTGCGAGCGAGAATGGGTACGACATCGCGTTGCACAATCCCACCCGCTAATGGCAACAGCTCGCTCCGCACTCGATTTCGTACAAAGCGTGGGTCCACATTGCTGGGGTCATCAAAGGACCATATGCGAGCCGCATCGCAGAGAAGATGGAGTTCTTTGCGACGCAGCCCGAGGATCGGATGCCTACGTCCAGGCTGCATCCCACCGACCCCAACCAAGCCGGCACCTCGAAGCAGGTTGGCGAGTACCGTCTCAGCTTGGTCGTCCATCGTGTGGGCCGTGGCCGCATCCCCCAGTTTGGCAAGTCGCACCTGCCGTGCCCGATCCTCAAGGTTGCCGCCTGCCTGGAGGGCTACGCGGTACTCAACGATCCCAATGCCGTAGGGACTCAAAGCGTCTGCGATCCTGGCGCCCTCGAGGTGTGATTGGGTACGAAGCCCATGATCGACGTGAATGCCGATAACCCTTTGATTGTTGGCCCACGCAAGCAGCGCGAGGCCCATCGAGTCGCGCCCCCCAGAGATGCCTATCCGTACCGGCTCTGATCCCCACTGATCGAGGTCAGAGCGGGCAATCAGCTCAGGAAGCGAAACCCCGTGAGTATTGAGTTCTCTCTCTATGGTCTCTCGACGGATACCCATCATGAGCCTACTGTATCTCCGCGCAGTCCCATCGGACGCCTCCAAAACCGAAAAGGGATACCCGCCTATGAGTGCGGGACAGACGTTGCCCTCCTCGTCATACGGCGGAGCCACCGACTCGGATCGTCCAGTTCCCCAACCTGAGGCAGGCCGTTTGGCGAGGCAAAAACACGCTGTGGAGCGTGACGATCCTCCGTGGCAATGACCTCAAAGAACCGTAGCCCTACTGAGTACTGCCTGCGCTTCGATGCAATCCCGGAGAACTGTGAGACAATTTTTGCCACGCCCGTGGACTGCCTTCGTTCGTCGATCACCCGCTCAAACTCTTCCCGATAAGGAATGATGTCCTTAGACACCTGACGCATCACCCATTCCGCGTGCCCCTCAGCGACCGTCATCATGGTAGTCGCCTCCTTCGCTACTGACCGGAGTCGTTCAGGCAAGAAGAGGGTGGAGACCTCGATCGGCTCACCCGAGCCAAGGCCCCGTAACCTCGCGAAGACCTCACCGACGAGATCGACAGGAGAGATCGTAGACGCCTTAAAAAGTTGGCCCATCAACTCGAGTAGGCGGTCGCGAAACCACGGAACTCCGTAGAACTGGGCCCGATGGGTGAGTTCATGCACCAGAACCCATAAGGCGACCTCGTCAGGGTCGAGTTCCGCTTGTCCTGCAAAGTGATCAATGTTCTCATCAACCATCCACACTGCGGGCGTTGCCACGGCGAACGCTGGGTCGTATTGACCGAGAACCTTGCCCGCGAAACTCCCCAGCAGCGCGCCGAGCGCCACTGCGTTTAACTCAGCCATACCGATGGAGCTCGAACGCGATGGAGCTAATCGGTCAATGAGCGCTGCATACGAGTTGATATTACGTTCTGCCCAGCCCTCACGATCGACTCCCTCAACAACGAGCGTCTCAGGGCCAAGATCGAGATTAGTCAGATCATGGACAACCCGGCTCGCCGTCGACGAGAGTTCCCGATAGTCGCGAAGAGAGTGCTCAGACGACTGGTGAATGAGGAGTTTTGCTGTGGTCAAGGCAAAACGTCGAGCGATGACTTCAGCCATGCACCACCTCCTGTTGCCAGCTTAGGCGATTTTTTTGCGGCCACGTGTCCGCGGGACCACCAGGGGTTCGTGGAGATAACAGTACTTACCCTTGTTGTAGATTGAGAGTGCTGTCCCGCACCCAGGCTCTTTGCATACTCGACCTTTTTCAAATGTCCGAGCAGGCCGACCAGTTCCAGACGAGTCTGGAACATTCACTATTTCATCCCCTCCGTAAGGCATACTCCCTACAACGAATCAAAGGTTGGAACTATTCCGAACTTCCATTCGGCGCAAGGCGATCCTCCTCCTCTATCAGCAGAGCAAGTTTGTGCATTAAACTCTCAGGAACCTGTTCCTTCGAGTGGGAGACGATCACCGCGCGAAGTTCAGCCTCGAACTCGAACGCCTCCAGACATGAACCACAGTGATCGAGATGTTCGCGCACCCGTTCACGGCGATCGTCAGTAAGCTCGCTATCGAGAAACTCGTAGAGCTGCGCGATTACCTTCCGGCACTCCTCCGGCTCGTCATCACTATCGACTGTTCTCAAAGCATCCATATCCTCGATGATCCTTACGACCGGTTACCCTCTTCGAGATTACCACTTACTGCGGCTTTCCGAAGTTCCAACTCCAGTAACGCTCTTTGCATCGCTCTTCTTCCCCGATGGAGTCGACTCATCACGGTCCCCAACGGTACATCCATGATCTCAGCGATCTCTTTGTAGGAGAAACCTTCGATATCGGAGAGCACGACGGCCAACCGAAACTGATCTGGGAGTGAGTCGATGGCCCCCTTCACGTCGGTGTCGGTGATCCGATCGAGCACCTCCTCCTCGGCGCTGCGTCCCGCCTGCACCGCCTCAAGACCGCCTAAGCGACGATAGAGATACAGGTCCTCAACATCTTCGAGGTTGCTCTCGTCTGGGCGTCGTTTTTTGGCACGGTAGATGTTGATGTAGGTGTTCGTAAGGATACGATAGAGCCACGCCTTCAGGTTCGTTCCCTCCTGAAAGGAATCGTAACCACGATAGGCCTTTAGGAAGGTCTCCTGCACCAAGTCCTCAGCGTCAGCCGCGTTGTGTGTCATTCGAAAGGCAGCTGAATAGAGATTTTCCGCATACTGCATCGCATCGGAGGAGAAGTTCTTTTTATCCGCCACTCATTGTCCTATCATTCAAACTCATCTGTCGCGCTCAACCGCAACACAGACGCCGGCGTCCAATGCAACGACGTATCCTCGCCTGTCGGATCGTGACACCTCCGGCCTTTGCCTGGAGCCCGAGAGGGGATTCGAACCCCTGACCTGCTCATTACGAGTGAGCTGCTCTACCGACTGAGCTACCCGGGCTTACTATCAGTCTGGGAGTAGCTTAGCTATCCAGAACGCAGAATCAGCTCAGCCAACACGAGCTGGAGGGGAAGATGTCGATTCAGCGATGCTGAGGCTCGAGTTGCACGGCGAAGCCAATCGCCGTCGTCAGTGTGCGCCGCCACAAGAACTTCGAGGCCGCACTGGATGATCTCCTCTGATTCTCCGGCGCTTCCAAGCTCCTCGGGCATCAGCCGATGGGCCAACTCCATGCACCACCTCGCATCCTCTCTGATCAGGCTAGGCAGATCCGCATAGGTGGACAGATATCGCTCGGGATCCGTCAGTCGCGCAAATAGCTCTACCCTATCGAGACGATGGCGTGTCCACTTGATCAGTAGCGCACTGGGCTCCAGTTTGTGTTCTCGAAAACGATGCTCGATTTCAACATCACTCGGGGCCTCCAGTTCGATGGTGAGACAGCGTGAGGCTACCGGAGCAAGTTCCGAACCGATGAGCGCAGCTGAAAGCAGCCACTTTGTGGCCGTGGGGGGCTCCTCAAGCGCCTTGAGAATTACCGGGAAAGTCAGCCGTAATGTATCGATATCTGGAATAACCACCACGCGATATCGTGCTTGCGTGGGGGCAAGGCTCGCGAACCGTACAATCCGACGCAGCTCCTCTACTGCCACTGGCTTGTGCTGCTCGCCCTGGGCCAAGAGGACATCGGGGTGTTCACCATCTGCCACTGCGCGACACGATGCACACTCACCACATCCCCCACAGTCCCCCACCAACGTCTGGGCAATAGCACCCAACAGCTCATCAGCTCCAGAACCGCGAGGTCCCTTCAACAGATAGCTAGAGGAGTCCGCAGCCAGAGCCTGGGCAATACGGCTGATCGTTGCGGGTCGATACGCAGCAAAGTCTGCCAGCGTTCTCATCCAGTCACCCTCTTCACGAGCGTCTCGACAAGGCGCTTGGTCACCAGCTCGGGCGGGCCATCGCCGGAGATGAGCAGCCAACCGTGGCGACGGGCGAGGGCCCGATAACCATTGCGACGCTCGTGCCAACCGGTGAGCCCAGAGTGCTCAAACCGATCTGCAGAGTCAAGTGCTGCCAATGGCTCTCGACAGTCGAGAACGATAGTCGCATCCGGCTCCCGAAAGACCGGCAAGGTCGCCAGTTGGGTGACCAATTCCTCGCCAAGCTGCGCACCCTGATAGACAAGGGTGGAAGGAGTGTAGCGGTCGAGGATTACGAGCTCGCCCCGACTCAGTGCTGGCTCGATCACCGAACTAAGATGGCGCGCACGCACCGCAAGGAAGAGGAAGAGCTCGGTCCACCCGTCAACAGATTCGCCAAGGAGCATAGTGCGAATAGCCTCCCCCAAGGCGTCACCTCCAGGTTCGCGCGAGACTGAGACCGATCGCCCACGCCCCCTGAACCACTGAGCGAGCCTTTCAACCTGGGTCGACTTGCCGACGCGGTCGGGACCCTCCAGCACCACAAGCGCGCCGCGATGGTGATCATCCACGATCGTTGTTGAGCTTGGCCCTGCGTTCATTGAGCAGATCCAGCGCCTGCTCGAGCGTCACCTCAGTCGGCTCCATCCCGCGTGGCAGCGAGGCGTTGACCTTGCCATCGGTGACATAAGGGCCAAAACGGCCAGAGCGCAACACGACCTTCGCCTCTCCTTCAGGATCGACTCCTAACTCGACTGAGCTCGCACGGCGAGCGCCACGCCGCTTGGGTTCTCTGAACTTCTCGAGCGCCTCGTCGAGGGTGACGGTGAAGATCTCCTCCGGCTTGTCCAGCGATCGCGTCTCGCGTCCGCGCGTCATATAGGGGCCGAAGCGACCATTCTGGGCAAAAATTTCATGACCAGTCTCAGGGTCGACACCAACCGATCGAGGGAGTGAGAGAAGTGAAAGCGCCTCGTCAAGGGTGACTGACTCAACCGTCATCGACGGGAAAAGTGATGCGCGTTTCAACTCCTTGTTATCACCCTCTCCAAGCTGGACGTACCCTCCATAACGACCGAGGCGGGCAAAGACCGGGGTGCCATCAACTTCGCCGAGCGGTCGCTCCTTGACCTGCGAGGACGAGAGCAACGCTAGCGCGCTCTCCATCGTCAGCTCATCAGGGGCAACCGTATCTGGCAGGCTCGCCGTCTGATCATCGAGCTGAACGTAGGGGCCGTAACGCCCCACCCGCACAACAACCTCGCGTCCATCGTCGGTCAGGCCGATTGGAATCGTATTCACCATGCGGGCATCGATCTCGCCGAGTTGTACCAGCACCTCCTCTTTCAGTCCATCATTGTCATCTCCAAAGTAGAAGTGACGAAGATACGGGATAGCTTCACGCTCACCAGAGGCGATCGCATCCAGCTCATCCTCGAGCTGAGCGGTAAAGTCATAGTTGACGAGGTCGGCAAAGTAGCGCTCCATCAGCTGGACGACGGCAAAGGCAACAAACGTAGGCACCAGGGCCTGGCCCTTTTTCCACGCGTAACCGCGATCAAGCAACGTCGAGATAATGCTGGCGTAGGTGGATGGGCGTCCAATGCCACGCTCCTCCAACGCCTTGACGAGGGTGGCCTCAGTGTAGCGAGCCGGCGGATTGGTGACATGGTCGATGACCTCAATGCCTCGCTGGCTGAGCTGCTGCCCACCAACCACTTGAGGCAACTCCTGGGCATCCTCATTCTCATCGGTGTACTCTTGATAGATTCGAAAAAAGCCAGGTGCGTTGATCACACGACCGGAAGAAGCAAAGGTGCTAGGAGCCCCCAAAGGAAGCTGCTGGCCAGAGAGGTTGACTGGTGCAGTCACTGGCGCGTCGATGGTGACAGAGACGACCACCCCTATCGCATCGTTCATCTGAGAGGCAAGCGTTCTCCTCCAGATGAGCTCATAGAGTCGCAACTCGTCGCCAGCGAGCTGTCCATCGAGTTCATCGGGTGCACGCCACTCATCCCCCGCCGGTCGAATTGCCTCATGTGCCTCTTGGGCATTCTTGATCTTGGATCGGTATACCCGAGGGTTAGCGGGGAGCTCGCCCGCACCGAATCGAGCACTGATCACCCGCCGTGCCTCGGTCAATGCCTCTCCCGAAAGGATGACTGAATCTGTTCTCATGTAGGTGATGAAACCACGCTCATAGAGCCGCTGTGCGACGCTCATGGTTCTCGATGACGAGAATCGCAGCCGTCGACCTGCCTCCTGCTGCAACGTAGACGTCATGAAAGGAGCACTCGGCGATCGACGATACGGCTTCTCCTCCACCTTCGCCACGGTGAACGCAGCTCCCGCAAGGCCAGCCGCTAACAGGGTAGCGTCCCCATGACCCAGTGCGACCACCCCCTGTTCTTGAGCGGCCGGGCTGAGACCACCGGTAGGCAGAAAATCCCGGCCCTGCGCAACCCGCTGACCATCGATATGAGTTAACCGCGCATGGAATTCGCGCTCCTCATCAGCACCTGCCAGCGTCGCATCAAGGTCCGCGTAGCTCGAGGACCGGAACTGCATACGCTCCCGCTCTCGCTCGACAAGCAAGCGAGCTGCCGGTGATTGCACGCGTCCCGCTGACAGCTTGGGCATCACTTTTTTCCAGAGTACCGGCGAGACCTCGTACCCATAGAGCCGGTCGAGGATCCGTCGTGCCTCTTGAGCATTCACCAAGTGCTGGTCCAATGCACGCGGCGACGCTAGAGCTTGGGCGATAGCGTTATCAGTGATCTCGTGGAAGACCATGCGATGAATCGGTATCGAAGGCTTGAGCACCTCCAGAAGGTGCCAGGCGATCGACTCGCCTTCACGGTCCTCGTCAGTAGCAAGATAGAGCTCGTCGGCATCCTTGAGGAGCGCCTTGAGCTTCTTAACCTGCTCCTTCTTCTCAGCTGGAATGATATAGAGCGGTGTGAAGTTCTCCTCCACATTGACACCGAGTCGCGACCATGGCTGCGCTTTTGCAGCGGCTGGTATGTCTTTGGCCGAACGAGGAAGATCTCGGATGTGCCCTACGGAGGACTCAACGACATAGCCATCGCCGAGAAAGCGAGCGATCGTGCGCGCCTTGGTCGGAGACTCAACTATGACTAGGGGTTTTGGCATACATCACGCTCTCTCTACTGCACGTTTTCACGCTATTTCGTAGTCAACGGTAAGAATTCGTACAAGGGATTGATCATAGCGAGGTGACCATCGACCTCTACCACGGTTCCCTCTGCACTCACATTCATACCAGAGTTCAGGCCGGGAATAGCGCTCCTACCAGGAAAGACTAACATCAACCCACCGCTCGCATCCTCGAGTCGAGCCGCAGTCGATGGAGTGCCATGGTATGAACTCATGCGAATGGAGGATACACGACCGATCACGCGGGTTCGTTCTCGTAGTTTTAGTCGAGCGATTTGGGAGACACCATCTGCAGCCTCCTCCTGGGTCACCGCGGGATCCAACGGTGGCTCATCGGTTCGAAGCGCCTTCGTGCCTGTCGGCGCCGATGCCTGCTGGCGACCTGGCTTCACGCGATGCGGTATGAGGATCGGTGTCGCGTGAGGGAGCTGCGCAATCACCTCAGCAAGCGATGCTGATGTTTGGTCATGGAGAAGCGAACCAGAGAACCGTGGGTAGACCCGATGCGGAATGAGCACCGACACCTGCGAATCTCCATCACTCAACGCATCGAGTACCACCTGGCCCGCAGCTCTACGCAACCTGCGATCCTGACAGTCCAGCAGTTCAAGCGGAGTTCGCCCAAGCCCCCCCGACTCCCAGTCGGCGGCGAGTGCCTGAGCATGCTTTTCGTCAGTGACAAAGTGAAGAGCCGTCACCGAGTCCGACGCAAGGATCCTTGCATAGTTGAGCGCTGTCACCGTCGCGACGTCGACCCGATCAACGAGGATCAGCACCTTGTGCTTACGCGGTAACACCTCATGTTCGACCGCCGCAAGCCCATCCCTGAGCGCCGCCTCCTCGCTGTCGTGAGAGCGCTTGAATCGCGTGAAGATCAAGACCAACACCGGCACAATGATCACGATTGTCCATGCGCCAGAGGTGAATTTAGTCACGATGAACGTGATGTCGACTGCCCCCGATAGAACGGCTGCCGCGCCGTTGATAGCCGCTCGACGCCTCCAGCTCTTCTCACGCGTCATGAAATGGTGTTTGACCATGCCTGCTCCGGCAATGGTGAACCCAGTGAACACGCCGATCGCATAGAGCGAGATCAGCGTATAGACGTTGGAGTTGGTGGCAACCAACAGGATAACAGAGACCGCTGCGAGGACGACGATGGCGGTCGAGTACACCAGTCGATGGCCCCTCACGGTAAAGCTCTTGGGTAAAAATCCATCCGAGGCGGCGAAGGAGGCGAGAAAGGGTAAACCAGCGAAACTCGTGTTGGCCGCCAACGTCAAGATGCCCATCGTGAAGATATCGAGCGCAACATAGAGAATGCGGCCAATCACAGAGGTGCCAAAGACCGCCTTGGCGATCTGTGAGAGAACGGTTGGGTCTCCAGAGAGATAGGGCGTCGCATGCGTGACGGCAGCGAGCCCTGAGACGCCTATCAGGAGTGTTCCTAGGATCACGCTCATCACAACGAGGGTGATGCGAGCGTTGCGGGGTTGTGGGTCCTTGAAAACCGAGACGCCGTTCGAGATCGCCTCGGTTCCGGTGAGCGCCGTACCACCACTGGCGAAGGCCTTCAAAAAGATGAAGACAGAGGCCCCAAGCAGCAGGCCAACACCTGCGGTACCGGCCGGATAGACACCAGGACCAAAATGGGTATAGACGGGAAGATGGCCAAAGATCCCACGGACAACACCCACACCGATCATCAAGAACATCGAGCCGATGAAGAGATAGGTCGGCACCGCAAACGTCTTGCCTGCCTCGCGTATGCCGCGTAAGTTACCATAGGCGATCCCGATCACAAACACCACGGTGATCACCGTGACATAGGGCGTCAGGGCCGGAACCGCAGAGGCGAGCGCATCAGCGCCAGCCGAGATCGACACCGCGACCGTGAGCGTGTAGTCCACAAAAAGCGATGCCGCCGCCACCCGTGCGAGACCCGTTCCAAAGGTATCGCGAGCAACGACGTAAGCTCCACCTGCCTTAGGGTAGGCCTTAATCACCTCGAGGTAGGAGGCGGTCACAAAGATGAGAACAACGAGTACCAAAAATGAAACCGGCACCACGAGTGCGAAGGCAGCGAGACCTACCGCTGGCACCAAAACGCCGAGCATCGCCTCGGTCGCATAGGCCGACGAAGACATTACGTCCGAGGAGAGGATCGCAAGGGCGGTCGGCTTACCGATACGCTGCTCATCGAGGTCCTCGGTCACCAGAGGTGGGCCGAGTAGGCGATTCTTGATTCGGTAGCTCAGCTTCTCAGGCACATTGAACGACTCAAGACGAGGTAATGCGCGCGGAGGACGGACCTCGAAACCCCGTTGGAATCGACCATGCGCCGAACCTGAATCTTCATCGGGCATCGTAACTCTCCTCAAAGCTCGCTTATGGACGACGATAGTACAGCCTATGCTGAACTTAACCGGTGGGACAAGACTAAGTTAATCTGGTCTTTTTCGGCGTAATGGAGGTAAGGTGACATCCGACCGTATTCTGGTCGTTGGCTGCGGGCGAGTAGGTGCAGAACTCGCTACCCAGCTTGCAACCCAAGGGCATCAAGTGACGATCCTTGACCGCACGGCGAGTTCCTTCCGAAGGCTTGCCGACCACCCTAACATCACCAAACTTGAGGGCATGGGATTTGATCCCGAGATTCTTAAGGAGGCGCGCATCGAAGATGCATATGGGCTTGCTGCGGTCACCTCTGGTGACAACACCAACATCCTCAGTGCCCGGATCGCACGCGAAGTCTTCGGTGTCCCCAACGTGGTTGCGAGGATTTACGATCCGCGTCGAGCTGTTGTCTACCAGCGCCTCGGCATCTCCACCGTTGCCACCGTCACCTGGACAACCGGGCAGGCGATCCGACGTCTGTTTCCTGAGAATACGCCAGTTGATTGGACAGACCAAAGTGGTACCGTCTCTGTCATGGAGATCTCGTTGCCATCCTCGCTCGCCGGAGTCCAACTCTCCACTCTCAACGTTGGCAACTCTGTGAAGTTTGCCGCATTACTCCGTGGCTCTGCAACAAAGCTCATCGAGCGCGAACTCATCGCCCAGGAGGGAGATCGAGCGGTTGTGCTGGTCACCGCCGAAGGCGCTGCTCAACTCAAAGAAATCCTCACAGGAGGTAAAGCATGAATGTTACGATCGTCGGCGCAGGCAAAGTGGGGACCTTCTTGGCAAAAGATCTCCACGAGGCCGGTCATAACGTCCTCGTCATCGAACGTGATGAGACCTTAGTCGCCCACCTGTCCCATGAGATTGCCTGCCGGTGGCTTGTCGGTGATGGTTGTGAGCTCTCGACACTGGCCACCTGTGGCCTTGCGGAATGCGATGTCCTCGTCGCCTCAACTGGGGACGACGAAGACAATCTCGTCACCTCACTCCTCGCTAAGCAGGAGTACGCCATTCCAAGAGTCATTGCCCGGGTCAATCACCCGAAGAACCACTGGCTTTTCACTCCAGCCTGGGGTGTCGACGTCGCTGTTTCAACCCCTCACCTCATCTCTTCGCTCGTCGAGGAGGCAGTCTCCGTGGGATCCATCGTTCGCCTTTTACAGTTCTCGCGCTCGGGTGCTCGTCTGGTAGAGGTCACGCTCGCCCCAGGGTCACCTGCCATCGATCGAACGATCGAGGAACTCGCGCTCCCCCGCTCAGCCTCAGTGGTAGCGGTCGTCCGAGGTGGAGACCTAGCAGTTCCGCGAGGCGACACGCTCCTACGCGAGGCCGATGAGGTGATCTGCTTGACAACCGATGAGACTGACGATGCAATTCGTATCGCCCTTATCGCTCAACCGCTCACTATCACGCAAGAATAAGAGGCAAGAACGATGGAGGGCGTGTTCTTTGACCTTGACAAAACGGTTATCGCACGTGCATCGATGCTGGCGCTTGGGACGAGATTTTTTCAGGAAGGCCTCATCACCCGTAGGACCGTCGCGCGGAGCCTCTATGCCCAAACGGTATACAAATACCTTGGCGCGAATGAACGCAGGCTCAAGCGGCTTGAGAACGCGGTGCTCTCGCTCACTCAGGGTTGGGAGCAGTCGATGGTACTTCGCGTCGTCACCGAAGCCCTTGGCGAAATCATTACCCCTCTGATCTACCGAGAGGCGATGGAGCTCATCGACCTTCACCATCTGGCTGGGCGCAAGGTCTTTCTCGTCTCTGCCTCCCCCGAGGAGGTCGTCGGGCCCATGGCATCCTTTCTCGGCGTCGACGGCTTCATTGGCTCACGTTCACGCGTTGACGAGGCTGGAAAGTACACCGGTGAGTTGGTGTTCTATGCCTATGGGCCGTACAAGGTCGAGGCGATCGCGAACCTGGCGATCGCCGAGGACATTGATCTTGCTTGCTCCTGGGCCTACTCCGACTCCTATACCGATCTTCCAATGCTTGAGATGGTTGGACATCCGGTCGCAGTCAACCCTGACCGCGTGCTCACCAAAGTTGCTAAGGAGCGTGGCTGGGAGATCTTGGAGTTCAAGGAGACGACCAAGGTCTCTCGACCATACCTCGTTCGAACCCTCCGGAACGCCGCCTTGGTCATGGTCGTTCTCGTTGGAGGCTCTGCACCATTTCTTGGGCGCTCATTAGTGCGGCGCCATCGCGCGCACCAGCTCTCATAAAACCACTTCAAACCGACAGCTGCCGAATGGTAAAGGCGTGCGCAACCCATGACGTACTGCCCGTCACCAAACCCCACCTGTACAGACGGAGGGATGAGTCCGTCTCGATGGCCCAATCAAACACAAGATGGACACAAGTCATCGGCATAGCGCGACAGCACCTCCAAAAAAGGCATGTCAGGACCCATCCAAGCCTCGTCGCAGAGAGCCCTGCGGTAAGTCACTCGATCGTAGCGACGCCTTCCATGGATGTGCGCATGAGCAGCTGTTGCGAGGACTCTTTTGAACGGTGCACAACGGGTGAGTTTGAACGGTACACGACAGGTGAGCCTCGTCGGTCATCCCAAGCACAAGATAGGGTTGCCCGGGATCACAGCATGGTTGGCAAGCAGCGAATCACTAGCGCCTAGCAAGGTGGCCTGCACACACTCGTGGGGCTCAGCGCACCAACCCACCATCAAAGCCCAAGCAGAGACGCCTCAGGCAGGCCAGATGTTTGACCAGAAAACCAGCGCTCACGAGGAGCGTCCTTCCATCCGCACATGCCCCCTCCACGGGAGAAGCTGAGGCTTCCCACCAAAGCCGAACGCTTCTCACGAGCGATAGACCACAAAATCATCACCGACGCTACCAAGAGGGGGCGAAGCCGAGACCGTTACGGCCCGAGACTCTGGGCCATTACGGAGGCTAGCGCCAGCAAAGAAGGCCACCACATGCCCCAACAACCGCAGCTACCCTAAGAGATGACCTCCCACAAATCCACATGGGTCGCCAAGACCGCGTCGAGCAACGACCTTAGGCGAGTGTTTCGCGCACCTTCTTGGCAGCAACTGCAACGAGGGCACCGACGATAGCGAGAAAAATGAGTTTCTTCATCCCTCCACTATAAAGCTTGCGCACAACAGATACGATCGTCTCACCCGGTCAGGAGGTCGCGCGCACCGATATCTGCGGAGGGATGGCGTAACTTCGACATAGCTCGCGACTCAATCTGCCGAATCCGTTCACGCGTGAGATGGAAATACTCACCCACCTCCTCAAGAGTCCGGGGTTCTCCGCGGTCAAGCCCATAACGCAGCTTCAAAATATCTCGTTCTCGTTGATCCAGCGGCGACAGCAGACGAGCAATTTCAGAGGGCAGCATCGCCTCTGCCACCGCCTCGAACGGCGAGGAGGCGGAACGATCCTCGACTACATCGCCGAGTTCGGCATCACCATCATCACGAAGTGGCTCCGAGAGCGAAACCGGATCGCCACGAAACTTGAGCGACTCAATGAGTTTGTCGTAGGGAAGATCAACCTCTTTGGCCAGTTCGTTGACGGTGGGGCTACGACCAAGCTTGAGTTCGAGCCGCATTTGGGCGCGCTGGACACGAGCGAGGGAGTCACCTGCGTGAACTGGCAACCGTATGGTCCTGCCTGTATTAGCGATCCCGCGATTGATGGCCTGCCGAATCCACCATGTCGCATACGTAGAAAACTTGAACCCTTTGCGCCAGTCAAACTTCTCGACCGCATGGATCAAGCCCATATTCCCCTCCTGGATCAGATCCAGCAACGGAAGACCAGACGCCTGATAGCGCTTTGCGATCGAAACGACGAGTCGCAGGTTACCCTGGATGAAGGCCTGCTTTGCAGACTCTCCCCGTCGAACGATGATGAGTAATTCGCGACGACGCTCCGCCGTCAGGTTGTCGCCATTGAGCTCCTCACGAGCCTCGTTGGCACGCTCCATCTCCCTACCGAGACGACTCTCATCATCTTTGGAAAGAAGCGAGTGCGTACCGATATCCCCGAGGTATAGCCGGATCAGATCCTCTTCGTCGCGCTCCTGTCGTTCCCTGCTCACCGCCGGTACGTCTCCCTCCGCCCGCTCGATACCAGGGCTTCACGCGTGCTTCGAACGACCAAACCCGGATTCGATTCCACAGTAAAAACTCTACCGAATAGCGCCATAATCCAAGCCATTACGGCAAAACTGCCTATAAATTTACTACCGCTCTCCACCAGCCAAGATCTCCGCGGAGCTGTCGAGCAACGAAGGCAAGGTTGCGGTTACCCCACCCGCCATCGGCGGCGAGGAGGGAGAACAGCTCATCAAGCGATTCAACTTCTTGACCTGGCGACTGCGAAAGATACGCCTCGAGGGGATGAGACGCCAACTCAGGCTGTCGGAGGAGTTCTGGAATCGGATGAGCAGCGACGGCTATGAGCTGGCCAACCGCAACGCCGAGCCAGCGCGAGAACTCAACGTGAGCAAGTTTGCGCTCCGAGGCAGTCGCCATGACCAGTTGCGCCAACGCCATGCACCGTTGAGCAACCCTATCGATCACCATCTGGGCCTCATTGAGCAAGAGTGGTTGTTCGTACCCGCCAACCCAGTCGGGTAGCACGTGGCGTTCCACGAGTCACGCGTATCCGGAGCTAATTGGCATGCGTCGATCCTTCCCGAAAGCCTTCGAGGAGAGGCGCACTCCGAGCGGGCTCTGTCTTCGTTTGTACTCATTACGTCGAATCATGGCGTCGACTCGTGCCACCATCTCGGGCTCGAAGCCTCGATCAACAAGTTGGACCACCGATTGGTCCTGGTCGATGAGCAAAGCGAGGACTTCGTCAAGTACGGGGTAGTCAGGAAGCGTATCGGTATCGAGTTGATCGGGGCGTAACTCCGCACTCGGTGGCTTGGATAGAATCTCGGTGGGTATGACAACCCGCTCTCGGTTGAGGTAGTCCGCGATCGCGTAGACCTGAGTCTTGTACAGGTCTTTGATCACCGCAAATCCACCAGCAGTATCGCCATAGAGCGTCGAGTAACCTACCGCTAGCTCAGACTTGTTGCCGGTGGTAAGAACCAGTCGGCCATTCGCATTGGAGAGCGCCATCATCAGAATTCCGCGAATACGACTCTGCAGGTTTTCATCGACGAGACCCACGACGGGTAGCTCATGTGCAAGGATCTCCGCGAGCGCATGATGGGCCGCTTCAATCGGCAGAGTGATGATTTCGCAAGCGAGGTTCTTAGCGAGTGCCACCGCATCCGTTAAGGAACCCTCAGAGGAGTAGCGAGACGGCAAAGCAACAAGCTGCACGGCCGAGGGACCAAGTGCTTCAACCGCCAACGCAGCAACAAGCGCAGAGTCGATTCCTCCTGAAACCGCAACAAGGACACCACCAGCATGGTTCTTCTTGACGTAGTCGCGGGTCCCGAGCACAATGGCCTGCGTTACCTCCTCTGCGTCGAAACCCTCCACTGGAGACTCGAGAAGCCTCGATCGGGTCACGCCCGTCACCGGAGTGACACCATGGGTATGTCGAATCCCTAAAACCTGGCGTCCAGCGGGTTCGACATCCACCCTTAGGCCACCGCGGGGATCGAGCAGGCGTTTGCGGTAGCGAGCCTCCTCCCCTAAGAAGTCAACGACAAAGAGATCCTCCACGAAACGAGGCGCTCTCGCCTGTATGGCACCTGTCGCATCCACGAAGAACGAGCCCCCGTCGAAAACCAGTTCATCCTGCCCACCGACGAGGTTGCAGTAGAGGATCGCGACTGATGCATCTGAAGCTCGGACCTCCATAAGTCGTTCTCGAGACGCCTGCCGACCCATCTCGTACGGGGAGGCGTTGGCCACCAATACCACATCCGCACCCATCGCCGATGCCTGTGCGATCGCGCCTTGTGGCGACCATGCATCCTCGCAGATGGCAAGACCGACCGCCATACCGTTCACCTCAAGGAGATGTGATTGAGGGCCCCCAGGGCGAAAATACCGACACTCATCAAAGACGGTATAGTTAGGAAGGATCTGCTTGTCGTAGATCATCTGCACCCGGTGGTCAAAGAGCACCGCCACAGAGTTGTGCAGGTCATCACCGCGACGGACAAAACCGACAACCACCACGATATCGCCGCCAACACGCTTGGCCATCTCACCAAGGACCGTGAGATTATCATCGACAAACTGCGGCTGTAGCAGAAGATCCTCCGGCGGGTAACCGGTCAGCGTCAGTTCAGGGAACAGCAGAATGTCGACTCCAAGTGCACGCGCCTCCTCGATGGCGGAATAACAACGGCCAGCATTCTGTTCCAAAGCTCCAACAGCAACGTTTACCTGCGCGCAGGCAAGTTTGAGAGGACTCACACACTCATGGTAGCCCCTGACCTCGGCCCCCAGAACCTTGCGATCGAAGTCAAGGATCTGGTGAAGACCTACCCTGGTTCGATCGCCGCGGTCCGAGGGGTAAGTTTCTCCATACCCCGTGGCAGCGTCTATGGACTACTGGGTCCCAACGGTGCTGGTAAAACCACGACCTTTGGCATGATCACCACCAGGGTGATCCCGACCTCTGGAACCGTCTTGATCAACGGCATCAACGTGGTCGCGAAGCCCGCCCAGGCCAAGAGTTTCCTCGGTGTCGTCCCGCAATCCAACACTCTCGATCGGTCCCCCAGTGTACGGGAGAACCTCACCTTCCACGGGAGGTACTTCGGCATGACCTCCAAGGAGGCGCGCACAAAGGCAGATCAGCTCCTTGTCCAATTCCGGCTCCAGGAGCGTGCGGCGGCACCAGTAGGAGCACTCTCGGGTGGCATGGCGCAACGACTCATGGTCGCGCGTGCCGTCATGCATAGCCCCACCATTCTGGTACTCGATGAGCCCACGACCGGTCTCGATCCACAGAGCAGATTGGCACTTTGGGAGATTTTACGAGAACTCAATGCAGCCGGACAAACGATTCTCCTCTCAACCCACTATATGGATGAGGCGGATGAGCTGTGCGAGAAGATCGCCATTATGGATCACGGTCAAGTGCTCGCCCTTGACACTCCAGCCGCACTCAAACGGTCGTACGCAAAGCAAGCACGGATCTCGCTTGATCTACAGGGTGCTGACCCAGGGCTAGCGGAGATGCTAGCGGAGGCGTTACCGGGCACGACAATCGGTTTTGTGGGTTCACAACTCACCATCTCAACCGACGATCCAACGGATCTCCTTCCGATGTTGGTCAAGGAGCTGGTAGCCATGGATATTGGCTACCGCAATCTCTCAGTACGACAGGGATCGCTTGAAAGCGTTTTTCTTGCACTCACAGGAAGGGACCTACGAGAATGAGTTTGGCCACAGCTACGCGATCGCACTATACCCAGACCATCTGGTCACTCGTCGTTCGAGACATTCGGGTGCTCGTCTCTCGTTGGGTGATGTTCCTGGTACGAGTGATTTCACAACCTATCCTCATCGTCTTTGTGTTGGCTTACGTGTTCCCCAAGATTGGACAGGGGATCGGCGGCAACGCCGCCGCCGAAGCCAAGTTCTCTACGCTCCTCGTCGCTGGCGTCGTGGGCATCTCCATCATCACCCAAGGCATTCAAGCCGTCGCTCTTCCACTCGTCCAGGAGTTTTCCTTCACCCGGGAGATTGAGGACCGAGTGCTAGCGCCTGTTCCGATCTGGGGGGTTGCGACTGCCAAAATCATCTCCGGCGCTCTCCAGGCCCTCATTGCAGCACTCGTCGTCTTCATCGTCTCCATCTTCATACCAGCGACTACCGTGCATCTCTCAGTCAACTGGCCGCTCGTGCTGACCATCATCCCCATCGCAGCGGTGCTCTCCGGAGCGCTTGGGCTCGCCATCGGCACGATCGTTCCTCCCACCCAGGTCGCCTTCATCTTTGCGATCATCCTCTTGCCGATGACCTTTCTCGGTGCCGTCTACTACCCCTGGACGAGTCTTGGCACCATTCCATGGCTCAAGTGGGCTGTCCTGATCAATCCTCTGATCTATATCAACGAAGGGCTACGCGCGGCCCTGACCACTGGAATTCCACACATGAACTTGTACGGGGTCTATGGGGGGCTGATCGGCTTCTTTCTCCTCCTTGTCTTCATCGGCATCAGAGGTTTTAAGAATCGAGTCATCAGCTAGTACTCTCGGTTGCAAAGCTGCTTGTGCACAGTAACTCTTCAGCTGGTTGCCAGGATTTCTTTGCATGACCTTGAGTAACCTGTCAGCTAAATACCTCGAGGAGAATCAATGATAGAAGCGCACGGTCTGACCAAGACCTATGAGGGGACTCTGGCAGTCGATCATCTCGACTTTCAGGTAGTCGAGGGAAGGGTCACCGGCTTCCTCGGACCGAACGGGGCCGGCAAATCGACGACGATGCGGATGATCATGGGTCTTGATCACCCGAGCGAGGGTTCGGTACTCATCAACGGTCAGCATTTCTCGGAGCTCAAGAATCCTCTCCGCACCATTGGAGCGCTACTCGAGGCAAAAGCGTATCATCCGGGTCGTACCGCTCGCAATCACCTGTTAGCTCTTGCCGCTACTAACCATATCTCCAAACAGCGCGTTGACGAGGTGCTCGATCTCGTTGGACTCACCTCGGTCGCTGATCGCAGGGCTGGTACCTTCTCGCTCGGCATGGGCCAACGACTCGGTATTGCCGCAGCGTTGCTCGGTGACGCCCCACTCCTCCTGTTTGATGAGCCGGTCAACGGACTCGATCCAGAGGGAATCCTTTGGATTCGCCACCTCCTGCGCGGGCTCGCCGCAGAGGGTCGCGGTATCTTCGTCTCTAGCCACCTCATGAGTGAGATGGCACTCACGGCTGATCACGTGGTAGTCATCGGTAGGGGCAAGCTCGTCGCCGACACTGACATGGTTAACTTCATCGACGCTAATTCAGGCAAAACAACACTGGTGCGAACACCGCGTCGAGAGGAACTTCAAACCCTGTTAACCGAGCACGGTGCGACTATGACGAGCGTCGACCCAGATGGGCTCCAGGTGACCGGCCTCGAGACGGCCGAGATCGGTGAGATCGCCTTTTCAGCAGGCATCGTACTCCATGAACTCGCGAGTGTCTCCGCCAGCCTTGAGGATGCCTTTATGAGCCTCATGCAAGATGACGTCGAGTTCCAGTCTCATACCTCAGTTCATTTAGAAGGGGAACGCGCATGAGTGTCACGACCACGACCCAACGGAGGCAGAGCTTTGGCGATCTCCTCTCCTCGGAGTGGGTGAAGATCCGTTCGGTTCGCTCCACCATTCTCACCCTCCTCGTCACCGCCGTCCTCACCATCGGAATCTCTTCACTTGGTGCCTTTGCGATCGCTGCGAACTGGAATCACGTCAGTCCAGCACAGCGCCTGGCCTTTGACCCCACCTCTCGAAGCCTCTCAGGTGTCCTCCTCGGTCAACTCGCGCTTGGCGTGCTCGGCATTTTGGTCTTTACGGCCGAAGTCGCCACCGGCACCATCAGCGCGACGTTCACCGCGGCATCCTCTCGATCCAAGGTCCTCTTGGCTAAGATCGTGATGTTCGCTATCGTAGCCATCATCGTCGGCGAGATCGTCAGCTTTGCGAGTTTCTTCGCAGGACAAGCGTTGCTCTCAGGGACGACGCCGACTGCCCCACTCGGTGGAACAAATGTCCTCAGAGCTGTCGCGGGTACTGGCCTTTACATGGCGATCCTGGCTCTCTTTGCACTGGGTCTCGGCGTCATTGTTCGACACACCGCGGGTGCTATCACCACCTTTGTCGCCTTAGTTCTGGTGCTTCCGCTACTGGTGACAGCCCTTCCCACCTCGCTCTCAAACGACATCAACAAGTTCCTGCCCTTTACCGTCGGGCAGACGATGATGAGTGTGCACTCCCAGCCCGACACCTTCAGCGCCTGGGCCGGACTCGGTCTGCTCGCCGTCTACACCGTGCTCGTTCTACTCATCGCCAACTGGCGACTCAACAGCCGAGACGCCTAAGTAGAAACCACAGGCGTTCTCCATTGACACCGTCCGATCCCCCAAAGACAGATATTGCGGTGTCGATCAGATTGGTAGCAGTCCTCCAGCGGGGGCTGTTCCTGGCAGGACTGAGGCTGACAACGGGGGTCGAATCTTTAACGCCGTACCCCAACCTGGAAACGTCACCTTCCACTGCGTGTGGTAGAGCAGCCGGTCGCGAGTGAGCACGGCCGTCGTATCGAGCCCACGGACATAGCCAGCCCCCACATAGATCGAGTAGTGGAGCTTACGGACGCCCGCAAGCGCCTGCCTGGCCGCTGGGTCATGTCGCACCGCGGCTACGATCTGCGTTCTCGAGAGCTGCCCGCTATAGCCAAAGCACTGAGTCCCGGCTATGAGCTGGGAACCGCTGGCATGCACCTGCCCCGTGGAGTTGATGACACCCACTACCGCAAGAATCTGACCGATCTCCTGTTGACCAAAGCCGACGGTGTACCAATGGCCGCTGATCAGGCTCCAAGAGTGGCCTGCTACGACCCGTGCGGCACCATAGGCCGACTCGACACCACCGTTAGCAGCAATGATCGCAACCTCACCATCTCGATCGCTCGGATCCCAGGCACCGTAGACCGTCGGCTGATGGGTAACGCCAGGCGCAGTTTCGTGGACGGCGATCGTAAAGCGCATCGGGACAGATGAGAACACCCGCACCCCCTCAGCGAGTGGGGCCGGGAGGCGGTGAGTGATTGACCGTCGGGTGTGATCGACCTTGGCGGTGGTGGCCGACCCATGGGATCTTGACGACGACGCCGAATGGCTTGTGCTGACACAGGAAGCCAGCACAAGCCCTCCAAGACCGACAGCAATGACCTTCAACCCCCACTTTCGGTGATTAGAAGCCACCATCGCGTCGAAATCACCTCGCTTCGCATCCATCTAGTGTGGTCGTTGGGACAGCACGCCCACAGGTAGTAGTGTAACCGGAGGAGGTGGTCAAGATGGTGGTGCTCGCAGCGGGCGGCGCAATCTATCGCCCCACCCTATCGGGTGGATACGAAGTTGTACTGGTCCACCGCCCCCGTTATGACGACTGGTCCTGGCCTAAGGGAAAGTGTGAGCCCGGGGAGAGCCTCCCAGAATGCGCCATTCGAGAGGTCGAGGAGGAGACCGGTATTCTCACCACCGTTGGCCCCATGCTCTGCGTGCTCTCCTATCGCGACCAACAACAGAGAGTCAAGCGGGTCACCTACTACGCACTCCACATCGCAATCATTAGCCCGCACGAACGAGATGACGAGGTTGACCAGCTTATATGGATCGACATCGACGCGGTCGATCAGAAGTTGACCGTCGCCGGCGACACCCAAGTCACTGCTGCACTTCGAGCCTACCTCTCAGAGGATTCGGAACAACGGCCAACCCGATAGCGATCAGCGGCGGCGACCCTATGTGCCAACAGGGCGCCGATGGCTCTTCATCGAGCTGCAACGTCGATCAGCGAGGCTCAGGACAGCCTTGGTGCCGATCACGAGGTGCCAGATCTTGAAGCTCGCCAGCCAGGCTGGTCACCCATATCAGACGGGCATCACACAGTTGGTCAGGCCAGTTTGCATCGCCAGAGTCACCATAGCAGCGACCGGAGTGTGAACGCGACGTTAACTGTCGAGTGCACACTGATCCGACGAACCAGGAATTGCCATAGAGTGACGTTGTGGATCCAAGTAAAATGCGCGAGGACAAGCGCCGCTTCGTCTTGCATGTCGTCGAAGAACGCCGAATCAAATTCATCCAACTATGGTTCACCGATGTTCTCGGTATTCCAAAGTCCTTCCAGATCACCCCAGCTGAGTTAGCCAATGCATTGGACGAAGGAATGATCTTCGACGGATCAGCGATCGACGGCTTCTCGCGTATTCAAGAGAGTGACGTGATCGCCAGACCTGACCCTGATAGTTTCACAATTCTCCCCAACCAACCCCACGTTGCAAGGATGTTTTGCGATATTATCAACTTGGACGGCACGCCATTCGAGGGTTGTCCGCGCAATGTGCTCAAGCGTACACTCGATCGCACTCATGCACTCGGCCTGACCTTCTTCGTCTCGCCGGAGATCGAGTACTTCTACCTCGACCCCACCACTACCAAGCCACTCGATGAGGGTTCCTACTTCGACCTCTCCCTGAGTGACACTGGGTCAGAGATCCGCAAAGAGACCGTCTTCGCGCTTGAGGAGACGGGGATCGCAGTCAAGTACTCTCACCATGAAGATGGCCCCTCGCAGCACGAGATCGACCTACGCGCCACCGATGCGTTAGCCATGGCTGACAACGTCATAACCGCGCGTCTCATCATCTCGCGCATCGCCGCGAACGCGGGTGCGCTGGCAACCTTCATGCCCAAACCCCTTGCAGGGGTGCAGGGTTCAGGCATGCACCTGCACATGGCGCTCTTTGACGCCACCGACAACATCTTCGCCGATCCAGGAACCCCGGATGGTCTTAGCGCACAGGCTCACTATTTTATCGCAGGATTGCTCGCCCACGCTGCTGAGATCACAGCCGTGACGAATCAGTGGGTGAACTCGTACAAACGTCTTGTTCCGGGTTACGAGGCACCAGCCGACATCGCCTGGGCCCACCACAACCGCTCCGCTCTCGTGCGAGTACCGGTCGCCCCATCGACACGCGAGGAAAACTACCAAGTCGAGTACCGAGCACCTGATCCCGCCTGTAACCCCTATCTCGCATTCGCAGTGATCTTGGCCGCTGGCCTCGATGGTCTCACCAACAAACTTGAACTTCCCCGTGAGACGACGGAGAACCTCTTCACCCTTCCCGATACAAAACGAGATGCCCTCGACATCATTCCTCTTCCCAGTAGCCTTGAGGAGGCTCTACTTCGAATGGAGGAGTCGACACTCGTTCGCGAGACCCTTGGAGATCACGTCACTGAGTGGTTCATCCGTAACAAGCATTCAGAGTGGGATCGCTATAACACTCGAATCTCTCAGTACGAACTAGCCCGTTACTTGAGGGTGTTATAGTTGGCCACTGTCGCCGTCTTCTCCCCTAGGAATGTGGACAGAGTGCTCGATTTCTACGACGACACCGGCTATGAATTTATGGTCTTGGGATCGGAGAATGCGACACTTCCCGATCAGGTTGCCGGAGTCATTGTCGATGCGACCACCGACTTTGAACAGGCTGTCACGCTCTGTCGAGACATCAGGCGGCATCGAGAGAGCGATGTGGTGCTCCTGCTCCTGATCGAGCGACATCAGGTGAAGGAACTCGCTCTACGCGAGGGGGTGATCGACGATTTTGCCGTCTCCCCCTTTGACCGCACTGAGCTATCCGTACGCCTGCAGCACCTGCTGGTGCGGCACGGCCAACCCGATGAGCACTCCAAGATCGCCATTGGACCCCTGATACTCGACACTGACACCTATCAGGCAACCCTCGCGGGAGCTCCCATGGACTTGACGTACATGGAGTACGAACTACTGAAGTTCCTAGCTAGCCACCCCGGAAAAGTCTTCTCGAGGGAGACCTTGCTCTCCAGGGTCTGGGGTTATGAATACTACGGCGGGGCAAGAACCGTTGACGTCCATATTCGTCGACTGCGAGCAAAACTGGGAGAAGCCTACGAAGCCCTCATCCAAACCGTCCGTTCAGTGGGCTATAAGTTTGGCATCCCTACTGAACTCTCCTCAGACGACTCCCCGTAGCCAAGCGGCCCTCACCGCCTCTGCAGCGAGACAGGAAATGGCTACCTTGGATGAACGCGGCGGTCTTACGAGAAAGAGGAGCCGCAACCGCAGGTTCGGGTCGCGTTTGGGTTCGTGATATGAAAACCGGCTTCACTTAACGAATCGCTGTAGTCGAGCGATGCGCCCTTGATGAGTTCAGCCGATGCGGTATCAACAACCACTCGAACATCCCCAAAGGTAGCCGTGATATCGTCTTCAGCGAGTTCGCTATCGAAGAACATGTCATAGCTATACCCTGAACAACCCCCTGGTGCTACCGCCACCCGAAGGAAAAGGCCTTCAGCACCCTCTTCCTCGGCAAGCAGCGCAGCTACCTTGGCCACCGCACGATCAGTCAGGGTAATCACTGAGGGGCGCTTACCAATTTTTACCGATGACATAGCCATGATCACTCCTTCAAGACGCTGTTATGGCTCCAGTATAGCGCAGATCAGCGCCTTCCTAGAAGGACTCCTGCGCGAACATCGTACCCACCACTGATTGCGCCTTGAGGAACCTCCTTTGCCAACACCTTGACGAGAGCCCCCTTCGTCAGCAAACCTTTGTTAGGCTAGGTACCATGACTACGAACACGACGGCATCCACCCAAGAGACTCGGATTCGCGACGTCGTCGATGCAGTGATGGACCCAGAACTCGGCTTGACCCTTGGGGAACTCGGCATGGTCAAAGAAGTAACGGTAACTGAGCACCAGATCTCGATCCTGGTCGCCTTGACAACACCAGGCTGCCCTCTCAAGAACCAAATTCAGAGAAGTCTCGCCGACGCCATCGATAACCAAGACCTCGAAGGGCGCCAGCTCCGGGTCACTTTTACGGAGTTGACCCGCGAGGAGAAGGAGCGAGCCATGCAACTCGCCCGTCGAGGTGCACAAGCCACCGATTTGCCACCAGCGCTACAGGGTACCCAATTGCTCGCCTTCTCCTCGGGGAAGGGAGGCGTTGGCAAATCGTCACTCGCCATCGCGGTAGCACAGAACATCGCCGAGCGCGGCTATCGTGTTGGCCTTCTTGACGCTGACATTTGGGGTTTCTCGCAACCCCAACTGCTCTCAGCCCAGGCAGAGCGTCTGAGCGCTGAAGGGGATGCCGTCGATTTCCACATCAATCCCTACCTTGCCCCGACGGGGGCGGGAACACTCGCCGTGGTATCGATGGGTATGATGGTGGAACAAGCGGGGTCGGCCATCATGTGGCGAGGTCTCATGCTGTCGCGAGCGCTCCAACACTTCATCGAGGATGTCAATTGGGCCAACCCTGACTTTCTCATCATCGACCTACCTCCGGGGACCGGGGACGTTCCGATGACTCTCGCCCGTCTCCTACCAACGACGAAGGTCGCCCTCGTGACGACCCCTTCGGCACTCGCTAGCCATGTCGCCGAGCGTGCAGCCTCCTTTGCCATCAAAGCGAACCTGGCGTTACTCGGTGTCATCGAGAACATGAGCTGGATCGACTGTCCCCATGGCGAACGCTTGACACCATTCGGGCAAGGCGGTGGAGCGGCGATCGCCGCGCAGTATCACCTCCCACTTCTGGCCCACATTCCCCTTGGGGAGTCTCTCCACGACATGCCGGCGGTCATCGATCTCACCTCGGCGATCCTCGAGCAGATGGGTCGGCAGGAAGACGCGTTGGGAGCCTGCACCGCTCACCTTTGGGATGCATTGACAGTGGACGATCTGAGCCCTTTGCGATAACCTACCGCCGAACTGGCCACAACGATCACCGCCCTTAAAGGCACCTCCCAAACCTGACCGGCGCTGGAATCTTGTCAGCGGTTCAACTGGCGGAGTACCTCAAGAGAGCGCCGCAAAGATCTTGTCGTCCTTGGCGTTGGAGGTTGCGCGAACCGTTGCCGAGGTCGCCCCAAAAGCGAAACAACCCGCCGGATCGACCGCTAAACACACCTCAGCCCCGCGCTCAAAGCGTTCCCGCGCGAAGACGCCCACGAGTTGATGCCCGCCTCCCACTTCGGGGACATGATCGTAGCCTCTACCACGGAAAGCCACGTCGCAGATCCGTCCACGGAACTGATTGGCGGTGCTGTCTTCAGTCTCGATATTCCTTAACGTCGCCGCTGCTGCTCTGATGAAGACACTCACAGGGTCCTTGCTCGTTCCCGGTAAGAGAGCCCACCCACCTGCGCTGTCACGACGGCATCTTCGACCCGAACGACCATCGTCCCATTCGAACCCCAAGACTCCACGACGCTCAGCAATTCTCTGGCCAGACCTATGAAGCGCGCGACAAAAAGCGTCCGCGGAGACGAATAGAGTGCCTCAGGAGTTGAGTATTGAACGAGCCTACCTGCTTGCAGCACTCAGATTTTATCCGCCAGAGCAAACGCCTCAGATTGGTCATGGGTGATGTAGACCGCAGTCGAGCCGCATTCTCTCGTCAAACTCGCGATCTCCACCCTCAACCGTTCTCGCAGGTCGGCATCCAGATTCGAGAGTGGCTCATCAAAGAGAAGAAGCCCCGGTTTGGAGACCAACGCTCGCGCAAGCGCCACACGCTGTTGCTCACCGCCAGAGAGATCATTCGGATACTGTTCGGCATAGGCGGCCAGACCGACACGATCTAGCATCGCCAGCGAGGCACACCTTCGTTCATCTGCGCTCATTTTGAGCCTCCGTAGCGCAAAGGCCACATTGTCAATGGCCTTCATGTGTGGCCACAATGCATAATCTCGAACGACCATGACTAAGTCCCGCCCCTCAGGCGGGCGGTGCTTTCCGGGCCCAGCAACCATTTTTCCATGCAAGGCCATCTGTCCACTCTCGACGGTCTCGATACCAGCGATGAGCCGGATCAACGTTGATTTGCCACTAAACGATGGCCCCAAGAGAACGACAAACTCGCCAGAGCCCGCCTGGAACTCCACCTCATCAAGGGCGAGCTTCGTCGGCGTATAGCGCTTCGATACTCTGTCAATCCGAAGACTAGGGGCCGCTGATCCTGCAATGACCATAGTGCACTCCTTAGAGAACATTCGCACCTAACCGTCGCCAGCCTTTTGGGGCCAGCAAGCGGAACAGCAGCGAGAAAATGATCATCATGCCGAGATCGATGAGCAGAGCAACGATCGACAACGCCGTACCTTGCGAGAGGTGCGACTTCCCGAGCACCGAAATGATCGCAACGGCCACTGGCTGGGCACCAGGCGGTGCAAACAGTTCAGGGGCCGGCAACTCGAGAAAGGTGGCTGCAAACGTGAGCGACCACGCCCACAGCAAACTCGCTCCAAGAAGAGGTATCGCGCATCGCCATCACGATTGGATCAAACCCGCCCCATGCACTCGCCCGGCGTCGAGCAGTGACCCCTTGACTTGGGCCAGTGGTCCCGCTAGCACATGGGTAGTCGACGGCAACACTCCTGCGAGGTACGCCATGATGAGTATCAGAACCGTACCGTACCGTACCGTAGATATCGATACCAAGGCTTGATAGCATTGGCACATTACAGGGAAAAATACATCCTCCAGCCAGCACCAGTCCAGGCGAAGCGATCGCAGCACGTACCGTCACACCGAGCAACTTGTCGATCAGTTTGGAACTTCTTCTCGAGAGGCGGCGAGCGATAACGGTGCCGAGGATGAGGGCAAGAAACCCATTGAGCACGGCTAGTTGGAAGGAGAATCCAAGAGAGCTCCCGAGTTCAGCAAATTTATTTGTCTCAGCAATCTGCGCCTTTAGAGCCTTACCGTCGATGCCGATCACGCCAGGAAGTAGCGCATGGCGCGTTACCGTATTGGTCGAGTTGATGTGAAGTCCGTTGGCCGCGCGCTTCTTGAAATAGGCTCCACCTCGCGTGACGCCACCCTGTTGTTGCATGATGGAGGCGACCGCCGTATACGTCGGACCCGAAATCGCTGGTTTGTCCATCTCGATAGCACCCTTCCAGGCTGGCGTCAACAGACTGCTCCACGAGGTTGGTGGGTTCTTGGTGACCTTGGAGTTATATGCGTAGGCAACGGCGATCGTAATCCCGGTCGGGATAAAACTCCCATCAGCTGGAACCAACACCTTGCCTAGGGACGTCAGCGTCCCCATGGTCGGTTCGAAACCACGCAACACATAGTGCTGTTGATCGAGGGCCGCATAAGCGTCCGAGCCATCAGACTAGAAGACGCCCCACTGAGGGTTCTCGGCCTCTGCCGATATTTTCGCCAACAGCGTACCCGATGTATGGTTCACCAACTCCGTCGGAACCCCTGTCGCTTGCCGCAACCCTTTGGCCACCGCTGGTCCGTAACCTTCAGCCCCATAGACCACCAACGGCACCACGTTGGTGTTGGAGACGGTCTTGGTCGTCGACGAGGTGGACGCCGTCGAACTTTAGCCACACGCCGCGAGCACACTCGTCGCTCCTACTAAAGCTAGACCAATCTTGAGAACTCGAGAGAGCCGATTATGCTCAAGCATTGTCCTAAACTCACCGAGCGGCCGTCAACCGCTCCCCAAGAATCGGTAAACCACAAGCAAGCGGCCGGTGAGTAGTTTGCACGTCGGCGGTGAGCCAATCTGGATCCCGCAGCCGTCGGGTCCCAAGGCATCCTAGGAGATCGCTGCTCCAGTTGCGTCGCTGCAACGGTCATCACCGAAGGCTGGCACCGTGCTCACCGCTATTCCCCTCCTCGACGAGAAGGAAAGAAAAGCGCCCAGGGGCTGATGCTCGAGTTGGTAGACATAGACCTGTGGGTCACGGAGGCGCACAATGGCGTCATGGTCGTTGTCGAGGTCACGCACGATACTGGCACTCCGCATCGGTGGATCGATCTCGAACCCATTGCGAGCCGCTACCACCACAAAGATCGTGGAGCTGCAGGCCTGAAAGTGCTGGTCGGGGGCAAAGATCGCAAAGACATCGGCTCGATCGGCGAATCTACCGACGATACCCTCCGATACGACCACCTCATCATCGGCTGGGATCGCCACCGTATGCAGCTGCGCCGCAACACGCGGAGGAACGGTCAACCATTGTGGAGGAATTCGGCGATCGACGTCGATACCGAGAGCTGCAATCATCAAGACCACAACACCCATCGCCCCGGCAATGGGCCATCGGGCCCACCGCGGTGACAACCGCAAGCGAACCAATAACCACGTCCCCATCAGCACCGCACCCATCTCAAGCAGTACGACCTCTGGAAAGTTCTGAAAACCTCCTGACTGCAAGGAGAGGAAGGCGGCGGAATGTTGCAGGCCGTTAGCCCCAATCGCCAGCAGAGTGACCATGGCAGCCGGTCCAAAAAGCACACCGAGCACCCCTGAATACCCGAGAATCTCACCTATAGCACTGTGTCGCGAAGCGAGGACATGAAGAGGGAGAGCAGGATGCGCCAGCACCCCACCAATAATTGCCATCAACGATGCGTTCTGGCGGTGGTCCTGACTGAGATAGCCATAACTGAGCGCAAAGGTCGTCGATTGATGCGCTCCGAGAATGAGATCGACAGCGAGCCATCCCAACCCCACCGCAACGACCAGGAGGCCCTTTGCGCGCAGTTGTGCAAGGAGCAGAAGACCGAGCCCCAATCCAATGACCAGCAATATCTCACTTGTACCCGCCAACAACGTCAACCCAACCATGATCCACGCCAACAATGGTCGTTGCCTGAGAAAGCCAATCAATGCGAGGAGTAGTGTGAGGGCAGCGATCGACTGGAAGTGAAAATCAAAGGACGCTGCCTCATACAGCCAAGGGTCGGTGAGGATTATCAACCCAAATCCTGCCAGCATAACCAGTCTCCACGCAAGGGAGAAGTGCTGCTGGAGTATCACTCGAATCGCGACGAGGAGTAGTACCAGCGTGGTTGCCGCTAACGACAGCGATTGGATGACCAACAGCATGATGCCAGAACGAGCAACAAGTCGTAGTACTCCGAGCGGCCAAGCCAACAAGGAGAACTGATCACGCCAGAACTGATCCTGGTAGATGGTGTCGAAGGGATCGAGGTGGCCGTGAGTGATTAGGTACGTTGCCTGGTTGACGATCCCATAGTCCTCTGACAGGTCAAAGTGATGAAACTTGTTGAGCGAATAGATCAGCAGTACCGCCAACTGTACAAGGGCACCGAGCCCAGCCAAGGCCCAAAGCACCCGAGTAGCGGTCGTGACGGAGTTCTTGCGCAGGGGGCGCATCAAGTCGATCAGCCGTGGGCGATCGGCGTCTGTCGACTCCTCTGTTCCTGAAGACATTGTCGCCTACGGGCCAGTAGCTGGGCGCGTGGGCAGTGCCTCTCCTGCGGCTAAAACGGTCGCAGCGGCCTGACGATACTCTGGGGCATCGGGAAGTGCGACCGCGACAGAGCCATCAGGTCGCCGGTAAAACCTCGGCTGAATTGGTGGAACACTCGTCAGTGCACGTGCTGCGGCGAGCAACGACTCGACATCACCGAATGACGCAAGAAACTCAAGATTCTTGACCGTTGGTAGCACCAGCTCAAATTGACCTTGATTGTAGGCATCGAGAGCGCGTTCTGGGGTGATCCACACCTCACCCACGATCTCGGAGCGGTCCGGCGTCGCCAACTGTTGGGGTGGAACGCGCGCGAGGAAGAAGCGGGTATCAAACCGCCTTGGCGCGCCCTCTGGGGTGATCCAATGAGCGACATAGATGAGCGCTCCGACATCAAGCAGCAGATCGAGGTGCTGCACGATCTGGGCGAAGGACCGTTCTCCCTCCACGAGTGCACGTCGTGCAACCCACAGCTGATACTCAAGGTCGCCGACGGAGCGACTGGGGTCATCGGTCACTAGCAGAATGCCCGCCTCCTCGTAGGCTTCACGAAGAGCAGCCACATAGAAACGGAGTGCGTTGGTGATATCGAGACGACGATCGGCCTCCTCGGGCGGCATCCCGGAGCATCGAGCGATGAGCGCAGGATCGCCATCATCTGGATCGACCGATCCTCCTGGAAAAACGTGAGCACCTCCAGCGAAGGCGAGATCTTTGTTCCGTCTCAGCAACAGCACCTCAAAGCCCGACGCAGCCTCACGAACCAACATCACCGTCGAGGCCAAGCGCAATTGAGCATTACTCATATGGTCGGGAAGGCGGGATTTGAACCCGCGACCTCAGCGTCCCGAACGCTGCGCGCTGCCAAGCTGCGCTACTTCCCGTCAGCTACCAGTGTAGAGGCTTCTTCCGCAGCGCGACTACTGTCCAGCGGCTGATATGAGTGGTCGAGGAAAAGGTTCCCGTCAAGCACTGCCTCCACTGCGTCAACCACCATCAGGGTGTTGAGGGGCTTCACAAGGTAGCCGTCCGCACCGGAACGCTTAGCGGTAAAAACGTCAGCCCGCCGATCGAGCAGCAAAATGATCCGCGTCGGTTCCAGACGACCTGCATCTGCCTCCAGTCGAAGATCGATGCAGACGGCAATGCCACCCATCGATCCAATCTGTGAATCCAGCAGCACCACATCTGGTGTTGTCCCTGCAGCGGCCTCGCGGACAGCCCTACCCTCTGAAACCGCATAGAGCGTGTGCTCGTCGGCATCGAGGGTCGACGCGAGCTCCTCTTCGAGCTCGGGTGAATCGGTGACAAGAAGTATGGTTGCCATAGCTCACCAGCCTACTCGGGGACCGCGAAGGGGACCAAAGTGCAGCGCTCCATTGCGTCAGCTACCTCTCCGAGCGCCGTAAGGTTCGAGACATCACTAGCAAGGTCCTCCAGAAAATAGAATCCGTCAAGCGCGAGATCACCTCCCCAGGCCCTTACGACCGACTGCTCGTGTGTCCGCATGCGCACCAACCGCTCCAGGTCAAGCCGCGCCTGGATTGGTGCGCCCGGGTCAGGCGGATCCGACACATAGGTTGGCGTCATCCGGTTGATAAGGACGCTGTTGACCTCGTGCCCTATTCCCTGCAGGAGTTCCACCATTCGGCTCCCGGAGGCCAACGAATCGGGCGCCGGCGAGGAGACCAGAAGATAGCTAGTCATCTCCGAGGTGAGCAACTCGCTTGTCTTGAGCGCTCGTTCACGGAAGCCCTCTTCGATCCCGGAGAAGGCCTGAAAGAAGCTCATAGTATCGTTGACGACATCGGCTCCTACTACACTCGCGATCTGTCTCACGAGGCCCCGAGTCGCCATCGCAATCGGCCGCAAGTACAGAGGCGGCGGCTTGAGCATGAACTTGAAGACACGGTTGTCTAGGAATCCCGCGAGTCGACTCGGCGCATGCAGGAAGTCGATCGCTGCTTGGGCTGGCGGGGTATCGACAATAATCGTATCAAACTGCTCACTTTCCCTGAGTTCCCAGAGTCGCTCAAAGGCCATGTACTCCTGGGTGCCCGACAGCCGTGTCACAAGATTGCGATAGACGGGATTCTCGACAATCTCCTTCTCCTGAGCCTCCGATGAGGAGTAACGAGCGATCATCGCATCAAAGGTCTGTTTCGGGTCAAGCATCGCCACCCAGTAGTTGGGGATAGCTTCGCTAGCGAGTACCGGTTCATTATCGACACGGTCGAGACCAAGTGCCGAAGCAAGGCGACGAGCTGGATCGATCGTCAAGACACAGACTCTGCGACCGGTCCTCGCCAGTAGCAGCCCGACCGCAGCAGCACTGGTGGTCTTACCGACTCCACCCGGACCAATGCAGACGAGCGTCTCCTTAGAGCCGATGGCCTCCAGAAAATCCATCAATGAATCCCCCAGCGATCCGTCTGCTCAAAAAGGTACATGGCAGCCCGGTTTGGCTGCGTAGCATCTTCGACAAAGGGAAACTCAAAGACGGGAACGGGGAGCAGATCGCGAACCGTCTGTGCTTGTGACTGCGCAAAGGCCGAACGCGCAGCCAGATACTCGTTGGCATGGGCCTCGGCGGAACCCGGCGCGAGGTCATCACGTCGCTGCACAAGTGTCGGCATCCTATTGATGACACATGAGAGCACATGGGTAGTCAGCAGAGTAGTCAGACTGTTATAGACCTCGCTCGTCTCCTGCACCGGCGTCTCCTCGGGCAACGTCACAAGCACAACACCGGTCAACTCCTGGTCGCGCAGCAGAGCGATGACATCGGCACTCTGGGACGCGATTGGTCCATCCGTCGCGATCGCGCCAAGTCCGTCGGGTGACGATAACAGCGAAAGCAGATGACCGGAGGCTGGCGCATCGACAAGGACAAGATCGTAGATGCCAGAGTTGACAAGCTGCTTGATCTTTGCCAGCACGAGAAGATCTCGAATGCCAGGAATCGCTGTTGAGACAGCATCGATGACGCCAGATTTCAACAATCGCTGCGCTAACGGACCAAAGCCATGTGTCTCGAGGTACTCCAACATGACGGCATCGGGTAGCAGAATGACTTGCTCGACTCCGTCCGACTCTCCACCAAATTCGTCAAAAAGCACTAACAGAGGTTTCAGCCCCGCCGCCTGCGCAGTAAGAGCGATGAGACGAGCCACACTTGACTTGCCTACGCCACCCTTTCCGGTTACCAACACCAGTCGGGGGTCACCGATGAGCTCTGAGAGAATGATACGCGCCTTCGCTGTCTGCACCTCTCTTACCCTAGGCGCGATACCCCCGGAAAATGAACACTCCCCCAGCTTGACTTTTCGCCAACAAAGCTTCTATGCTGATCAGAACAGCCGGAGAGCGGCAGTTCGCTAACCATGGGGGGAACATGACAGGCGAAAACTGGAGAGATCGAGCTTCGTGTCGGGGTTGGGGTTTGAACCTCTTTTTTCCACCTGATGAACCAAAGGGCGAATCGCCCGGCGAGCGGCGGCTCAGAGAGAACCAAGCCAAACGCGTCTGTCATGGTTGCCCGGTTCAGCAGGACTGTCTGGACTGGGCGCTGGCGAAGGGCGAATCTCGGGGCATTTGGGGTGGACGCAACGAGTTGGAGCGCAAGGCGATGATCCGCGCGCGTCGACACATTCGCGTAGTCGTCTAGCCCGAAGATCCTCTCCCAGTCGAGGCGGTTCATCTGAGATGGACCGCTCCGCTTGGCTACGAATACCTCTGGCAACCGAGACTGCGTCATCTCATTGATACCTGTCGTCGACCCTCGTGAGCGGTTTCTTGCATGCCATTGTGGTACAAATCTCACCGCCTCGCCAGTCACCATCTCTATCGGCCACTCGCCATCGGAAGGAATGGTAGCCTGTAGAGGTGGCTGGTACGCGTGACAGAGATGATCGTTTGCCCAGTAGACGAAGTATCGCTCACCTATGGGAACGTTGGAAGAGCATCTCTGTCCTCTCTCAGAACCCATTCATCGGCGAGCTGCCCGCAGCCGTCTTCCGCGATGAACAGGAACCAACCGAAGACTGATCGGTACCGTTACGGCAATTCATCTGATCGTCTACGACGCTCGGCCAAGTTTTGCAGGTTGTACCATGCAGTGACGGTCGCAAGGATCGAGAGGCCAACGTAGACGACGAGGAGCGCGATCAGCAGGTGTTCAAGATAGATCGACCAACCGTTATAGCCATCCAGGACGTTGCGCAGACTTGAGTACGTGGCGATGAAGCCGCCGACGAGTGTCAAGCGCACCCGCCATGGAATCTTCACCGACCAGCTCCTGTCGTCGATGACCGAAGCCGCGCAATCCCCAACTTGGCAGCGATCACGTCGTCTCCGTGATACCAGAGCGCATCGATCTTGCCACACTGACTGATCTCACGCTCTAATCGAGCGACTGTTGCATCTCCCTCAACGGCAACAACTACCGCCATCATTGAATCAAGGAAGGAGCCCCGCAGCAAGCGGAGCTGGCCAGCGTCGACCAGGACTCCGGTAAGACCACCCGAATCAGCGCAATCCATCACCGATCTTGCAACCGCATTGGCCGAGCTCAACATCTGCGCTGGAACCTCACGACGACGACGGGCGAGCACGAAACGGTGTTCTGGCATGATTCCCAACTCTTCACAGATCTCGGCAAAGTGACCGATAGGGTCGGTCGCCGAGGGGACGACAACAGCCACGAGTTGGGTGGTAGCCTCAAACAACGCTGTCTCGGCTACGAAACGGCGTCCTCGCAGATCGACCACTGGTGCCTCACCGGCTAGATCGACGACAAGCGCGTCGATCCGGTCAACAAGAAAGGCTCCTGGCCCAGAACTCGCATCCATGGCCCTCCGTGCTGCTTGAATGAGTTCCGACTCCGTCAAGGTGGGAGCTGTCTCCGACCCTGCGGCTTCGACTACCTCATCGGGATCCGTGATCAATTGACCCGCTATCAGCTTTGCGACACTCTCATCGTTCGTCGGCGACGGCACCGCATGCGGCGGGGATTCCGCCTCTGAATCGGTCATTATGGGGTCCGCCAATGTCGCCCAGTTCGGGGTAGCGATGTTTGTCAACTTCGTCACCTTCCCATCCCTACGGAACACCTTGGGAGTCGCCATGGGTGCCGACACCGAGGGGTTTGCGACAGCTTCAGGAGTTGAAGATGAACGTCCATAGGTGCTCGCCAACTCATCCTGTACACTCCGATAATCGGATTCATCCGCGTTGACCGGCGCTGACGATCGTGGTCCTGCACTGACAAGGACGTTACGAAGAGCGGCAGCGAATCCTGGCGCTGAGATCGGTGCCGTTGGGGGCTCAACGACGACGGTAAAGCTGATCCTTTTACCGACAAAGCCGGGCTTACTTACCCGCTCTGCGGCCACCAATCGGACCCCCTCCCCAAGAGCTGTTCTCGCCTTTGCGAGTGCCTCCTCAATCGTCTTCCCGTTAAACCGTAGCTGGTTCGACATCACCTATCACTCCTATCTGAATCAACGTAAGCGAAGGAGCAAGCTCCCTCACAGCCAACACTGGAATCGACGCATCACCGGTGCGCAGGGTCTGGAAGAGTGCCCGCCGAATAGCAGGCATGCACACGAGTACTGGTTCATGACCCTCAATCTCTGCTCGCAACTTGGCTGCCCGGATCTCCTCCCGAAGGTGGACGATCTCTTCCATGCCAATACCTAACATCCGACGGCCATCCACCGTCACCAGACTCTCAGCAAAGCGCATCTCCAGCTGTGATGAGAGGTAGACAACCGCCAATCTTCCATCCTGAGCAAAGGTCGATGAGATAGCTCCACCGAGCGCCTCCCTCGCCGCGTCGAGAAGTGCATCTGGCTCCTTGGAAGTGCGGTACCGATCGACGATCGCTTCGACGATCGCTGGTAGATTCCTCACCGGAACTCGTTCGTCGAGGAGTTCCCGCAGGACTCGCTGGATGTCGCCCATAGCCACTTGTGCGGTGTTGAGTTCATCGACCACCACCGGGGCAACTCGCTTAAGCGCATCGAGCATCTCCTTGGTCTGCTGTCGAGTCAGCAACGCTCCTGCATGGTGCTGGACAACCTCCGAGAGATGGGTGACGATCACCGAGGAGCGATCGACGACGGTAGCTCCGAGCACTTGAGCCTGGGTTTTGTAGTCTGGTGGAATCCAACGAGCGCGCAGACCAAACACTGGGTCGACAGTCTCCTCACCGGGCAACGCATCGAGATTGTCACCGATGGCGAGTACGCGATCGCGAGGAACCTTGCCTCGGCTGATCTCCATCTCTGCGATCTTGATGACATACTCGGTGGGTCCGATATCCAAATTATCGTGAGTTCGTACCGGTGGTAGCACGAAGCCCAGTTCGCCAGCCAACTTGCGGCGCAGCCCCTTCACCCGCTCGAGAAGGTCGCCACCCTTTGTGGGATCCACCACATCGAGGAGTTCAAAACCCAACTCGAGTTCGAGAATCTCCACGCCAACGACGTCTTGAGCGGTTTCGGGGGCCGCTACCTGGGTCAGCGCCTCAGCGGTCGTCTCCTCGGTCCGATCAGGAGTCTTCGAGACTCGCCATCCAATCACAAAGACGGCACCACCAACGAGCAGAAACGGAAGCTTTGGTAGGCCCGGCAGTAGACCGAGTGTGCCAATAATGCCTCCAGCGATCTGAAGGGCCACCGACTGTTTGAGGAGCTGCTGCAGCAGATCGAGGCCGAAGTCTGAGTCATTCGATGTTCGAGTCACGACCAGACCGGTCGCGATCGAGAGGAGAAGAGCCGGGATCTGACTCACGAGACCGTCACCGACAGAGAGCAAGGAGTACGTATCGATCGACTGCGTGATCGAGAGATGATGTTGGACCACCCCGACGATGAAGCCACCGATGAGGTTGATCACGGTGATCACGGCAGCGGCGATAGCATCACCCTTGATGAACTTCGATGCACCGTCCATCGCACCGTAGAAATCGGCCTCTTTCGAGATGCGCGCCCGCCGTCGCCGAGCCTCAGCCTCATCGATATGACCCGCATTGAGGTCGGCATCGATTGCCATCTGTTTACCGGGCATCGCATCCAGCGTGAAGCGAGCACCAACCTCGGCAACGCGTCCAGCGCCAGCGGTAATGACGACGAACTGAATGATGAACAGGATGGCGAAGACAACCAGACCGACGACCACAGAACCACCGACGACGAAGTGGCCAAAACTCTCGATCACGGAACCGGCATAGGCATGCAACAACACCAATCGAGTCGCCGAGACGTTCAGTGCCAACCGAAACATGGTTGCAATGAGGAGCACCGACGGGAAGGCTGCGAACTCCAAGGGATCGGTCACTCGCAAAGAGACCCCGAGGACAACCAAAGCAAAGGTGATATTGGCGGTGATCAGAATATCGAGCAGCTGTGAGGGGATTGGAACGACCAGCATCACCACAATCACGGCGATGCCGATAGGTACCGCTAACGCCAAACGACGCATACGGGCACTCTCCATGGTCCTCCCTCTAGAACCTTGGTCATCCTTAAGAACAGGCTTCATCCGTGTATTCAACGCTTCGTCAGTGAAGCGCAGGACCTTTAATTAAAACTGACAACGAGCGATGAATCGTGCACCTTTAGGTCGCGAGTTCCGTGAGGACTCGTTCGAGAATCTCCTCGGGGATCTCATCTAGGTTTGACTGATGGCTCGACTCGTAATACCTGGCGGTTGTCGAGAGCTGATAGACAAAGGCCAGGAGGCGAGCCACCACTAGAAACAGGGAGCCGGGGATAGACTCGCCGACCGACACCGCAATGTTGAGCGCGCGAGCCAAGGGCGGGTCGATGACGATTGGTACTCCTGCCGCCCGTGCACGCTCCCGAATAGTGGCAGCGATGTACTCTGAACCCTTGGCCAACACGACAGGTGCACGATGAGTCGCCGGCTCGTATTTGAGGGCAACGGCCACATGGGTGGGATTGGCTACTACCACATCTGCGAGGGCAACATTGGCAATCATTCGCCGTCGCGAAAGCTCGCGAGCGACCCGCCGACGCCTCCCTTTGGTCTGCATATCTCCTTCATACTGCTTGATCTCGTCCTTAACCTCCTGGCGAGTCATGAGCAACTGTTTTCGCATCTGCGTACGCGAACGGCCGTAGTCGACGAGTGCAATAGCAAGTCCTAACACACCGGTAAGACGCACCAATGCAAGACTCATCGAAGCGACTTGTGCTGCGACCGCAAGCGGTGCTATCGACGCTGACGTGAGGGTATCGATACCCCCGAGGAGCAAGAGTGCTGAGACAACCACCACGATCAACAACTTCACGAGCGACTTCGCTGCCTCGATCGCTGGGGTGGTCGAGAAGATGCGTGACAGGTTCTGCTTGGGTGAAAAGTGCGTGAAGGTCGGTTTTATTTTCTTTGGTACGAAGCGTATGCCAACCTGTGCGACGTTGATCAGTGCAACAAAGGCAGCGACCGGTGTAGCAACAATAAGGGCGAGCTCCCCCACAGTCTCGAGTCCGGACTCGAGACGACGGAGTGCCGTCGCCGTCGTCACGTTCGTGCCACCATCGAAGGCGAGATAACCAAACGCAACGATCTTTGACTCCACGAGATGAAACATCAACGGTGCGGCCAGTGAAAACGCGAGGATTACCAACCAGGTCGCCAGCTCTGCGGAGCGTGCGACCGTCCCCTCCTTCTTGGCCTTTTGTAACTTGTGTGCCGTGGGCTCTTCAGTGCCCTCATTCTTTGGCACCTATCCTCCCAACAGGTCGTGTTCAGCAGCTAAAAGGTCCCGGATCGAGGTATCAAAGAGATGAGGCAACAGGGGCACCGCCACCACCATCAGTATGAATGACAGGAGGATCTGCAGTGGAAAAATAAAGGTCAATGCGTAAAGTTGAGGCGCGACCTTGGTGAGGATACCGACGACGATCTGAGAGAAGAACATCACCGCGAGAATCGGAGAGGCCACCTCAAGCGAGGAGACAAAGAGGATGGTCACCGACTTCACCAAGATGCCGAGCGTGAAGGACAGATGAAAGAGGTTCGGCGTCCCAAAGCTCGCGAAATACCCGTGGATCACCACCACATCGGCACCCGAGACAAAGAAGAGGACGATCCACATCAGGTTGTAGAACTCACCGGTCACTGGCGTCTCGTTCAGTGACAGTGGGTCGAGGGCCGGTGGCGTCGAGAAGCCACCAAAGAGACCGACCAACCCACCCGCTGACTCCCCGAGGGAGACAAACAGCATGGCGAAGAAGCCAAGCGCTGCCCCGATCAGGAGTTGTTCAGCAGTCGTGCCGATCAAGCCACCAGTCGTCGTCGGTAGCGCCATCCCATGAACGAGAGGTGACTCAGTCCCAAGACCGAAGGCGACGGCGATCGCCACTCTGGCCGTGATCGGAACCACCGGCATCGCGAACGGGAAGGCAACCAGAATAAAACCCATCGACCGAGAGAAGGCAAGGAGATAGCCGATCAACCAGTGTGCATCGAAGGCTACCTGCATACAAACCCGTTTCTTTGGCGCTTGGCCATCTCAAAGAGAACTCACCAACGAAGGGATGTCACGGTACATCTGGATCGTAAACCCATCGAGCTGAGAGAGCATCCAATGGCCGGCCAGGAAGATGATGAGTGCGATCACGACGAGCTTTGGGAGGAAACTCAAGGTCGCCTCTTGGATCTGGGTGAGCGTCTGGATGAAGGCGACGACGAGGCCGATCGCCAGGGCTCCCGCGAGCACCGGTCCGGCGAGCTTGGCCGCGAGGTAGAGCGTTTGACCCGCAATCTGGAGAACTGGTCCGTCGTTCATCGCCTACTCATTTCTTACTCATTTCATGCTCACTAATAGCGCATGCACGACAAGCGTCCAGCCATCGACCATGACAAAGAGCAACAGCTTGAACGGAAGGGATACCAGTGTTGGTGGCAGCATCATCATGCCCAAGCTCATCAGGATCGATGACACCACCAAGTCGATCACGAGGAAGGGCAGGAAGATCACAAACCCGATGATGAAGGCGGAGTGCAGCTCCGAGAGGAGAAACGCTGGGATCACCGCATCCATCGAGACCTTCGCAGGCGCCACGGTACCCTGATGGTTCACCTTGGCAAAGAGCTCAAGCTCCTGAGTCCGCGTGTTGGAGAGCATCCACTCCTTGATCGGGGTCTGTGCCCGATCATAGGCTTGCACCGCATTGATCTGCCCATGTAGATACGGTTGGACCGCGATGTGATCGACCGTTTTGATGGTCGGCGCCATAATGAAGATCGCGAGAAAGAGGGCGAGCCCCGCCAACACCTGGTTCGGAGGAGTCGCGGTGAGTCCGAGGGCGTTGCGCGTGATCGAGAGCACCACGACGATCTGAACAAACCCCGTCAGGAGAATGAGCAGCGATGGTGCAACGGACAACAGGGTGAGCACCAAGATGATGATCAGCGATTCGCTCGGCCCCGAGGAGCCGTGGAGGCTGATATTGAGGCTTGGAAGATTGGTTCCTGGACCAACGGCGCCTAGCAGCACCGTTCCTAGCGAAGTGGAGCCCATTGACTAACTCGGTTGTCCGCCGAGTAGTCGACGAATGCCAGCTACCACGCTCTCCTTCTGCCGTCCATGCCAGATATCGCCATTCGTCCTACCCCAAGTCGCCAGCAGTTCTCGTTCAGGATCCTCAATCATTGAAAGATCCATGACCTCGACTGGCTCCTCAGGGGCGAGCTCCGCACTGAGCTCCCCGAGAAGTTGAAGCTGCGTGCCGGAGACCCCGATAAGCAGGCGCTTCTCCCCTGCATCGAGTACAAAGATGTTCGCCTTCTGGCCAAGGGCGACCCGCTGGGTCACCTTGAGTGGTCCGTGCCCTCGCTCGGTACCCATCATCCCGATACGTCGGCGTTTGGCAACCTTGCCCATACCGACGATGAGTGCAATGACGGCCCCAAGCGCCAGCAACGCGGTGACGATCGACCCCATCAGCGCCCAGCCCTCAAGTTGTCGACCTCCTCAGAGTTGACGACCTCGACGATGCGCACGCCAAACTCATCATCAACGACGACCACCTCACCGTGGGCGACCAGGGTTCCATTCACCAAAACATCAACTGGCGCGTTTGCAGCGCGATCGAGTTCGATGACATCCCCGCTGGTAAGGTTCAGGAGTGCCTTGACTGACATCTTTGCCCTACCGAGCTCTACGGTGAGCTCCATCTCGACGTTACGAAGCACCGCGAGATTATCGACCGCCGCCGGCCGTACGGCCTCGACTATCTCCTCGTTTTCCATCCTTACTCCTCCTCACCCACAATGATTGCCGCGACACGAGAACCTGCCTGTCCCAGTACCGCCTTGTACAACTCAACCCGATCCACCACCACCGACATCGGACGACTCTTGCGGTGCCCAAGGCCCACCACATCTCCTGGTTGAAGAGAGAGAAAGGCCTGCGACGAGATCGTCGTCGAGGCCAAACGAACTCGGGCGACAACTGGTACCTCCTGGAGTCGACGTTCGAAGGCCGCCTGGAAGTCAGTCCCGCCCTCCTGCATGACGACCGCCCGAGATGAGATCGTCTCGACAACGGGGCGCAGCATCGAATAGGGCAGGATCATCGAGAGCTCGCTCACCGGGTCATCACCAAGCGAGAAACGGAACTTCGCCCACACGCACATCTCGCCAAGGGGTATACCCTGGATGAACTCCAAGGACGGCTCGGTGTGAATCCGATCTGGTACGACGGGAGTCTGGGTCGAGATCGCCGCTGCAACCTGGGTCACCATATCCTCAAAGAGTTTGGAGGCGAGGCTCTGTTCGAGGTCGGTCAGTTCACGCGGTTCAATCGGCGGTGAGTCCCCTTCACCTCCAAGGCGAAGGTCGATCAGTCGGAGGGTAACCGCGGCCGGCAAAAAGATCGTCGCTCGCGAGGCGAGCGGATGGAGCGCAAAGTTAATCACGAGCCCAGAGCCGGTGAGCTCCGAGAGCACGCTCTCCCACGACAGCTGGTCGATCGCGTCGAGTTCGATCTTGACATTCCGGCGAAGGGCCGCGCCCAGCAGGATTGCGCTCGGCCGCGATGCACTCTCTAGCAACAACTCCACACCACGCAGATGGGAGCGTTCAAAACTTCTTGGTAGACGAAAGTCGACTGGTCGTATCGATCGTCGTTTCTGATCCTCTGTGGTCTCCCCGGTCATGGATTCTTCATCGACCGTAGAACGGCCGACTAAAGAAGTTCCTTCCTACTGCACGATGAAACTCGCAAAAAGAATGGACTGCACCGTATCCCAGGGCTTTGGTCCAGTGTGTAACACCGCGTTGAACGCATTGGTCAATGCCACGGCCGCCTGCGTTCGGCCTGAGGTCGGGAGTAACTCGCTGTAGCCCATACCACCAAAGCTCAAGATCGCAGCGTTGTTGAGCTGAGGGAGATCTTTGACAACCTCGGTCTTCGTATCCCCCGGGGCGAGTTCAAGGAGCATCTGAGCCTGAACGATGTGGCCATCATCGAGGTTCGTCGTGATGACCGGCATCGTGTACGAGACGCTCGGTAGCGTTACCACCGTCTTGGCTCCCTTCGCAGTCTTAGCTGGCTTTTTCAGCACCAGAAAGTACCCCGCCACAGCCAAAACCACTACCAACAAGAGAACGAGTATCAGCTTCTTCTTGCCCTTCTTCTTCGGCTGTTCCTCTGGGGTCGCCTCGGCCGGTGCCATCTTGGTCGCCATTGTTGTGCCTCCTTACAGTCGGTTATTGGCTTGCGAATTAAGAATCACGACATCGACTCTACGGTTCAACGCCATGTTCGTCGGGCTTGAATTAGGTACGATTGGGTGGGTCGCGCCGAACCCAGTCGCCGAGAGCCGGTCTGCGCTGACCCCGTCGGAACGCATCAGCTGCTCTAAGACCGTCACCGCCCGTACCGCAGAGAGTTCAAAGTTCGACGAGAACGGTCCGCCATAGATCGGCGCCGAATCGGTGTAGCCCTCTACGTCGATGTCGTTTGGAAGTGGCTCGACCACCTTGCCGATAATGTTGACCACCTCAGTGCCGATTGACCCAAGGGTCGCGGAGTCGGTGTTGAAGAAGACCTTGTCCGAGAGGAGCCGGACAACCACCCCTCGCTTCTCGACCGCTACCTGGACATCGTTGGCAAGGTTCGCCTGCGCCAGCGCCGCATTGATCTGAGCTGCAAGCTGGCTGCTCTGCTGGGAGACACTCGCAGGAGTTCCTGCCCCAGTCTGGGGAATCGAGATCTGTGGAGGACCCGGGGTGATTCCTGGATGAGTGATGAGTGAGCGATGCTCCAAGAGGCCGGTTCCTCCCTTCAGGGCCGATTGGAGCTGGAGCTGTGAGAAGGTCTGCAACAATCCGGTTTTGAACTCATCGAACTTCTTCTGTGAGATGCTGCTCATCGCGAACAACACGACAAAGAGCGCGAGCAGGAGCGTGATCATATCCGCGTACGTGAGCAACCAGCGTTCGGAGTTCTCCGCCTCCGCCTCGCCCTCGGCACGTTTTCCCATGCCTAGGCCGCCTTGCCCTTACCCTGGCTCTTACCCTGCTTTGGGTTCTCCCCAGTTGCTCGATCCGCCGGTGCCAGATAGGTCATGAGTTGTTGTTCAAGGAGGCGTGGCGAAGAACCACTCTGGATGGCCAAAGCGCCGTCGACGATGAGCAGTTTTGCCATGTGTTCTTGTTCGGCCAAATGGGCGAGTTTGTTCGAGATCGGCAGCCAGATCACATTCGCCGTCATCACCCCCCACAGGGTAGCGGTGAAGGCCGCTGAGATCGCTGGACCCAGCGTGTTTGGCGATGAGAGGTTAGCCAACACGTGGATCAGACCCATCACGGTACCGAGGATGCCGAGCGTTGGGGCAAAGCCCGCCATGTCTTTAAAGAACTTGGCACCGGCCTTATGTCGAGATCGCATCGCCTCGATGTCAGCCTCGAGGATCTCTCGGATCTTCTCCCCATCGACCCCGTCGATGATGAGCTGGATACCACTCTTCAAAAACGGATCGGTAAGATCCTTCGACGCTGTCTCCAACGCGAGCACACCCTCACGTCGCGCCATCTCTGCGAACTTGACGAGCATCTCCACCGTCTCCTCCGCAGTCACCGCTTTCGCTAAGATCGCCGACTTCAGCGCCCCGACGATACGCCCAATCTCCTTGAGACGGACACCGGCCAAAGAGACACCGATGGTGCCACCGATGACCAACAGCATCGCCGAGGGTGCGATCAGTGCCGCGGGGTTTCCACCATCGAGGATCATCGCCACCATCACTGCGATCAATGCAAAGACAATACCTACCGGGGTTGCAACATCCATGTCTACTCCATCTCACTTCCATGTAGCACCATCAACGATCGGTGGTCCGAGCCTGCGAGCGTCGGATTGAAAATCCTCGCTTTGTACTCGACCACGATCGCAATAACCTCCGACACCGACTCCCTGACGACAAAACACGCTCCTGTTGTGAGTGTGATCACCGTGTCCGGTGTCGCTTCGATCTTCTCAATCAGATCTGCGTTCAGAATAACTGTCGATCCTGACAGCCGAGTTACCTCGATCATCGTGCACCTCCCATGTGCTGAAGGAAGCATCGGCACAAACCTAGGTCACCTCAAGGGTGAATAGGTGGCAATTTTAGGCCATTTGCACCAGAGATTGAAGAACCGAGGCCGTCGTCGAGACGACCTTGGTGTTGGCCTGATACGCGGTCTGTGCGAGCACAAGGTCGGTCAACTCATTGCCGAGGTTCACATTCGACTCCTCCACTGAGCCACCCACGAAGGTCCCACGACCACCCGATCCCGCTGCTCCTAGTTGGGCAGTACCTGAGTTCAGAGTCGCCTGATAGAGGAGGTTCCCCTGCTTCGCAAGGCCCTCCGGGTTGGTGAACAGAGCACTCGCGATCTGACCAAGGACCTGCTTGGTTCCGTTCGCATAGGTACCCTGGACCGTTCCGTCTGATCCAATGCTAAAACCGGTCAGGGCACCAGAGGGAGCGCCGTCTTGGTTCGTGACCGCTAGTGACGAAGAACTCCCAGCGAACTGCGTGACGGCGTTAGTAGAATTAACAGCCGGGAAATCGAGGTTCGCGGTATAGTTAGCTGGCAAGTTGTACGTCGCGGGAAATCCGCCTATGGTAGCCGTGCTCAGATTAGTGGTACTGCCATCGATGCTTTCGATCTGGCCAGTTGTCTCGTTGAAGGTGATCGGAGTTCCGCCAGAGATAACCCCGGATGCAGACTGCGTTGCCGTCGTCCCGTCGATCGAGAGGTAAGTGGGTGTCGTACTCGTCCCTGAGGGCGGCACTGACGCCGCGACTTGCCACGAGCCTGGCGTTGTCGAACTCGGCATGAAGGTAAACGTAATTGGAATCGGATCACCCAGGGAATCGTAAGCGGTGGTCGTGACCGTCACTGGATTCGTTGCGCCGGCCGCCAAGTTGCCTCCCAAGGTGATGTTTTGAGTCGCTTTAGGATTCGCTACCTGACCTTGAGGAATCGTGATGCCGGTGAGTGGGCTATTCTGATTGATCTGGCCGTTCGCCCCTGGCGCCCAGCCCTGAACGATCGCACCGGTCGAGGTCACGAGTTGACCAGCGGCATCGAGCTGAAGCGCACCATCGGTGGTGTAATAGTCCTGGCCGCCTTGAGAGACCACGAGGAAACCACTACCTGAAATAGCGAGGTCGGTCGAGACCCCCGTCTGTTGCAGTGTTCCTTGTGCGAAGTTAGTGTTATCGCTGGCGACCCGAACACCCGATCCCATCACAATCGGGTTCGTACCACCTTGATTGCCAGCGACTGGAGCACCCGCCCCCTGAGACTGCTGATAGAGCAGATCAGCAAATTGGATCGAGGTCGACTGGTAGCCGACAGTATTGGAGTTAGCGATGTTATTGGCGATGTTGTCGAGCCACTGCTGATCGGCGTTGATACCGGTGATGGCTGCGGATAGAGACTTGGTCACAATTTCCTCCTTGGAATATACAGATAGAAACTCGTCGTTTAGTTCGTGGTGATTGACTACAGATGGCTAATCCTCTTCAGGATCTGGTATGGCGTATGTGTTGATCAGCTGCTCGTCCCTCCGATCGTCTGGCCGACGGCGGTCACCTCGGAGCTCGGTATCGCCACTCCATCGATATTGAGATTCAGCGATCCGTTAGCCATCGCGACCCCAGAGACCACACCGCTGCCTTGAGAACCGCTAGCAGTGCTGTAGCTCACCGTCTGGCCGATCAGGCTGGAGGCGTTCACGACTCCTTCCTGAGACTGAAGCGATTGCAGTTCATTACTGACGCTATCGAGAAGCTGCACCATCGACAGACTTGAGGTCTGCTGCACCATCGCGCTCGGGTCCATCGGCGAGAGCGGATTCTGGTTCGTCAACTCAGTCACCAGAAGCTGCAAAAACTCATTCGATGACAGCGACGCAATCGAGTTGTTTGAGGTATCTGACGAGTTGGTGGTGGCATTGTTGGCCGCCCCCACCGCACTTGAGGCACCTACTGAACTTACAGGTAAGGTCATAACCTTATCTTCCTTTCTTTTCTAGAGCCGTACATCGACAAGCGAATGTGCAACCGCAACCGTTGGAGATCCGGGTTCGGATACCAAAACAGGAACCGTGCCAGTCACCGGCATACCAGTTGCCGATGAGGACTGGGGTTGTTCCCCCTGACCTCCACTGTGCTGGCCACCGAATCCAAGATCACGCTGCAGCGTGTTGGTCAAATCAGTGAGTTGCTGACTCACCATCCCCCTTGTCAGCGGATCAGCCACTTGGATATGGACCTGAATCTCGCCTCCGTTGGAACTCACCTGTAGCTGCAGTTGACCGAGCTCCTTGGGCTCAAGCGCGATGGTGATCGTTCTTGGCAGATTGCCCTCTCTCACCACCTGAGCCACGATAGTGCCGAGTTGTCCGAGTGGGGAGGATGCCACCGCTTCACCGGTCGAGCCAGCCACAGGTGCTGCGGGAGGCGGCGCCACATCGAGGCGCTGAACAGGACTCGCCACATTCATCTCGGTCAGCGCGTTCTCCGGCGCGGGCTGATGCGCCGTGTGCGCCTCTCCAACAGTTAAGGAGGGGTTGCTGCTTGCCTTGGCATCCAGACGTTGACCCGAGATTTTAGAAGCGGCTCGTGGCGTAGTATGTGAGCGTTGCAATCCCTCAATCATGAGCGCCTCACGGCTGTCGTTGGCCGGTATCGACGCGGTTGTAGCTGCTAAGGTCGGGGAGATATCCTTTGGATCGTGATCCAGCGCGCTCACTGCTGAGGGAGCACCGGCCTGGCGAGCCTTGTCCAGAGAGGTTTGGTCCGTCTCGACCTCCGCCTGGACATCGCTCGACGAAGATGTTACGGATATCAGCGTCGGTTTCGAATTTGGTTCCTGGGCCTGGGAACCAACCCGTCGCTCCTCAACCGTCGCGGAATGGGTCTGTATACCTCCTGTATCGTGCGTCGTCAGGCTTGCTGACGCGGGCAGCGCCGTCGCGATCGGAATGACCGTCGCCGGATTGCCCCCCGTAACGATCGCAACTCCATCGACATTGTTTTCTGGCGTCTTGGTCTCGTGACCCTTTCCGTTATCCGGAGGCGAAGACGTCAGGGGCATCGTGATGGGGACGACTGATGTCGGCCGATACCTGTTCGTCGGAGGTCGGTTCAGTCCGGCCCGAACCTCCTCGAAGGTCGGCTGGCTGCGCGGCGGAGCACTACCGGTCTCAGGGCGCTCCTTGGCGCTAGCCCCACTTTTGGACTTGGGTTTCATCCCTGGAGGTGTCTGTGGCAACATCTCAAGAAGAGGAGTGGTCGACGGCTTAGCTACTGGTGACATTTTGGCCTCCCATCAGTCCCATGACTTCGGTCACGTAGTTCTGTGTCTGTGTGTACGGCGGAATGCCTCCGTACTGCTCCACTGCGCCGTCACCGGCGTTATAGGCGGCCAATGCGAGTGGTACTGATCCAAACTTCGTCAATTTCTGGGAAAGGAGCTCAGCAGCTCCATAGATCGCCTGATTGGGATTCATCGGATTGACGCCAAGCGAAGCGGCTGTCTGGGGCATGATCTGCATCAGCCCTTCGGCACCAGCAGAGGAGACCGCGGAAGGATTCATCCCTGATTCCGCCGTCGCCACCGAAGTCAAAAGGTTGGGCGGCAGGTTGTAGGCCTGTGTTGCTGCTGCAAAAATCGAGGATAGATCAGCGGGTGCGCTCGCCTCAGAACCATTCGTGGTGGGTGCGACACTTCGAATCTCAGTCGGATCTCCCACCGGCTGGATCTGCACGGTTTGCCCCGTCTCAGGCGCATCAACCATGTAACCGTTACCGAGATAGATGCCGACGTGATAGGCGGGGTTACCGTAAAAGACAAGGTCTCCCGGTTGCGCTTCGGCCAACGAAGCGACTTGGGTTCCCACCTGCTCCTGCTGATCAGCCACTCGCGGCAGATCGATGCCTGCCTGTCCATATGCCCACTGCACCAACCCAGAACAGTCAAACCCGGTCGACGGGGAGGATCCGCCCCATACGTAGGGCACGCCAATCTCGCCCAAGGCGTTGGCGACAGCTTGGGTCACCGGAGAGGCGCTCGAGCTGGCACCTCCAACAGCATCTACCGACGAGGATCCAGCGAGTGCCGCAGAGGCAGTCAGCGCTGGCGTCGTTACCAATCCAGTGTTCATGACACCAGCAGTACTGGCCGTCGAGCCAAGCCCCAAACTCGCCAAGCCGGTGGCCAGTGATGTGCCAGAGCTCGTCGTGGCTGAGGAACCATCCGCATTCGACGAACCGCTCGCCGCTGTGGGGTTGAGAATCGACCCGATCGTCGACTGCACCTGACTGAGGGTCTGGAGGAACTCGCTCGGTCCACTCGCTACCGTCGCCTGGCTCGCCAATTGGCTGAACGCATTGGAAAGATCGGTAAGCGCAGGAAGGGTTGTAGGAATAGCGTTCATCACTCACCTCTCACATGACGGTCAAAGATTTGGCGTGCCACAAAAAAATCAAGAACCTCAACGAGTTCCCGACGATCACGAATCCGATCAAGTTCACCGATCGTCACGCTGCGCAAGTTCTCAAGGGTTCTTCGCTTTGCATCGATGCCGACCAACACCCGTTCCTGCACCGCCATGGTCTGCGCGGCCGCTAGGGCAAGTTCTCCATGCCGTGAGGCTAGGGAGAGATGCTCTGGTCCAAGCCATCCAAAGTCGTCGCGGGCCTCGACGACGGCGAGGTGGTCGTCCACTTGATCGAGTTCTGCACTCCGTCGCTGGGCAGCCTCTCGCAACTCGCGCAGGTGAGCCCAACGTTCGATCTCTTGCATGCGAAGCAACAGCGTCAACGCTCGTCGACGACCAGCCAAGTTCATTGCGCCACTCCGAGCACCTGAGACAACCTGGACCATGTCGTGGCCGCCGGAGTCAAATCCATCAGATCCTGAGCAAAGAGCTGGCTCAGACGAGGTACGACAGCGAGTGCTCGATCGACGTTCGGGTTCGAACCAGCTACGTAGGCTCCGAGATCGATCAGGTCGCGTACTTGATCGAGCTCTGCATAGAGGCGCCGGGCCTCGTGGGCCAACGCCTGCTTAGGCTCATCGAGGATGGCGGTCTCCAGGCGTGAGATCGACTCCAGCACCGACACGGCTGGGTAGAGTCCACGCTGAGCCTGACTTCGGCTGAGGACAATATGGCCATCAAGCACCGAACGCGCCGAGTCAGCGATGGGATCATTCAGGTCGTCCCCATCGACGAGGACCGAATAGATACCGGTGATACTTCCGCGGCTGGAGGTGCCAGCACGTTCCAACAGTCGCGCCATCAACGCAAAGACCGAGGGCGGATAGCCACGCACGCTCGGTGGTTCCCCTGCCGAGAGTCCGATCTCACGCTGTGCCAGGCCGAGTCGAGTCAGTGAGTCCATCACCAGCAGCACTCGTTTCCCTTGATCGCGGAACCACTCTGCGACCCTCGTCGCCGCCAGTGCTGCGCGCACCCGTAACAATGGCGGTGCGTCAGAGGTAGCCACGACGATGGCCGCTTTGGCCAATCCCTCAGGGCCAAGATCGTGTTCGAGGAACTCTTTCACCTCGCGCCCACGCTCCCCAACAAGTGCCAACACGATTACATCGACGTCGGCGCCACGAATCATCATGGACAGCAACGAGGACTTGCCAACCCCAGCACCAGCAAAAACACCGAGTCGCTGGCCGACCCCACACGGGACCAACGTGTCGATGACCCGTATCCCAAGCGAGAGTTGTTCGTCGATAAGGGTGCGATCCATTGGCGAGGGGGCCCGACCATCGATCACCACCAGGTCCTCTGGCGAGAGCGGTCCGAGTTGGTCAATCGGGCGCCCCTCCGAGTCCAGGACCCTTCCGAGGAGGGCTGGCCCAACCGGAAACAGTGGCGGGCGCTTGAGGGACCATGCTGGATTACCATAGCGCACACCGGTCATCTCCTTAAAGGGCATGCAGATGAGCCGTTGATTATCGATCCCGACGACCTCCGCGATCAGGGTCTTGTTCCCTCCTAGGTCCACGACAACCGCATCCCCGATCCCCGCTTCGACTCCCTCAACCTCTAGGTGCATCCCCACCAAACGACAGACGCGCCCCCTCGGTGTTGGCTCGACGACCGACAATAGCCGCTCTCGCATCAGATCAGGAATCATGGTGCCAACTCCCCACTTCGTTCACGACCCTTTCGAAGGCCGTTGCGATGCGAGCGTCGAGGACTCGTGCACCAGACTCGATGACAAGGTCATGGGGGCCAAATCCCTCGCCGACGACGACCACTGCCTCAAAACCCTGGTCAAGTAACCTCGGAAGCACCGCGGAGTTCACCGCTTCTATGTTTTGCGCTGCCACCCGTACGACAAATGTCTCATGGGTCGCCGCCGCTTCCGCCGTCTCATCAACGATCTTTTGGATGCGATCGACCGGATCGACGATCTCGGTGCGAAGGATCCGTTGAGTGAGTTCAAGAGCAAATCGAACGATCTCGGCTAGCTCCAACGAGAACTGGTGCGCTCGGGCCTGGTGCAGACCCCGGATCGCCGCATCGAGGAGTTCATTATTCCTGCGATTGCGCTCCAACTCCTCCTTCACCTCTCGGTCGAGCACGCCCTTTGCATGGTCGATGCCCGCTGTGAAACCCTCGTTGCGAGCAAGTTCGAGCTCTTCGCGCCACTCGCTCATCGACCGTGAAGCGGTCGCACTACCAAGTCCGATATCCTCCAAGACGGAGTCGACTGAGGGTAGATCGAGACGGATGACGTCACTCGGATTCGATCGCGGATCCATTAGTTCACCAGTTCCTCATCGGATCGAGCGATCATGATCTCGCCGGCTGCTTCAAGCTCTCGAACTGAACGAACGATAGACGTCTGCGCCGCTTCGACTGTTGAGAGACGAACGGGACCAAGGATCTCGATCTCCTCCTCGAGGTCGAGCGCAGCACGCTCAGAGATGTTACTCATGACTCTGGCAATCGAAGAGGAAGATACACCTTTGAGGGCAACCGCCAGATCCTTGGGGCTCACCTGTCGCAGCACGCGTTGGAGCGTGCGATCATCGAGTGCGAGAACGTCCTCAAAGACGAACATCTGCTCACGAATCCGATCGGCCAACTCAGGATCGACGGCATCGAGGTCGGAGAGGATACGACGCTCGGTGGTCTGATCGATGTTGTTGAGAATCTCGACAACAGAGCTGAGCCCACTATGCATCGCCACCGGACCAGCCTTGGTCAGTCCAGCGAGCTTGCGTTGCAGTATGACGGCAGTCTGTTCGACAATCAGTGGATCGACCCGGTTGAGAAGGGCAATACGACGGGTTACATCGGCTCGCATCTCATCAGGCATCGCGCCCATGACCTCCGCGGCCATCGTCGAGTTGACGTGGGAGAGTATCAACGCCACCGCCTGTGGGTGTTCACCCTGCAAGAAGGAGGCGAGCTGAAAGGACTCGACGTGTGAAAGGAAAGAGAGGGGATTCTCGATCGAACGCCCAGAAAACTGGGCAAGGACCTCGTCGGCCTCATTCTTGCCGAGACGAGCCGATAGGATCTCGCGCGCCGCGTCCATCCCCCCTTGGCCAACCGTCTTGACCGCGATCACTGACTCGACAAACTCCTCCATCAGCTCTGTGATGGTCTCCTTCTCAAGACTCGGCAACTTGGCGATCTCGAGGGTGAGCGCCACCGCCTCAGTCTCGCTCATCGAGCGCAACACTCGAGCAGCAAGCTCCGTACCGAGTTGGACGAGCACTGCAGCCGACTTCTGCATACCGGTGAGGTCACTGACCTGGGTCATCTACCTCGCACCTCGTGATCCCATCCAGATTCTGAGTAGCTTGGCGACATCGTCTGGCTGCTTGTCGATGTAATCGAGCACGTCATCCGCTACAATCGGCTGTGCCATCGGCATGGAGAGAGCTGGCATTAACTGGGTGACGTCACCAGGTCCAGGGCCAAGTGCCATCGTTGGCGCAGCTGCGTCCAGGAAGAGGGGCTCTATCTCAGTGCGTGCCGAGGATCGTGCCATCAACAGGATGGCACCAACCACTCCGAGAACCAGCAGAAGGATTTTACCCAGCGAGAAGATCGACCCCAACGAGCTCGCCGCCGCAGGTGTCGCCGTCGTCTGCGTAGCAAATGGCAGCGCCACCACGCTCAAGGTATCACCGCGTTTGGCGACGATACCAGCGGCAGCCGCGACCATGTTCTTGATCTTGGCAAGCGAGTAACCACCCTTGAGCTTTGAGTTCACCGCTACCGCCACCGAGAGGCGTTGCACTTGGCCGGGCGCCTGCACGGTCGTCTGGTCGACCTGGCCGACGGCGTAGCTGTTATCTGTTGAGTTCTGTTTGTAGTTACTGTTGCTGCCGTTGCCTGCGGCGGGGGTGACGGCGCCAAGGGTTCCTCCCGCTACCGTACCAGCACCAGTGAAGGTCTGGGTCTGGGTATTGGATTGGGTGAGCGCCGATTGGGCCTTCCCTTTGACCGTTGGCACCTGCTGCGATTTGGTGGTCACCTGGTTGTAGTTGAGAGTAGCAGCTACGCGAACGTTGGCTTGATTGGGACCAAGCACCGAGTCAAGCATCGACTGCAAACTCGCTTCCAGCGTGTTGTCATAGGATTGTGTCGCAGAGCTCGTCCCCGTTCCGGTCACCCCTTGGCCAGGTGCTGCCAAGACGTCACCGTTCTGATCGACGACGGTCACTCCGTTGGCGTTCATATTGGGGATCGCCGAGGCGACGAGGTGCACGATCGCCTGAACCTGGGTTGAGGAGAGCGTCACACCGTTGTCAAGCGTGACGATGACCGAGGCGGTGGGGGTCTGGTTACCGCCGACGGCGAAGACATCAGTGGGGGGCAGGGCCAGATTAACCTGTGCCGATTGCACGCCGTTGATGGCCTCAATCGTCTGTTCGAGCTGACCCTGCAGCGCCTCCTGATAGTCGGCCTGCTGAGTTATCTGCGAGGTGGTGATGCCGACGCTCGACAAGAGCGAGAGACCGACAGTCGAGTTGGCTGGCAGTCCGGCCTGTGCCATTGCGATGCGTTCTTGATCGACCATGTTTTGGGGTACCTCTATTACTGACCCTGAATCTTCGAGCTGGTAAGGGACTCCAGCGCTGGCGAGCTTGGCGGTGATGGAACCGGCGTCCGAGGCCGACAGGTTCGTAAATAGCACCCCATACGTCGGCTTGGAGGTCATCGACGAGACCACGAAGACAATGGCGACTACCATTGCGAGACCAACCAAAACGACCGCCTTCTGCCCAGTGGTGAAGCCGTCTGCGAACTTTTTGAGACTCTTTGTTACGTTCGACAAGGTATCCGTCGATGCCATTTCTACTCCCTACCCAAATTCCAGTTGATTGAAATGAGCCGTTGAACTGTGTGACGCTAGAACTGTGTCGACATCACTTGGTTGATGGCACTTACCGCACCGTTGCGCAGCGCCACCACCAGCTGGGTTGCGAGCAGGGACTCGTTCGATGCCACCATGGCATCGCTCAAATTTGCTTGACCCGTCGCCACCTGCTGGGCCTGCGTCGCTGCTGTTGCCTGCGTACTTTGCAATGAGTCGACGGCGTTGCCAAGGATCTGGCCGAAGGAACTCGAGCCCGCGCCTGCACTCGGTGCAGTTGAACCAATCGGCGGGAGGTTCGCTCCGAGACTCGAGGTGATAGCGCCGATAGCTGGGATCATCAGCTCACGATCCCAAGGACTGACAGATAGGCAGCTTTGGCCTGGCTGATAACCGATGCATTTGCCTCATAGCTGTATTGAGCGGTAACGAGGTTCCCGAGTTGGGTACCAAGGTTGACCCCTGGTTCCTTGACCATACCCTGCTTGTTCGCCAGCGTGGAGCTGGGATCGTAGGTAAGCTCACCGTTGGGCTTAGGTGTGACGATCGAACTCACCTGCACGCCATCACCGAGCGCATAGTTCGTAAAATTAGGAATGCCGGAAGCGTTTACCGAAGGTTTTGGAGCAACCAGGACCTCTTGCTCTTGGTATTGTGGTTGATTGACCCCGGCGATATCATTGGCATTGGCGATATTGGAACCGATCGAATCGAGCCATGTCTGTTCGACACTAACGCCTGTTCCCGCGATATTGATTGCACCGAATAGTGACATTAGAACTGACCTCCCATTGCCCCTGAAAGGATCTGGAATTGCGTCGTCAGTTGATCAGAGACTGCCTGATAGGCAAGTGCATTGTTCTGCAATCGTACCAACTGGTTGCCCATAGAGACATTATTGCCATCGAGTGACTCCGGATTCGTCGACGGGGTGAGGGTCGCTGATGCCGCCCCCCCATTGGCCAGCGCATTGGAGAGCGAAGACTGGAATGAGACATTGGTCGCCTGAAAACCTGGCGTGTTGACGTTGGCTAAGTTATTCGCGATCGCCTGCTGCTGTGCTGTCAATCCATCAAGAGCAAACTGGAGAGCCTGAATCGAGGTAGAACCCACGGCACCGCCCTTTCAAAGTAAGGCTATCCATGGCCCACTTCCGAGCGATCCATGCCCGCAGGAAAAGCTTCGGTTCACCCATGCACCCACTTAAATAACTTTTGTAGCTGGGTGCCATATCATCGCATTCACCTGTGGTAAGAAGCCAAGTCGAAGTGAAGGAATGGTATCATCCACCGAAACAAAACCAAGAGAACCCCTTGCTGGGCCTGCTGGAGTGAACGGGGTAACGTACCGGCAACAGTAAGGATCACCTACAAAGGAATTGAGTGATCGTGTGCAAGTTATTGAATGGCGACGACCGCCACGCGAATGAAGATCAGCGCGGCATGGAGTAAAAACATTATGCCATTGGCGCTACCAGTTAGGCAAGTACGTCTATCAACACAATCCGTGAGGAATCCTTCATTCGAGAGTATCTGAGGACCGTTGCAAAGGTATCCATCCGCGCCCGCAACTCCTCGCTTAGCTCCTGCGTGCGAAGGACAAGGGCCTCGGAACGGTCCCGTAAGACGCGGGGGAGATGGACGCTCGGTTGGGCACGGCAGAAACTCGTGGTTACCACTTTTCCGGTAGCCAGGGAATCGGCAACAGCGTTCAGATGCTCCTCATAAGCATCGAGATAGGCGAGCCACTCATCCATCTGAGCTCACCAACACCGCCGCTTGGCGCCAGGCGGCCATTAGCGGGCGAAGCACGGCCTCCGCCTCTGCTAAGAGTTCACGCTCCTTGGTGAGGTTCGATCGTACGAGGCGATCGAGCGAGTACTCGTAGATTCGGCGAATATCACTTGCGCCATCCCAAAGTTCCACCTGCAGACAGTCGCGGAGTAGCGCCACGACAGCCTGAGCATTCTTCAACCCACAGTGGATCTCGTACAGATCGTTAGCCTCATAACCGCTGATCGCACGGGCGAGTGACGCATCCAACTGATCGACGACCATCACCAGACGCATCGCTGGCGTAGCCGTCTGGACTGCATTGACCGTGTAACTACGCTTGCCGGAATAGGCCACGTGACATCCATCCTTTCTACGGGAGTTGGGCAATCTCGCTGGTGAGATAACTTCCCTGGTTCTTCAACGACCCAAGCTGGGTCTCCATATTGTCGAACTCCTGCTGGAGCATCTGCTGCTCTGGGTTGATCATCGGCGTATAGTTCGCATACTGTTGCTGCAGACTCGAGATCTGCTGATTGATGCTAGCAATCGTGGTGGTGATCGAACCATTCACCGGATCGCTCGCCTGGTATCCGGTCGTGGCGAAACCGCCAGCGATGCCGGGGGTGTAGTTGAAGTTCCCCAGGTTGGTTGCGGTTCCGGAGATCCCCGTCGCGGTCACCTGAACCGTAAGCCCTGCCAGGGTCGGGTTGGTGATGGGGGCGGAGAGAAACTGTCCACTGCCAGTGGCCTGAACCCCGTCGATGGTTCCTGCCACGTCCGTCCCGGCATAACTCGTACCGGCTGCAGTGAGTCCGAGTTGGCCGGTAGTTCCACTAGTGGCAACCGAAAAGCTCTCCGCCGATCCATAGGAATCCGACGACACCACAAGCTGAGAGCCGGAGGAACTCGTATTCACTGTCGCCGAGAGCGAGAGGCCAGAGGCCACAAAAGCAGCGTTGAGACCTTGAGCGATACTCGTGAGCGACTCGCCCGCACTTGCCGCATAGGTGGCGGTAGCCCCAGAGGAGGTGATCGAGAGGTTCTCGGCACTCGCAATCGACCCTCCAGAGATGACACTACCAGTGTCCACCGCTTGGGTCGCTGACTGGGTGATCACGATCGGATAGCTCCCCGCAGCAGTCGCATCACCTGCGTAGTTCAAGGTGACCGACCCGGAGTAGGCGTTTGATGTGGCCTGTAGGTCCCCACCTTGGGTAAAGAGCGAGGCAATCTGCGAAGGAATCGCATCAAAGGCTTGGGCGAAGGTGGTGGCGTTAAAGTCGATAGAACCGTTCTTGTTGAGGTTCAACCCTGCAGTAGCTGCAGTGGATCCATCGAAGCCAACCACATTCGAGATAACTCCGAGAATCTGCGAGGTGATCGCGTTCAAGCTTGAGCTGCCCATCAGCGGCCCACCGGTAGCAGTTGCCTCGTTGTAACCAGCGTACTTGTTGATATCGGATAACGCCTGGTTCGCAGCGGTCACCAACATCTGTACGTTCGTCGCCATCGATGTGCCATCCGGAGTGACAGAGAGGGTCACTGGCGAAGAACCCGGTGTCTGTGCCGAGACTAGATTGATGCTCACGCCCGGCAAGACACCGGAGATCGTGTTGGTCTGCGAGGACAACGTATAACCATTCGAACCACCAACGCTGATGACCGCGTCCTGGCCCTCGGTGATCGAGTTGAAGGCGCCGACGGATCCTGAAAACGGTGATGACTCAACGGTGATGTTGCCACCGGTTCCGGTGGTGTTGGAGGAGAGCTGCAAAATATAGGTGTTCGTACCGACTTGGACGGCAGACGCGGTCACTCCAGCGTTCGCAGAATTGAAGTTACTGACCACCTGGCTAAGACTGCCGCTGCCAGCGGAGACCTCCGCCGCCGAGAAGGTGCCTTGCGCCAGACCCGAGGTGCCAATGCCCAGGGTAACGGTGCCACCTGACCCGTCGGTCAGTGTCGTGGTGGAGCCAGCTTGGACGTTGTTGATACTCGTCGCAGTCCCATCCAGCGTAATGGATCCGGCAGTGCCGACTGAAGCAGTCGACTGAGTTCCAAGTCCAAGGCTTGTCAACGCCGTGCCGCCGGTAACCTGCAGTGAAGAGGAGCTACCAAGCAAGGCGGTGCTGAGCTGGAGCTGGCCACGAGCGTCGATCGCTGCATTCACCAGGGGGGTGCCACTCGCGGAGGTTGCCGCAGTGATGGCCTGGGCTAGCTGGGAAGGCGTGTAGGTACCATTGGCGATCGTGAAAATCTCTGCCGTTCCATTGACGTTCGCCGTGATGGTATCGTTCGAAGATCCGATGGTCGTCGAGCTGGCGAGCGCTGAGGTTGCCGAAGCGGTACCACCGGTCAATGCCTGGGTGACATCGAAGGAGTGAGACCCGACCGCTAAGGAACTGCCAGCCAGCGAACTCACACCGAAGCCCGAGGCAGTAGAGGAGAGGAGAAAGTTCCCAGAGGCAACGGTCGAGGAGAGGGAACTGACGCTATTGGAGCCTGCCAAGACATTTGCCTGGGCGAGTTGATCGACGTTGAAGCTGATCGTAGAGGGAGTAGCGCCGGTGGAGGTGGTCGCCGTCGCAACCGCAGAATTCGAGGTCGACGCCGACATCACTTGCCAGTCGGCACTTGAGGTGAGGTTGCTCGCTGCGCTTTGCAGATTGAGCAGGTCCGCTGAAAGCTGCTGATAATCGTTCAAATTGGTCCGGAGCGAGGTGATCTGATTTTGGATATCGACCTGGGGCTGCTCGTAAGCCTGCATCAGCGCGCTGATGATGGAGCTGGTATTAAGGCCAGAGATTACACCGTTGAAGGTGATGGGAGGGGCACCGGAGTCAGTAGTACCGCCCGTAGCAGTGGACGAGGTAGTGGTCGGACTGGCAGTGGAAGTGGTGGTACTCGTGGTGGGAGAGATAGAAGACAAGAAGACCCCCTAGAAGGTTCCACGGACAACTGACACCTTTCTAGATCTGGCGTTGTTGAGACGCCTAAGTGGGCCAGGGGTTCATCACCCCTGGCCCACCAGACCATGCTGAGTTTATGGCAGCAATTTTAGAATGAGCTGCGGCAAAGCTTGTGCCTGGGACAACATCGCCACAGCCGCCTGCATCAACACCTGCTGCGACGAGAACGTCGTCATCGCCTGGGCCATGTTGGTATCGACCAACGTGGAGTTTGCCGAAGTCACGTTCTGTTGACCAACCGTATCGTTCGCAATAATCGCCTGAATCTGGTTCTGGATCGCTCCGATATTAGCCTCAGCCGAGGCAACCTGCAAGATGGCCGTTTGCACCGCCGACATCGCCGCTAGTGCAGCAGTGGCGGTGCCAATGCTGATGGTACCACTTGAGACGCCGAGCGCACCAGTGGTCAATGCCCCAATCGTTACGACAATCTAGTCATTAGCGCTTTCGTAGGCGCCGATCTGGAATGACTCGCCAGAGAAGCTACCGTTCAACAGCTGCTGATTACCAAACTGTGTGGAATTTGCGATCTGATCGAGCTGGTTCTGCAAGGCGGCAAACTCTTGGTTATCCGCGCTAAGCGAATTCGGGTTCGAAGCACCTCCGTTCGCAGCTTGCGTTGCCAACTGGTTCATGGTCTCCAGAATGGAGATCTGCTGGTTCATGGCACCGGTTGCAATTTGGAGTACCGAGTTCGCATCTTGACCGTTGTTGATCGCAACACCAAGCCCGTTTGCCTGCGTTTGCAAACCCTGGGAGATCACGTAGCCTGCCGCATTGTCCGCTGCCGTCTGGATCTGGAGACCCGATGACAGTTGATTGATGGTCGTCTGCATCGCATTGTTCGTGGCGTTTAAGTTGTTGTACGCCTCGATAGCCGATATGTTTGTGTTCACCGAAAGGGACATGAATCCTCCTTGAATTCCCTCATGTATCTTCTAACCAACGCCAGTCTTACCAAGCGTCTTTGGATACATCAGGAGTTCATCGGCAAACCTTGAGCATCTATTGCAACAACAACTCCAGAATCTGAATCGCATTCAGCGCGGCGCCCTTGCGTAAGTTGTCCCCCGACACAAAGAAGGCAATCCCGTTTGTCGACGAACGATCAGATCGAATCCGACCGATCAGGACCGGATCGACTCCAGCCGAAGCAAGAGGAGTTGGCAAGTCAACGATCTGACAACCCGGTTCTTGCCCGAGTGCATCAACGAACACCTCCACCTGGGGAGTATCTCGGCACTCTGCAACTATCGCGATGCTATGTCCAGTAAAGACGGGCACCCGCACGCAGGTAGCATGGCAGCGCAGATTGCTCAACCCCAGGATCTTCCGCGATTCATTAACAAACTTCTCTTCTTCGGTGGTGTCACCGTCGTGAAGATCCCCAGCGAGGGGAATAACATTCCCAGCAAGAACAGCTGGGAACTTTACGGGAGGCATAAAGTTTACAGCCCCCCCATCAAAGGTCAGCGCTGCAAGGTTCGGTTGCTTGAGCTCGGCGTCAAGTTCTGCCACCCCAGCCTTACCGGCTCCAGAGGCTGCCTGGTAGGTCGCAGCGATCACTCGTTCCAGACCAAAGAGCCGATCGATAATGGCTAGTGGAGGCATCGCAATCATCGTCGTGCAGTTTGGATTTGCGATGATCCCGATTGGTCGGTTCTCTACGTCGCCAGGATTGACCTCCGGGACCACCAATGGAACGTTCGAGTTCATCCGATAGGCTGATGAGTTGTCGATCACAACCGCGCCAGCCTCTACGAAGCGAGGGGCATGGATCTTTGAGGCGGTTGCCCCGATAGAGAAGACAGCGTAATCAACTCCGCGCAGGTCAGCCGTCTCCACATTTTCCACCTCGATTGGCCGCCCATCAAACTCGATGACGGTACCTGCTGATCGTGGGGAGGCGAAGAAACGAATGTGCTCGAACGGGACCTTGCGTTCCTTGAGAATCTGGCGCATCACACCACCCACTTGGCCGGTTGCACCTACGACAGCAATGGTTCCAGCGCTCCTCATAGCGAGAACGCCTCGTGCAATGCTTGCACTGCGGTCTCCAGCAGCTCAACTCGGATGACACAGGAGATCCGAATAGCCGATGTCGAGATCATCTCGATATTGATGTTGTGGTTTGCGAGCGTCTCAAACATCGTCGCGGTGACGCCGGGGTTCGATTTCATGCCAGCGCCGACGAGCGATACGCGACCGATCGCCGTGTCCGTCACCACGCGGCTCGCATTGACCTGCCCTGCCACCTCTTCGGTGACGCTTCGGGCAAGCTCGAGGTCAAGTTTTGGAGCAGTGAAGGAGATATCCGTATGCCCCTCAATCGAGGTATTCTGGACGATCATGTCCACGTTCACGCCTGCGTCGGCGATCACGCGGAAGATTCGAGCCGCCACACCGGGGTGGTCAGGCACCCGCAACAGCGTGAGTTTGACCTCTGATGCATCGTGCGAAATCGCGCTCACTACCGCTTGTTCCATCGTCTTCTCCTCCTCAACTACCCAGGTACCCGGCTCCCAAGTAAAACTCGAACGGACATGGAGCCTCACTCCATAGTTTCTGGCAAATTCAACTGAACGCAGTGCAAGCACTCGCCCACCAGAGGCCGAAAGCTCCAGCATCTCCTCAAATGAAATCCTTGGTATCTTGCGGGCGCTCGGAACCACACGAGGATCAGCCGTGAACACCCCCGAGACATCGGTGTAGATCTCACAAACATTCGCGCCAAGGCTGGCAGCGATTGCAACCGCTGTGGTGTCGGAGCCCCCTCGTCCAAGAGTGGTGACATTGCGATCAGTGGAGACCCCCTGAAAACCCGCGATCACCGGGACCACACCGGCGGCGAGCGCTGCCTTGATCCGCTCAGGCTTGATCTCTACTATTTTGGCCTTGGTGTGGTCGGTGTCAGTGATGATGCCCGCCTGGGAACCCGTAAAGGATTCAGCAGCCACCCCCAGGTCAGCAAGCGCCATGCAGAGCAAGGACACCGAGATGCGCTCACCAGCCGTGAGCAGCATATCCATCTCACGCGGAGGAATCGTTGTGCTGACATCTCCTGCGAGCCGGATCAGGTCATCGGTGGTCTTGCCCATGGCTGAGACAACTACGACCACATCGTCTCCCCTACGCCTTGATCGTGCAACGTAGTCAGCGACCGTTCGAATGCGGTCAGCATCCGCCACCGAAGTCCCGCCGTACTTCTGAATTATGAGAGCCACGCGAACAATCTACCAGCCCCAAAGGCGCGAACCAAGAGGATGGAGCGGTCTTCTGCTATTAAAGTGTTCACGTGCCAAGCGAAAAGCGGGCTCGGATTCGAGCGAACCAACAGAAACTGAAAGAAGCGGAGATGGCGCGGGTCAAGCGACGCCGACTTATGCGCACCAGTGCGATCGTGGTGCTCGCCGCGATCGTGGTCTTCGTCGGCATCTATCTACTCACGAAGCCTACGACGAAGAAGACAACGGCTGCTGCGAAGACAACGGCTAAGACTTCACCAGCGAAGACCACCGGGTACCTTCTCCCTAATGGCTGTCCTAATCCGAGTGCTACCATCCCTCGCAAGACTCACTTCAAGAAGTACCCACCGGAGTGCCTCAATCCGAAGGATCACTACACAGCCATCGTGGACACCACCGCCGGCACCTTTGACATCAAGCTTGAGCCGAATCTGGGTCCAAAATCGGCGAACAACTTCTACGTACTATCCCTTTATCACTTTTTCAATGGAACGACCTTCTTCCGCGTGATTCCAGGCTTTGTGATCCAGGGAGGTAGCCCAACCAACAACGACTTTGGAACTCCTGGCTATAGCTTTGGTGACAAGAACCCTCCGGCCGGTTCCTACCACATCGGAACAGTGGCCATGGCCAATAGCGGCTCACCAAACACCAACGGTAGCCAATTCTTTGTTGTATCGGGAGCTGAAGGCGAGAAGGGACTGAGCGACACTTACAGCGTCTTCGGCCAAGTGACCACGGGCTTGTCGGTGATCGCGAAGATCAACGCTGGCGGCAGCACTGCAAACAACGGCATTCCACCGAAGACAACCTACAAGATCAACACGGTCACCATTCAGGTCACCAAGTAATACCGACCGCTAAGAACAACTAAGGAGTCCCACGATGCTCGGCAAAAAGAAGGAAAACTACCCATGTCCTGAGGCTGATGGTTCGAGCCCGCAAGTACGACAATTCGATGCGAGCCCTTCCTACTGCCTCCAAGACGGTGCGTCGTATCAGGCCATCATGGAGACCAATTTTGGGACCATGCGCTTTGAACTGTTCCCCGAGCGCGCACCAATCACCGTCAACAGCTTCGTCTTTCTAGCGCGCTACCACTATTTTGATGGGATCAACTTTCACCGGATCATCCCTGGCTTTGTGGTCCAAGGCGGTGATCCAACCAGTTCGGGCGCTGGAGGTCCTGGCTACAGGTTCCGCGACGAACTCCCAAATGCCGGGGAGTACCAACGAGGAAGCCTCGCCATGGCTAACGCGGGGCCAAATACCAATGGTAGCCAATTCTTCATCATCTCGGGGCCAAGCGGCATATCACTTCCGCCGCTATATAGCCTATTCGGTCAACTTGTCGACGGTGATGGGACTCTGGATGCACTCGATGGCGCTGGTTCGCAAACAGGCTCTCCCAAAGATACATGTACCATCAGCTCAGTCGCCATCGTTGAGGGAATTTGACAATAGTGGAAGCCATATCATTCCCTACTCATTTAACCCGCCGAGTGGCCAGGAGGTCTGACCCCCCGGGTCTCGCAGAGATTCCGGACATGACAGTCTCCCGTCATTCGGCTCGTGTCATCTAGCCCAAAACCGTTAACTCAGTACCACTCCTGTGCTTTACTGGGTCCTGGGAGGTGCCGATGCCAAGACCCGGGTGGAGAAAACAACCAGAGGATTCACGACTGACCGATCATCTCTCGATCGGGGTTCTTACCCGAACGTTCTCGAGAGAGCTCATCGACTCGATCCTCATCTCAACAGGTAAAGTCCAACAGCGCATCCGACTCCTCCCATCACGGGTGATGATCTAGTACATCCTGGCTCTCTCGCTCTATCCCCAGGACTCCTATGAGGAGGTCATGTAACATTTGAGCGAGGGACTCCGCTGGGCAGATCAGTTCAGATTCCCTCGAAGGTGGCGATCTTTAAGGCTCGCCTACGCTTGGGGGCTGAGCCCATGAGGCGGCTCTATGAGGCAGTTGCAAGGCCTCTGGCAGTGCCTGGTGATGCGGGTGCCTTCTATCGGGGGTTACGCCTTGTTGCGATCGATGGTACGAGCCTGAGCGTCGCTGATTCTGCCGAGAACCTCGCTCACGTTACAAAGCCCACCACTCCCCTTGGGGAGGCCGCCTATGCCAAGGCAAGAATCGTCGGTCTCTTACGAGTGTGGCACCCATACGATCTTTGCGGCCAACGTCGGTCCCTAGAGCACAGCCGAACAGGTATTGGCCCAAGGTGTGATCGATCAGCTCAAACCAGGGATGCTCTGTCTTGGTGATCGTGGGTTCTTCTCCTATGACCTCGCAAAGCAAGTAGCCAGTACAGGTGCCCAAATCCTCTGGCGAGCAAAGGTCAACTATCGCATCGAGACCATCGCCGAACTCGAGGATGGTTCTTACCTCGGTAACGTCTATCACCACAAGGACAGAGCCAAGAGACACCCAATGATGGTCAGAGTCATTGAGCACCACATCACCGAAGGTGAGGATCCTAACATCTTCTACCGGCTCTTTTGCTCGATCACTGATCCCGAGATGGCGCCCGCCCATGAGCTGGCCGCACTCTATGCAAAGCGTTGGGAGATCGAATCGGCCTTTGATGAACGAAAGACCCATCAGTTTGAGGCTCGAAGGGTGCTCCGGTCTCAGTCCCCAGAGCTCGTCTACCAGGAGATCTGGGGGATGTTAGCCCTGCGGGTTGGTATCAGAGAACTCATGTATGACGTATCGGTATC
>JAKAQL010000054.1 GCA_021822605.1 Actinomycetes bacterium
GGCAATCGAACTGACTACAAAGGATTGTGACGCACTCGACGATGCCGAGCTCGAAGAGTTCGCTGCCGTCAGTGATCTGCAGGGTGCAGCCTTCAGCGCAGCTTTCCTCTCGAAGCAACGAGAGGAATGGGTGCTGTCGTCGCTCGCGCGTGAGGGGGATTCCCTACTGGGTGGGATGATGTTTACGCTGGAGCGCATCGGGGGCACTCCTTGTATCCTGATCAACCTGATCGTCACACAACCAAAAGACCGCGAGCGTGAGTTGCTGGCTGCACTCTTGCACGAGGCGTACTCGAGAGCTCTTCTCGCCTTCCCAGACGAGGACGTGTTGGTTGGCGTTAAGCTGATCTCGCCAAATGGTTATGAGATCTTTCATGGCCTCTCTGACGTAGTGCCTCGTCCCGGACACCGTCCAACTGGCGAGGAGCGGGCATGGTCGCGCCGACTCGCCAAGCGCTTTGGTCTTGACCATGGGCTCGATGACCGCAGTTCACTCGCGGTGAGCGATGGTGAGCAGTATGGTTATGTCGCCTATCGCCTCCAAGACCCGGCTGAGGCCTCGTACCAGGAGGTCTTTGAGTGTTGCGCGCCCGATGAGGGTCAGGCGATCATCGTCTTTGGTTGGGTGATGGCCGAACAACTTGCCGACGGAACCGTCCCCCTTCCGCTCTGAGCGCCAGTCCCTTTTCCATCTGATCGACGCGCGTCAGCGCGGCGAGTTGAGTGCTCGTGAGGTTGTCAAGGCGAGCCTTGATGCGCTCGATGGCACGCTGCTCGAGCGATCGAGGGCTGATCGCGCAGAGGCGGAGGCGGCCGAGTTTGACCGTGCGTTCCCTCCTGGTGCCTGGATGCCAGCGTTAGCGGGGGTGCCGATCATCGTCGATGATCGGGCATGGGTTAGGGATCAGGGTTTGGAGTTCGAGCCAGTGCTCGAGTCGGGTTCAGCGGTCTCGGCACTCGTGGCGGAGGGGGCTATCGTGCTGGGTTCATTCCTAGCGGATCAACCGTTGTCGGGGTTGGGTGCACCGGTCGACCAGGGTAGCGAGATCCGAGGATCTTTGAATCGAGATCCACTGGTGCAGTTGCACTCCTCGGGAGCGATCACCGCTTCACTCGTTGCGGGAGATCTCCTCGGAATGTTGCAGCGGGCCCAACAGGGGTTGGCGTCCTATCGTCCCACTCTCGGACTATCTCCCACGCTCGGTCCTGCAGAGAGCCGATATGTGGTCAGCTTCCTCGCCTCCACGGTGGCAGAACAGGTCTTTCTGCTCGATCGCCTGAGGGCGCGCGGGGTGAGTGGTGACCCTCGCTATCTCCCACATTCGCAGCCCAAGAGTTTGGCAAGTTTTGCGGTGACGCCTCGACAACCCGATCGACTAGGGGTGCTAGAGAGCGTCGGGGGTCCAGCGGTGGCGAGTACCTCCTCTCTTAGATCACAGCTCCCCGAGTTCGGGGTCTGCGTTGCGGAGGCACCGAGCGCACGGCTTCAGGAGCTCCTCTCGACGAGTGCCGGGGTCGATAGGTCTGAGGGGTGGCAGGGGTCGACTGAAACAGCATTGGTGACGATCGAGCTTGATCGATGGCTGGCCACGGTAGATGCGATCATCGTCGCACTGGATGCCAGCGACTGGAGCCACCGAACGATCCGAGCACTCGCTGCGCTGATCGAGAACGCGAACCTGCCATATCTGGTGCCTGAGGGGGGCACCGTCATATTGGTGGGTGCACGATTCGGGGACGCCCAGCTGTTGCGATTGGGGGCATTCTGGCGCGAGAATGGCTTGGGAAGACCTGACCCCTCTGATCAATCTGCGCGGCACCGCACCTCGTGATCCAATGAGGTCTATCGGTCGGGCTCATTAGGGTAGGGACATGTTCACCGGAGTCGCATCGTTTGCTCAGAGTACGATGGACTCGCCCTTATGCAATCGGCGTGGTGGGGATTCATTGAGGCGGAGTACCGTACCCTTCCCCATGACGGTCATCGAGGATGCGGTGCCGACCAGGGCAGTGAGCTCATCGATGCCCACGACTTCGATGCCCGTTGGTGGTCGGAGGGCGAGCTTGGCCAGGCTCGTCCCCAATCGAGGAACAAATCGATCGAAGTGTGGAATGATGCTGAGGTGGGGGAGGAGCCCCAAGCCCCGGTGGCCTGGGGAGTCGCGATTGCGCAGGCTGGGAATCCAACCACCCATGACCATCGCACCAGCACTGCAGCCTGCGATCGAGGCACCACCCTCATAGGCAGCGACGATGGCTTCCCAGACAAGGGTGTCACGGAGGGTGTCGGCGAGGAACGTCGGGTTGCCGCCGGAAAGATAGATGAGAGCAGCGCCATCGAGCGCCTTGGCGAGCTTGGGGTCATTTGCCTCTTCGCGGTTGGTCGGCGCGACGGTCACTTGTGTGGCCCCAAGCCTGGTAGCGGCTTGGCGACCGAGCTCAATCCAGTAGTCGAGACGTTCCGTGCCTTCCTGAGCGGCGGCCGTTGGAATCTGGATGTAGCGGCTCCCGCCGTTGAGCAACCGACCTTCGATGGTGGCCATCTCTGGAAGGTACTCCCCTGAGCCCACAAGGGCGATCAATCCTGGCATTCTTCTAAGCCTACGGCAACCAGGGCGGTTGGCGGTAATGCTGGGCGTTTGCGGTTGCTCCGCCCATCGAACCAAAGGAGGTCTCTTGTGAGGTTCGCTCATCCGGTCGTAGCTAGGCCAGAGTTTTAGCGACCTTGCTGATTGCGTCAGACTGTCACCAAGATCGCTACTGACCGGGCAACATGTATTGAATCAGGCCCAGAGTATCTGGAACCCAGCACCAGAGTCCTCTTGGAATCTGAGTATGGTGGGCGACCTGCGGGGATCCACTGCTGAGATAGCAATCCGATAGTTTGGACGCAGAGACCGTGTACTGGTTCAACTCTGGCACACGATGTTATTCTGATACGGGACGCTTGACCATCGTCTGACATCGGCATGGCGTTGGGATGCCAAGATTCGATAGAAGGTTTCGTTGCGATAGCCGCTACATCGGTAACGAGTGCTCACACTATGCATGCAATGCAAAGTGAGCCAATAGGCATCCCTGAACCGTAGAGGGATTCAGGTCCTCAGTTGGCACATTACTGGCACATTAGATGTGGGGTGGGGGCGACGGACACGGCATGGCGATGTCTTGGCACAAGGATTGGGTTAGTGGGAGCGGCTGCCGTGTTGCTTGCCGCCCGTGGTTCGAGTTCGACGGTGAGCACCACCTCTTCAACCACGCGGGTTAAGGGCGGCGTCGCCCATTTTTGGTGAGCCACCGGGATCTCCGCCGATCCATATCTTCCCACCCTTTCCTGGAGCTGACTTCTCCATCGAAGCTGCTGGCTGCCCATCTGGCCGAGTTGGATTCCACCGCCGAAACGATGCTCACCCTCACGTGTGACATAGCCAGCATCTGTGCCTCTCTCGGTTCCAACACGCGGTTCCAACACGCCGTGCAGAGAGAGTCCCCTTTGCGACAATGAATGTCGGCCTACATCGAACAGAGGAGTGGGCCCAGTTGTAGGGGTTCATTCCCCGTGGGCAGTTTGTGGGCTGGAGGTCACACCCACTGGAGCCGCTCAACTGAATGGCGGGGTTGGTTGCCATTGGGGTATCGTCGTTTCCAGAGGACCGCGATGGTGGCTGAGGGTGTGATTGCACCGGCGTAATTGTTCACCGAGGATCATGATTCTCCGAGAACAGCGAAGTATGGTCAAAGCATTTGGGTAGATTGGGCCGTTGACAATCTTCGCTGCTGGCGCTGCGGACCTTGGTAGGCCACAGCGCTGGAGGTAAGACCATTGCCAGGTCCGTAGCCACGGATAATGGATCGAGCCCTAGGGCTAACTCTCGGCCCACAGAGATCGCGAGGCTCAAACGAGGGTTGCTTCCGACCACACACGGAGTGGTCTCGGAGCGTCTTCATATCGGTTCGTCGACCGCGGTACGGGGCCCGTAGGATGTCGCCTAATCGATGGCTGCCCTTGGCGAGACATCCTGGTGATCGATGTCGGGTAAGGCGCTACGTGTTGGACGGCAATGTTGAGATGATCGCCAGAGCTCGGTGACGAGTCGATGCGCGGTCGAGCGGACTATCTTGTTGTGACGTCTTCCAGATGACCGCCATTAGGCGAGGCTCGTTGTCGTTCTCATTCTCAGTCCCGACTATGAAGGAGGCGGAGGGAATGCCCGTCGTCCACCGGCCGCACAATGCTCTTATGAATGAGGTGCTATGTGCCGATTGTATGGCATCGAACCGAGATGGATGGGGAAAACCGTTGTAGATCACCGGAGGAGTAGCCGTTGCTTTAGATAGGCAAAGGCTACAACCAATTCACAAGTCGGGCGCGCTTGCTTCGGACGCCTCATTCATTTTGGGGTTACGAGCGTTCGCGTCCGCATAAAAGGTGGGTAATAATGATGGATGAGATGGCAGAGCAGTCTGGCTTGGGGCTTGACCTACAGACTGAACTCTTCCTCCAGCTAGCCGAATTAGTTGGTACCACTACCCGGACCGGACCTGTCCTCGCGCTGGCCTGTGAACGGCTTGCGACAATTATTGGTTGTACACGTGTCAGTGTATTCCTTGTTGTGAACGGCCAACCGGTGCCACGGATGTCGCGTTTCGCGGACGGTATGACGATACCAGAACAGTGGGATCAGTTCCGTGCTACGACGGCAGCGAACCATCCACCAGCGGTTGTGAGCACGGTTCTCAAACACTGCATCCCTGTTGTTCGCACAACCTACAGGGACGATTGGTGGGCCGAACAGTTTGATGTCGCCTCGGTCATGGCTGTACCTATCGGAAATCCGTCGCATCCACTTGGTGTGTTGGTCGCGGACTCTCAGATTCCCTGTGATTTTCCACCCGAGCAGGTTCGCCTAGCGGCGGCGTTGGGTGTCCAGTTAGGTGGAATTGTGGCCTTAGCTCGCCAGATTGAGGAACAAAACGCTCGGCTAGATATCGCGGAGACGGTCCGTAAATTTGTGGTCGAAGGGTCGCTAGCGACTACGACTTTGGGTGTCGCTCAAGCACTTGCGTACGCAGTCTCTGATGCTTTTGGCTACACCGCATCCTTGGCTGTTGCGCTAGACACGAACGGGTGGATCACAGGGTTTACCGGCTCAGGAGTAGATGCAAACCTCCTTGCTGAGGTGGGCAATCTCTTGAACGGTGAGGTGTTGAGTACCGGCCTGAGGAGCGGTGGCATCGGCGGGCCATTTTTACTGCAGGAGATGACCAGCGATGCGCCGTTGTCGCACGGTCTCACCACCTTAGGACTTCGGTCTGGCTGGTGTATTCCGATGACTCGGTTGAATGGCCAAGTGGTCGGCGTCGTTTTTGTGGGCGATCTTGGCGATCACAGCGTGGGCGATCATCGACACCGCGACCTTGTGGATGTGCTTGCTGAGGAGAGCAGGGTCATGGTTGAAAACGCCATGCTACGTGAACACGATCACCACCACGCTACCCACGACATCCTCACCGGATTGGCGAACCGTGCCCAATTTGAGGAGTATCTGACACGCGCCATCGCTGCGAGTGAACGCTCCAATGACCCATTTGCGGTGCTACTTCTCGACCTCAATCGCTTCAAGGACGTCAACGACACCCTTGGCCACCGCATGGGCGATGAACTACTCCGCCAGGTCGCGAGTCGTCTCACCTCCGTGATGCGTGATGCTGATGTGGTCGCCCGCTTGGGAGGGGATGAATTTGTCGTGTTGCTCACCACCTCCGCTGACGTCACAGGGGCAACAGTCGCGGCAAAGAGAATCATTGATGCGCTTGAGCAGCCCCTGCTGGTGGCAGACCGCTCGATCTGGATCGGTGCCAGCGTTGGGATCGCCTGCTTCCCGGACCATGGGAAAGATCCACAGACCCTGCTCCATCGCGCCGATCTGGCGATGTACGAGGCCAAGCGGACAACGGTCGGGGTCCTCGCTTATGATGCAAGCGTGGATCGGGAACAATCGAGTGTCCAAGGTTTGTCATTGGAGCTTCCAAGGGCAATACAGGCTAACGAGCTCCTCCTCCACTATCAACCCAAACTCGACTTGAACAGTGGGGCTGTGGTTGGGGTCGAGGCGCTCGTACGATGGGGGCATCCTACTCTTGGGCTGCTGAACCCCGATCAGTTTGTTCCGTTGGCTGAGGCCACTGGAATGGTTCGACAGCTGACCTCTTGGGTGCTTGTCACGGCACTTCGCCAGGTAGCTACCTGGCGAAGTCGTGGATTGATCCTCGGGATGGCGGTGAATGTATCAGCACGAGATCTGTCAGACCCTACGCTTCCCGCGCGGGTCATGGCTGCGCTTGACGAGGCGGCGGTGCCAGCGGACCAGCTGACACTTGAGCTCACCGAATCGGCGATCATGTCGGACGAGGCAAAAGGCACCCAGGTGCTGACCGAGTTGCGGGCCTTAGGGGTCAAAATCAGCTTGGACGACTTTGGTACAGGTTATTCATCGTTAGCCTATCTCGAGCGGCTTCCTTTGGATGAGGTGAAGATCGACCGTTCGTTTCTCGGCAAGGATGGTTTTGGCGCTGAGTCGTTTGTTGTTCGCTCGATGGTGAATATGGGCCATCATCTTGGATTGCGGATCGTCGTCGAGGGGGTGGAGAGCCTGCCGTCGCATGAGAGCGTGGCTCGGATCAACTGTGACGAACTACAGGGGTATGTACTTTCGCCGCCGCTGGCGGTCGCCGATTTTGAGCGGTGGTTAGATGAATGGACGGACGAAGCCGGAGCTGGGCGCTTTGCCTAACGTTGGCCCGGAGGACAAGATCGGTGGTGAGCGCCAGAACGTATCGGAATCACATTCCCCGGTGGGATTGAAAGAGGTCCGAGACCTTGCCATCGGTTGGGCCATGCGCCTTGTGTAGCGCGACCTCGTCCTGTCAGTGGCTTGTCACTTGGCTCTGGTTAGACCTGGTACGCTGATCGTTGAGGTCGACGCCACGTGGTGTCAGCAAGTCAGAACTGTTGTCGGCTCTTGAGGAGCGCCATCCAGCGCCACAGGAGCTTAGATAGCTGCTGCACAGCACCTCGATACCCGACACTTGAGTAACGGCACCTCTTTCCCACACGACAACCCACCCTCTGGCATGCATCGACTCATCGCCACGATCGAGCAGTAGGGGATCTCTTGAGCGGCGTGGGGCTCGTCCGTTGTCGTGTGCGTATGGGTCACCCAATCGAGATAACCCACCCAATTGAGATCACAAGGCGGGTTTGAGTAGGGGGTCCGCAACGGTCGTGGGTTACACCATTGGTCCACCACACTTCACGTTCTGGCTGTCGAGTAGGTGGTTGCGTCACTGTTTCGGACGGTGACCCTTGCGTTGGCGTTACGGTAGTTGTTCGCCAGTGAGCATCTCTCGGGCGTGTCTATGCAAAAACCACCCGGTCACCAAAGCTACTCCGCAGGTGTCCGATCAGGTTGTTGTCGATGGGAATCGAAAGATCGTCAACTAAGAAGCGCATCGAACCGATCTTGAGAACGACCCGGTGTTCACCCTCGTGAGCCTCAAGGACCTGGCGAAGCCGCTCGAGTTCACTACGACTGGCGAGTTCTTCGGGCATCACGAGTGTCGCGATCTCTGCTCCGTCGACAAACTCGGGTTGAGTGAGCTCTACGACCTCGATAGTCATAGCAACGAGTTTTGGACGCTCCTCGCGAGTATCGAGTCGTCCCTGAATCTTTAGCACCGTATCCTGGGTGAGGAGTTGGCCAAACTCCGCCATCGTCTTTGGGAAGACCATCACTTCGATGGCACCACGGAGATCCTCTAAGGTGATGGTCCCCATCAGTTCGCCCTTCTTGGTGTGACGTTTGGTGAGGGTGGTCGCAACTCCGACAGCGGTGACAGACTGACTGACCCCGGTCTCAGCAAGCTCAAGGACCTCGGTAACCTTCAAGGCTGCGATCTTGGCTAGCTGGGCGTCCAAGCCAGCGAGAGGATGGGAACTCACATAGAGGCCGAGCATCTCTCGTTCGGCCTTTAAGAGCAGATCCTTGGGCCACTCGTCCGTAGATGGGTTAATCTCGAGCGTGACCACGCCTGCGGCCACGTCGGTTGGGTCTTCGAAGAGCGAGAAAACACCTCGATCGCGTTCGCGGCGCTTGTCGAGTGCTTGGTCGATTACGCCCTCGTGGATCTCGGCCAACCCCTTGCGTGCATAACCGAGGCTGTCAAAAGCACCCCCTTTGATAAGGGATTCGATCGTACGCTTGTTGAGCACGACCGGATCGACGCGAAGGCAGAAGTCACCAAAGTCCTGGAAGGGACCGTTCGCCTCGCGCTCAGCGACGATCATCGAAACCAGACCCTCTCCCACGTTGCGGATAGCGGCGAGCCCAAAGAGAATCTGCTCCTGATCGCCCTCCTTTACTACCACAAAGTCCGCCATTGAATGGTTGATGTCGGGGACGAGGACCGAGATCCCATGTGCACTGGCCTCCGCGAGATAGAGCGCGGTCTTATCCTTGTCGTCCTTCACTGAGGTCAAGAGGGCAGCGAGATACTGGGTTGGGTAGTTGGCCTTCAGGTAGGCGGTTTGGTAAGCGATGAGTCCGTAACCGTAAGAGTGGGACTTATTGAAGGCGTAGTCGGCGAAGGGTTCGATGATGTTGAACAGTTCAGTGCCGATCTGTTCGCCGTAACCGGTGTCGATGCATCCTTTGACGAACTTCTCTCGCTCGGCGGCGATCAATGCCCGAATCTTCTTTCCACAGGCTTTGCGGAGGTTGTCCGCCTCTGCCAGAGTGTAGCCAGCGAACTTCTGAGCGACCCGCATCACCGACTCCTGATAGATCATAAGACCGTAGGTGTCGGAGAGGAGTTCCTCGAGGTCGGGATGGAGGTAGGTGATCTGCTTGCGACCGTTCTTTCGGTCGGCATAATCGTTATGCATATTCGCCGCCATTGGACCTGGTCGGTACAGAGCGGTCAGGGCCGCGATATCATCGAAACGGGTTGGCGCAAGCGAGCGAACCAGGGCCCGCATCGGGGTACCTTCCAGCTGGAAGACGCCGATGGTGTCAGCCTCCCGGAGCATCGCATAGGTAGGCTCGTCGTCGAGTGGGATCCCTTCGAGGGTGAGTTCAATACCACGGGACTCCTTGATGAGTTCGATGGCACGGTCGAGCACCGAAAGCGTTCGAAGCCCCAGGAAGTCCATCTTGAGAAGTCCGAGTTCTTCAACCCCATGCATCTCATACTGGGTGACCATTGGGGCAAGTGCTGGGTCTTGACCCGGATCTGGCTTGCGTTGGATCGGAAGATAGGTCGTGAGGGGTTCATTGGTAATGACCACCGCAGCCGCGTGAATGCCATCCTGGCGTCGCAATCCCTCCAGCCCCTTGGCGACGTCAACGACGGTCTTGACCTCGGGATCGCTCTCGACCATCTCTCTGAGCTCCGCAGCTGCCTGATAGCCATCCTCGAAACCAGGCGTGAGCTCCAGACACGCCGCTAGTGGGGTATCACGTCCCATGACGAGGGGAGGCATCACCTTGGCGATGCGGTCGCCGACGGCGTAGGGGAGCCCCAACACGCGTGCGGCGTCACGCACGGCCGCCCGTGCCTTGATGGTGGAGAAGGTGACGATCTGAGCGACATGATCAGCGCCATAGCGGCGACCGGCATAGCGGATCATCTCGGATCGATAGCGCTCGTCGAAGTCCATATCGATGTCGGGCATCTGGGTCCGGCCAGGATTGAGGAAGCGCTCAAAGAGCAGGTCGTACTTGATGGGATCCAGGTCAACGATTCGCAGACAATAGGCGACCACCGAGCCAGCTGCCGACCCTCGGCCAGGCCCAACGCGAATGTGTGACTCAACGGCGTGACGGATGAGATCCCAGACCACCAGGAAGTAGCCGGAGAAGCCCATCTCGGCGATGACGGCGAGTTCGTAATCGATGCGAGAACGGGTGTGCTCGTCGAGATGATCTCCGTAGCGTTCGCTCGCACCGGCCTCGGTGAGGTGGCGCAAGTAGATAGTGGCGGATTGTTTGTAGTCATTGGCTTGGAACTCTTGGGGGATGGGAATCTCAGGTAGCTGTGGGGCACCAAACTCGATGGTGACGTTGCAGCGCTCCCCGATGGCGACCGTATTGTCGCAGGCTTCGGGCAGATCACGGAAGAGCTCGCGCATCTCTTGAGCCGTCTTGACGTAGTGCTCTGACCCGTCGAACTTAAAACGATTCTCGTCGCTCAGCGTAGCGCCGGTTTGGATACAGAGAAGCGCATCGTGGGCCATATGATCTTCACGATTCACATAGTGCGAATCATTGGTAGCGACAAGGGGTGCGCCGATCTTGCGAGCGAGCTCGACGAGCAGAGGGTTGGTGCGTTTTTGCTCGGCGAGCCCATGATCCTGGAGCTCGATGAAAAGACTCTCCTTGCCGAAGATGTCTTGGAGCCTGCGAGCGATCTCGGTCGCGGTGTCGGTGTCACCTCGAAGCAGCTGCTGGAGGACGAGTCCGCCAAGGCAGCCAGTGGTAGCGATCAGTCCTTCATGGTGTTGCTCGAGGAGCTCCCAGTCGATGCGGGGTTTGTAGTAGTAACCCTCAAGAAATGCGCGTGATGAGAGTTGGATCAGGTTGTGATAGCCTACGTTGTTTTCGGCGAGCAGGACGAGGTGATAGTACATTTTTCCACCACTCTCGCCATCGCCACCGGTGTCATCAATGCGACCCCGGCGTGCAGGTCGATCTCGACGGGACTGGCCAGCCATGTAGGCCTCGATGCCGATGATCGGGTTGATGCCGCGGGCCCTTGCACCCTTGTAGAAGTCGAGAACCCCGTACATGTTGCCATGGTCAGTGATAGCCATCGCTGGCTGCTGGTCCTCTTGGGCTTTATCGAGTACGTCGTTGATTCTGGCAGCCCCATCGAGCATCGAGTACTCGGTATGGGTGTGAAGATGGACAAAAGATTGCATGTGCTCTCCAGATTAGTGAGCCCCACCCTTCGGCTTCGTCGACGGCGACGGATTCTTTTTCCGATCCCACGGACCGGCATTGTTTTGCTAGGATTGGGGCCAGTTCAAAGGGGGATGTAGATGAAGATGCCAGCGGCCGTGTTATGGGAACCAAAATCCGATTGGAGTGTGGAGGAGGTTGAGCTCGCTGATCCACTCGCCCACGAGGTGCGCGTGAAGCTCGTCGCTTCTGGCTTGTGTCATTCGGATGAGCATCTACTCACCGGGGACCTGCCGGCTCCGTTGCCCATCGTCGGTGGTCATGAGGGCGCAGGGGTCGTGGAGGCGGTCGGTGAAGGCGTCACCTCGGTGGGTGAGGGTGACCATGTGGTTCTCTCCTTCATTCCGGCCTGTGGAGTCTGCGATATGTGTTCAACGGGACATCAGAACCTGTGTGTGCTCGGCGCACACCTCGTCGCCGGGTCAGAGCTAGCCGGAGGGCAGCGCATCACCGCTCGTGGGCAGGGTGTTGGCACGTTTTGCTTGCTTGGCACCTTCGCACCATACGTGGTCGCTCATGAGTCATCAGTCGTCAAGATTCACGAGGATATTCCACTGCAGGCTGCTGCCCTTGTCGGTTGTGGTGTGACGACTGGAGTGGGCTCCGCGATCTATACCGCGAAGGTTGCGTCTGGTGATATCGTGGCAGTGGTTGGTGTCGGTGGTATCGGAATGAATGCCGTTCAGGGTGCTCGCCTGGCCGGCGCCAGTATGGTCATTGCGATCGACCCAAACGCTTGGAAGCGAAACCGCGCCTACGAGTTTGGTGCCACTCATGATGCCGCCTCCATGGCGGAGGCCAAGGAGCTGATCAGCGATATCTCCTGGGGGAACATGGCAAACGCGGTGATCATGACGCCAGGCGTGGTGGAGGGATCCATGATGGCAGATGCGCTGGCCCTTGCTGGCAAGAACGCACGGGTAGTGGTCACCGGCTTGGCGAGCGCCTATGAAACCGAGGTAACGATGTCGCTCCTTGACCTGACCCTCTACCAAAAGAGCGTGCACGGTTCACTTTTTGGTTCGGCGAATCCGCGTGCGGATATTCCCCGTCTCTTATCGTGGTACCAGCGCGGTGATCTCAAGCTCGACGAGCTGGTGACAAGGACCTACTCACTCGATCAGATTAACCAAGGGTATGCCGATATGCGGGATGGAGCGAACGTCCGCGGGATGGTGCTCTACGACACGTAGCTGTGGTTGTTGCCCTCGCCCGAACTGGCGTCACCTTCTGGATTGATGACCCCTCTGATCGGCTGCATGTCTCCGTATGACATGTCTCTGTATGAGGAGTCAAGAGGGCGCAGTGGCCTGTCGGTACCGGTGTTGAGCGGGTTAGTTGCCTAGATCCTAGCGGGACATCTGGCGAACGATCAGCGATGTCTCGCAAAGCAGCCGTTCGTCTGTCCTGATTTGAGGGAGATTGGGGCATAGGATGCCATCATTCGGTCTGCTGTGGGACTGAAGCGCCTACAGATCGTGTTTGTCTCAATTCCGGTAATGTTTGCATGAGATGCGCTAGAGTAGGTGTATGGCCATCGATCCAATGCATATACGGAACTCCGCGAGTGATCGAGAGCGCGTGGAGTCGCTTCTTCGACGTGGGTTCGAAGATGGCAGGTTAACTCAGAGTGAATTCACCGATCGGCTCGAACGGGTGCATGTCGCCGTGAACTATGCAGATCTTTTAGCGTTGGTCGAGGATCTACCTTATGATCACTCCTTCTTGTACCAAGATGCGTTTCCGAAACGATCGGTCGATGCCGATGCGACCCCACAGCCAGTGCGTCGACCGCGATCTCGTTCGGTTCTGATTGCTTTTTTTGCGTTCTTCATCTTGGCAAGCGCGGCACCGGCGATCGGTCCACTGTTTATCGTCGCCGGTCTGGTTTTTCTCGTTGTCGCTCTTCCTCGTCACAGACGCCGCATGATGACTCAATATCGCAACAGCGACAGGTGGAACGATGGTAGCTGGCGTGGCTACCGAGATCGCTGGTAAGACGCTTCCTTTCAAGCTGAGTTCGGTAGGGGTAGCGCACTGACCTTGCCGGATTGCCTTTGCTCTGCCATTGGGTAGGCATCGTCGCCGACTCTTAGCATGTTGGGCGGCTAGGGCGCTGGACGATCTCTCCCCATAAGGTAAAACTCCTGGTTGGGCATTATTTTCGCGAAGCCTGCAAGGCGGTTCGAAAGGGCAAAGAATGCGGTGATGGCGCCGACGCGCCAGATATCATCGTCCGTGAGGCCCAGCTCATAGAGGGGGGCAAAGTCCTCTGGCGTGACCGTTTCGGGATGGAGCGATACGGTGTGGGCAAAGCGTAGGATGGCCTTCTCTCGGTCACTTAAATCCGCGCGTTCGAAATCGATAGCGAGCTGATCGGATCGATAAGGGTGCTTAGAGCGAATGCGATAGATCGCGCCGTGAGCGACGACGCAATACGTGCAACGGTTGGTGGCCGAGGTCGCAACGACGATCATCTCTCGTTCTGCCTTGGTAAGCCCAGACTCTCCCTCCATGAGGGCATCGTGATAGTCGAAGAAGGCACGGAACTCGGCGGGGAAATACGAGAGCGCTGAGAAGACGTTGGGAAGGAAGCCGGATTTTTCGCGAACCGTCTCGATTCTCTCGGCGATATCGGGAGCGAGGTCTGGTGCTGGTTTGGTGACATTAAACCAATACGGTACGTGCGACATGTGTATTCCTCCTCCTGCAACGCTAGCACCGTCGGTGTCGGGAGAAAAATTGTGATCGCGTACCTATGATCTGACCTCAGGCCTAGAGTCGCTCTGTCGAGCGCAGCCTTGGAGCTGTTCGATTGGATTCTGGACTGCGTGAGTGGGGTTGTGGCGATGTCACAGCGCAACTTCATAGCTATGCCAGTTGTTCTGGTAATGACGTTGTTGAAGATGGATGGGTCGTGTACAGGGTTCAACGGCAGACAGATGGAGACTGGATATCAGTGTTCAGCCTGTGCCCGGCGATTGAGCCGGAAGGGCTCTCCACGTTTGAGACCAGTTAATGTTCTGACCGCAGCTGGTGTGGATCGCAACGGTTAATAGAGGGCGACGATCCATTTCTTGCAGTAACCCTCGAAGGGTGCGCTGTAGGCGGCGACTGCATACGACGGAATACCATCACGAACCAACTTCCATTTACGGCCGCCGACGGAGGTGTTCACATCGAAGCGACTAGCGAGTTCCTTAGTGAGGGGCAGGTGATGGCGCTGTCCATGCCAGAGGAACCCTAACAGCAGCTTGCCGTCGAGCTGTGGTTCAAGGATGGGATCGTGCAGGGCGAGACTTACAACAGAGGGAAAGGCGGCCTCAAATCGTGCGTAGGCCACACTTGGGCCGGGAAGGAAGAGTGGAGGAAGCTCTTCGGTCTGCGCGAGGTCGTCCAGCACTGCAGCCACAAGCTTGGGTTTGGGAGGTCGGCTGATGCGACGCATCGTCGTGGCACGTATCTGTTCTGGGCGAGCAGGGTCGATATCGTTGGTCGGGGAAGCGTTCTCGAGGTCGAGGTAGGTCGGTACCTCTAGTTCGGTATCGGCGGGAAGCTGAAGCCGCAGCAGTCGACGCTTCGCCGTGTCGGCGACGATCAGCTCTCTACGAAGGCTGTTTTCAGCGATTGATCCGAGGAGGAGGTAGCGCGCGACCGGCTTCATGCGTTGCTCCGGAGCTCGCGTTCAAGACTGGAGGGGTCTGCGGTAGGGAGTTGGCAGACACGGTTGTGACACAGGTAGGCCAACCCATCTTGGAGTCCGTCTAGGAGAGGGGAGCCCTTCCCGTGTGCCACGAGCAGATCTCCCCTGGTGCTGTTGAGGGCGACCTCGACCAACCTCTGGTCAGTGCTACCGGGAATGAGGACCTCAGTGGTACCGAGTTCAAGTTCGACCAGGGCCCAACAGAGAATCGAGAACGACGCAGGAACTCGTCCCATCAGTGGGAGATAGGCATGAACCACCTTGGAGGCTACCGCTTGGAGCGCAGAATCATCGGTCAGGATGCTGACTCGATTGGCAAACCAGGCAAAGAGTGAGTTGGTCGATGGCGTCGCACCGTCATAGCGGTCGTAGCTCTGAAACGGTAACACCCCCCCGTGTCGGCCGATCGCGAGTTCCGATCCATCGGGACTCCCAAAGAGGTCAATGGCGCGGGTGATTGCCCAGTGGGCCTCCTGCAACCATTCGGCCTCCCCGGTGACGGTGAAGGCTTCGAGCATGGCTCCTGCGTAGTTAACGTAGTCAGAGGCATAACCGACGATTGTGACCTCTCCGTGGTAGGCGACGTGGTAAAGATCGTCGTCGACCCGGAAAGTAGAGCGTAGAGCTTTGGCGAGGGCGAGCCCCTCACGCATCATCGCCGAGTCATTGAGAAAACGGCCGGCGCGCAGCAACGCCACTAACCAACTGGCGTTGCCGTCACAGGTCGCCTTGTCATCCATCCCGAGCGGCATTCGCTCGCTGCGGTACCGGGATACCCTGGCGAGGAGGGAGGTGATATGTTCATCGGGCTTAGGGCCCGCTCCAGTTGGTCGGTGAAGGATGGTGCGCCCCTCAAAGTTGCCGCCAGGAGTGACGCCGTAAAAGTCGGCAAAGGACGTGTAGCGGTCGGGTAATAGCTCCTCCAGCTCCTTTGCTGATAGGAGGTAATAACCACCCTCTTCTCCACCGGCGTCAGCATCGAGAGAGGAGGCGTAAAGCCCATGATCAAGTCGTAGATTGGCGAAGGTGAAGGAGAAAATGCGTTGGGCGACCCACCGCAGATCTTCATCATCGGTGTCGACAGCGACAGTGGCAAACAGTGAGAGGAGCCCTGCTTGGTCGTAAAGCATCTTCTCAAAGTGCGGCGTGATCCAAAAACGATCGGTTGCGTAGCGAAAAAACCCCCCGTCGACATGGTCATGGATGCCGCCACTGGCGAGCGCCTTGAGCGTTGTGATCACCATCTGTTCAGCCTTCTCAGGCTCAGCGGCCAGATGCCGGGAACGCCAAACAATGTCGAGGAGGTAGGGTTGTGGGAACTTTGGGTGGTTGCCAAAGCCTCCAAACTCGGGATCGAAGCGCTCCCAAAGCTCTGCGATCATCTGATCGATGACCGTTTCTGGATCCAGATCGAGATCGGTTGGGGCTGGCAGGATGCGTTGCGATGCGAGAGCAGTTTCGTATTCGCGGCTGGCTTCAAGGATGGCCTCTGGTTGTTCGGCTCGTAAGAGAACAATTTTGCGTGCAATGGGCAGGAGGCCGGGGAGGTGCGAGCTGCTCTGGGGTGGGAGGTAGGTCGCGCAGTAGATTGGAACGCCAGCAGGTGTTGCAAAGACGGTGATTGGCCAACCGCCACTGCCCTGCTGGGTAATGAGCGCCTCCATGTAGAGCGCATCGACATCGGGGTGTTCCTCACGATCGACCTTAATACAGACGAAGTGTTGATTGAGGTACTCTGCCACCTCCGGCTGATTGAAGGTTTCATGGGCCATGACGTGACACCAGTGGCAGGCTGAGTATCCGATGGAGATGAGGAGAGGACGATCCAGGGAGTCGGCAAGATCAAAACTCTCTTGACCGTATGGCTGCCATGCGACTGGATCGTTGGCGTGCTGCAGGAGATATCGACTCGAAGACTCGGAGAGTCGATTAGAGATAGAAGGTGGGGTCGCGCTCATCGTTGCACGCAAGCCTACCATCTGGGAGGGTGACGTCATCAGCCGTTGACGACTGTGCGTACTGTCTGGGGCCGTGTTTTGGGTCTAATCTTGGAGAGAGGAATCGAAGGGAGCAGTGATGGGGATTGCGGTCGTTACGGGCGGATCGCGCGGCATCGGATTGGCAACGGCCGCTCGGCTCTGCCGTGAAGGGCATCAGGTGATGTTAGTTGCGAGGAAAGTCGATGAGCTTGAGTTGGCCGCTGAACGGATTCGGGACCAAATGCCGGAGGCAGTCGTCGGAGTTTGCCCGGCCAACTTACGAGAAGAGGATGCACCCTCGGCGATCTTTGACGTGACTGAGGAGATGTTGGGTACGGTGACGCTGTTGGTGAACAACGCCGCAACGAATCCCTGGGCGGGACCCATGACCGAACTCACGCCGAAGGTGATGGACGTCGTCTATCAAGTGAATCTCAAGGCGCCAACCATCATGACTCAGGAGTTTGCAAGGCGCCTTGGTGTGGGTGACCACCAAGGCGCGGTCGTGAACGTAGCATCGATTGGTGGACTCCATGTGGAGCCGCTGATCGGCTGGTACAATGTTCAGAAGGCAGCCCTCATCCACCTGACTCGGCAGTTCGCGGCCGAACTCGGCCCCCGTATTCGAGTGAACTCGGTGGCACCAGGCCTCATTCGCACCCAGTTTGCCTCGATGCTGGTGGACGCGATGGAGGATCAGCTCTCTCGTCGCCTCCCACTTGGCCGGATCGGGGAGCCCGAGGATGTGGCCGATGCGATCTCGTTCCTACTCTCTCAGGATGCTCGATGGATAACGGGGACAACTGTTGTCGTCGATGGAGGTAATGAAGTGATGGGGATGTTCTAACTATACGATTGTTCTACTCGAGAAGTTTCTACGGAATCGATGAAGTTTGATAAAAATGCAACATGATTCCGTCGTATCTGGTACATTACAACGAGTAGATCTTGTTGGATCGGTGAGGGGGAAGAAGATGGATACGGTAGAGCACGCTCCAGGGGAATCAGAGGCTCGTCAAGGGGGCGGCCATGGCCTCCGACGGGGAGCACTCTCGTTGCTCGACTCGAGTGTCATGGGGGTGGCAGGTGTGGCGCCGGCCTATTCGATCGCGGCGTCAACTGCGGTGCTCGTTGGCGCGGTCTCCGTGGGTGGGCCAGCGGCGCTGCTGTACTGTGGCATCGCCATGTTTGGTATCGTCTGGGCCTTCAACTATCTCGGCCGCTCGGAGGCAAACGCAGGTGCGAGTTATGCCTGGGTGCGAAGAGCGCTCCACCCGGTCCTCGGCTACATCGCTGGGTGGGCGTTGGTTGCCTCTGCCCTGATCTTTATGGTGGCTGGTGCGTATCCAGCTGGTTCTACCTTTTTGGGTCTCTTCTCGAGCTCGGCAGCGAACAACGTCGCTGCGGTGACGATCGTCGGATCCATCGTCTTCTTGATCATGATCGCTGCGGTCATCGCTGGCGTGACAATCACCGCCAAAATCCAGGTGGTGATGTCCTCCATTGAGCTGGCGATCCTGGTACTCTTTGCCGTACTGATGTTGGTCCATGGTCACGATGTGCGTACCTTCTCATGGTCATGGTTCTCCCCTTCGGTCTTTCACTCCTCAAGCGTCTTTTTTGGAGGTGCGCTGGTGGCCGCCTTCTATTACTGGGGTTGGGACGTGACCGCGAACCTCAATGAGGAGACCAAGGAGGCAAAGGTGACGCCGGGCCTTGGAGGTATTATCGGCGTGATCGTCGTCTTCGTGCTCTTTGAGGTGTTCACCATCGGGACCAACATGGTGCTCACCAACAAGATCGTTGCCAACAACGCCGGCGATGTCCTCCTGGTGCTCGGTCAGACGGTCTGGCATGGTGTTGGCGGAAAGTTATTGGTCGTAGCTGTTGCGCTCTCCACGATTGCGACGCTTGAGACGACCATCATCCAGGTCACCCGGACGATGTTCTCCATGGGTCGTGATGGAACGCTGCCTAGAGCGCTTGGCGTTACCCATGCCACCCGGAAGACTCCGGTGACGGCGACCGTTGTCGTCGCGGTTATCTCAATTGGGCTCTTTGTCGCCTCTAACTATGTCGGATCGATAGGAACGATTCTCTCGGATGCTATCAACGCGATCGGACTCCAGATCGCCATCTACTACGCACTCGCAGGCTTTTCGGTCGTGATCCTCTACCGTAAGAAGCTCTTCACAGGCGCGAATTACTTCCTCTTCGCGGGCCTGTGGCCACTCGTTGGTGCGATCTTTATGGCGGTGATGTTTGAACAGACGATCCCAACACTGAACGCGACGACCCTGATTGTCGGCCTTGGATCGATGGCGCTTGGTCTCATTCCTATGATCATCTACTGGATCAAAGGGCGCCCCTACTTCAAGATGCCCACCGCAGCTGAGCGCGACATCGATTACGAGCCAGCCTTGACCGACTAGTTCCGTTGCAGTGTGTGCCTCAAAGCTGATCAAGCGCGCCGCAAAACCCCGTCCGCCAGGGCGGGGAAGGATAGACACATACCGATTTGAGAGCCTCAAACTCCACTACGAGCATATGCGAACGACTGTATTCACAAGAACAGGAGT
>JAKAQL010000055.1 GCA_021822605.1 Actinomycetes bacterium
CGTGGACAGTGAGGCGAATGACTCCACGCTGGCGATAACCATCACCAATCGGTTGATTGCGCCGCCATCGACCGACCAACAGCCACGCAGGCGCGTCGGCCCGTGATCAAGCCGAGGCGACGAGGGAGATCTCGCCCAAGTAGGCTCTGCTCTTGGCCTGTTCGTTACCTTCTACTCTTATCCACTTCACTCCGCAAGCGCAAGCAATGCGTGGAGTGCCACCCCTCGATGCAGAGCGGCCTCATCGACCAGCATCCTGTTGGAGTGGTTCGGTGCTGGTTGCGCGATGTCACCAGGTGCGACACCGAGGAAGATCATCGCACCTGGCGATGCCTGCAGGAGGTAGGAGAAATCCTCCGCACCCATCACCGGGGTCCCCATTGCAACCACGTCCGAAGCACCAACCAAGAGACGCGCGAGTTCGAGAGCACGTTCGGCCCCAGCAATATCGTTGATAGTGACTGGGTAGCTCTCCATTGGAAAACTGACCGCGACCTCAACTCCGTGGGCAGCTCCGATCCCACTGGCCACCCGAATCACCAGCTCCTCAACAGCTCTACGCGTCTCCTCTGAGAGTGCCCGAAAGGTTCCGCGAACAGTTGCTAGCTCGGGAATGATATTGAAGGTGGTCCCTGCGTCGATCTGCCCAACGGTTAACACCGCTGGATCGAAAGCGTTGATGCGTCTCGTGAGTGCTACCTGCAGTGCTACCACGAGTTCTGCAGCGACTGGTATCGGGTCCAGCGCCTCATGCGGAGCGGAAGCATGTCCCCCTCGACCGGTGATCGTAATGAGAAATTCATCGGCAGAGGCCATCATGGGGCCTCCTCGAGTCGCGATGAGGCCGCTCGGAAGGTTGGTGATCACGTGTTGGGCATAGCTCCGATCGGGAGCGGGATCAATCAGCCCCTCCTCAATCATCCGTCTGGCACCCCCAGCGCCCTCCTCTCCAGGTTGGAAAGCCAGGATAACAGAGCCGCGCAAGACATCGCGGTGGTTCATCAGGAGTTGTGCAGCTCCGAGAAGCATCGCCACATGGGCGTCGTGACCACACGCATGCATTACTCCCGGGATCGTCGAGGCAAATGAGAGACCGGTCTCCTCAAGGAGAGCCAGCGCATCCATGTCAGCTCTCAACAGGGTAACGGGTCCCGGCAATGCACCATCGATCCGTCCCACGACCGAGGAGATGGATCTTCCAGGCGTAGCCGGGATCCTCATCTCCGCCAGTTCACTCAGGATCAACGACTGCGTGACCGGAAGGTCAAGCCCCAGTTCGGGGTGTGCATGAATCACTCGGCGCACCGCGATGACCTTGGGCTCCACCGCCTTTGCCTCGGCCAAAAGTTTCTTCGTGTCTACTGTCGTCGCCATCGGTCCCACCCTCTCAATCGAGTCTCCGACCCATCCTACTGACGTCTATGAGCTACAAGTCAGTACCCTGCAAACAGTATGCAAAACCACTCGAATCACTTCCCTGGCCGTGCTACTATTAATCGTGCATCGACGATAATCGTTCTGCTCCTCATGAGGCTCGCGGGGTAGCACCGAGAACGTACTTCTGCGGGCCGGAAGGAGTTGGTGATGCGACTTGTGATCGTCGGGGGCAGCGATGCCGGCATCGCTGCGGCGTTACGGGCCCGTGAGTTAGAACCCAGCAATGAGGTCACAGTGGTACTCGATGATGAGTACCCCAACTTCTCCGTCTGCGGAATCCCCTATTACTTGTCAGGCGAAGTACGGGAGTGGTCAAACCTTGCCCATCGTTCCCATCGCGAACTGCTGGATCAAGGAATCAATCTGCGGACTGACACGCATGCGGTTGAGATCAATCCCCATCAACACGAACTCATCTGCCAGGGGTCCGACAGGGGTTTCGTGCATCTCCCCTGGGATCGGCTGATCATCGCCACTGGCGCCAGACCGATCAAACCGCCGATCGAGGGGTTGGTCGAAGCCCTTAAGGGAGATCGCGTCTTCCTCGTCCACACGATCGCAGATGCCCGCGCCATTATGAAGGTTCTCGACCAGAAACGAATCCATCGAGCCCTTGTCATCGGCGCTGGCTACATCGGCCTCGAGTTAGCTGAAGCACTCAGCGCCCGTGGCATCAAGGTCAACCAATACGAGGCTCGGGATCATGTCCTGCCTACCATCAGCTCAGACCTCGCGGGTCAACTTGAGCTGGTGCTTACCGGTCACGGCGTTGAACTTGCAACTGATACAGTGGTGACCGCCGTCGCTACCGACGACCGTCAGGTCACGCTTGCAACGTCATCGCCATCCTCTGGGGTCACTCATGTCACTGGCGACTTGGCGATCGTTGTCGCGGGTGTACGACCATCCGTAGACCTCGCCCTCACCGCCGGAGTCAAGCTCGGTTACGGTGGTGCCGTCTGGGTCAATCGACAAATGGCCACCGGCGTTCAAGACATCTACGCAGCAGGTGACTGTGTGATCACCCACCACCAGCTGCTCGGTGAATCCTATCTACCACTAGGGACAACCGCCCACAAGCAAGGCAGAGTCGCAGGGGCGGTCGCCATCGGGCATGACAAGGCAGAGTTTCAAGGAGTGGTCGGAACACAGGTGGTCAAGGTCTTCGATCAGGTGATTGCCCGGACTGGCTTGACCGATGACGAGGCAACCTCAGTCAACTTCAACCCAGTATCGACCACCACACGCGCAGATGACCACAAGCGTTACTATCCTGGGGCGGAGACACTGACGATTCGCTTAACCGCAGATGCCTCGACTCACCGCCTCCTAGGCGTGGCCATGCTTGGACCCATCTCATCTGGTGCCCATAAACGCATTGATACGGCGGCTGTCGCACTGCGTCAGGGAATCACAGTGGAGGGTCTCATGGACCTCGATCTCGCCTACACTCCGCCGCTCGGTACACCCTGGGACGCCATGCAGGTAGCTGCCTCTCAGTGGCTCTTTGAGTCATCAACCGAGAGGCGATACTATGAGGACAAAGCCCTCTGAGCTAGAATGGGTCTATGCACCCAGTAGACCATAGATACCCAGCAGACTCGGCCACAACCTCTGAGTGCATGGACCTTGGTGCGTGCGCAGAACCCGCGCCAGCGGCTGGCGAGACCGAACCCCTTGATGACGCTGCGTTTGCACATGTCACCAAAGCGCTGGGGAACCCAACCAGAGTCAAGATCTTCCGGCTCCTCACAGAGCGACAAACATGTGTAACGGGAGAACTTGTCGCCGAACTACCACTCGCTCAGTCAACCATCTCTGAACACCTACGGATCCTGCGTGAGGCAAACCTGATCCAAGGAGAGATCGAGGGCCCACGGACCTCGTACTGTATCAACCAGCAGGTCCTGGCGGCGTTTAAGCGCACCGTTTTGATGCTCTAATCTGTCGCGTCAGTGCAACAGCACCACCCAGCCAGCCAGAGCTATCAGGGTGATGGCTAGTACTGGCGCGGCAAGCACGATCCCTTGACGGAAGTACTGGCCCCAGGTAATCTTGATACCTTTCGTGTCGAGCACATGGAGCCATAACAGCGTTGCCAACGACCCGATCGGAGTAAATTTTGGTCCAATGTCAGCACCGACGACCAGGGCGTACACGGCAATATTGTGCGAGATGCCCCTCAGATGGGCACCCTTAATGCTCAACGCCCCTATGAGTGTCGTCGGCATATTATTCATGATGGCGGAGAGGATCCCGGCGCCGAACCCACCGACGAGCGAGGTAACCAGCACTCCATGATGACTCGCGTCGGCCAATCCCCGCGACAGGTAGATCGTCAGACCAGCGTTAAAGAGGCCATAGACCACCAGATACATCCCCACTGAGAAGACCACGATCCTCCACGGCGCCTCGCGGAGAACCATCCGACTCGATAGCGCAGTGGAGCGGCTCGCCGCCACAAGGAAGACAAGCGCAGCGATCGATGCGGGAACCGACACCGGGAAGTGCAAGGGTTCAGAGAGGAGATAGCCCGCCAAGAGTGCTGCAAGCACCAACCAACCAACCCGGAACAGCCTGGTGTCACGAAGAGCAGACTTTGGATTCTCCAAGGAAGCCGGGTCATAGGCGCGAGGGAGAGACCGGCGGTAATAGACCAACAGGACGCCGACGCTTGCCAAGAATGAGACAAGATCAATCGGCGCCATCTTCGACGCATAGGTGAGAAACCCGACGTGAAAAATATTCGCCGTGACGATGTTGACAAGATTCGAGACCACCAACGGAAGGCTCGTCGTATCCGCTATGAACCCGGCTGCCATCACGAAAGGGAGAGCGCGACGGCGATCGAAGCCAAGGACACGAGTCTGTTGATAGACAATCGGGGTGAGTATGAGGGCTGCCCCGTCGTTGGCAAAGACAGAGGCGACGATCGCGCCAAGTACCAACAGGTAAACAAAAGCTTTGATAGCGCTGCCTCGCGCAAAGCGAAGCACATGAAGCGCGGCCCACTCAAAGAAACCGATGCGGTCTAGGATAAGCGAGATGATGATCACCGCCACAAAGGTGATGGTGGCGTTCCATACAATTCCCCAGACGGTCGCCACATTGGCTAGCCTGTCAACCCCTATCAAGAGTGCAACGACCGCACCGCCAAGCGCCGAGACCCCAATCGAAAGGCCACGCGGCTGCCAGATGACGAGTACCAGGGTGACAAGGAAGAGAAGAACCGCCAACAACCCAAGGACATCACCGTGTAGCGTCACTCGTATACCTCCTCTCCTCAAAATACGGTTCGCTGCCCAGAACCCCGCGATCCGCTAGAACTCCATGGCCTGAGCATGATCACAGAGCTCATCCGATGATCGATCGCAATCCTATCGCATTATCGTTATTCGACGATAATCGATCCGGTTGCCGATGCCGCTCCTGCCCCCAGGGAGGTACATCATGTTTACACTCCCGCAACAGGGCCGAGCCGGAAAATTCATTAATGATCGTAAACTATTTCTAGGAATAAAGCTCATTTGCCACTGTTGGCATCAGCAGTTCTATCTATCATCTGAAAAGGGGTCCCATGTCACGTCGGAGTACGAACCTCGCCATCGCTGTGGTAGCAGGTGCCCAGTTAATGATCACACTCGATCTCACAATTGTGAATGTCGCCCTCCCCTCCATCCATACCGCCCTTCACTTCTCGCCATCATCCCTGGCTTGGGTGATCAACGCCTATACCCTAGTTTTTGGCGGCCTCCTCTTGCTAGGAGGTCGATCCGGTGACATCTTCGGTCGCCGAAAGATGTTTACAATTGGAACGCTCCTTTTCGCTGGTGCTTCCCTCTTCGGGGGGCTCGCCACGACCTCGAGTTGGCTCCTTACGGGTCGTGCGTTCCAAGGGGTCGGCGCCGCCATCGCCTCCCCGACAGCGTTAGCATTGATCTCCACCAACTTTGTAGAACCCAAAGAACGTGGTCGTGCGTTCGCGATCTACTCGGCTGTCTCAGTAGCGGGCGTCGCGCTTGGGTTGCTGCTCGGTGGAGTACTCACCCAGTACATCTCCTGGAGATGGGTCTTCTTCGTCAACACGCCAATCGCCATCCTCCTCGCTTTTGCCGCCCCTCGTGTGCTCCAGGAGAGCACCAAGGTGCGCACTCGAATCGATGTCGGCGGAGCGATCATCGGCACCGCGGGGCTCGCGAGTCTGGTCTATGGCATCATCAATGCCTCCTCACACACCTGGACAACCCCTTCTACACTGATTCCTGCACTAACCGGCGTTGCTTTGTTGGCATTCTTCGTCCTCTTTGAGTTTCGCGTCACTGCGCCAATCATCAACTTTGCAATCCTGAAGAGTCGTGACCGAGCCGGTGCTATCGGGATGATTCTCTTTGTGATGGCTGGCATGTACAGCATCTTCTTCTTTCTCACTCAGTACATGCAGGAGGTAATGGGGTACTCACCAACCAAAACCGGTCTAGCCTTCCTCCCGATGACCCTTGGCATCATCTTCTTCGCCCAGGTAGCAGCCCGATCACTACACCGCGTCGGCCCCAAGGTATTCATGATGGCAGGTGGTCTCGCCATCACAGTTGCAATGTTCCTCCTCTCGTTCATCGGGCCACATAGCAGCTACCTACAGCTTCTCGTAGCCCTCCTGATTATGTCAGCCGGTTCAGGCCTCTCATTTGTCTCCATCTTCCCCACAGCCACCCATGGTGTCAACCCGAACGAGGCTGGCATGGCATCAGCGCTCGTAAACGTTGGTCAACAGGTAGGGGGCACAATCGGACTCGCAGTGCTCGTCACGATCGCCGTGTCTGCCACTCGACGCCGCGCCGGCGCCCTCCATGGAGCCTTACTCCACCATCAAATCGCCCCAGCGGTGGTCGGGCTGATTGCTGAAACCCATGGTTGGGCGATGAGTTTCCGCCTCGCCTCTGTCTTTGGTCTCGTCGCCTTTTTGATCGCGACGGTTGTAGTCACCCGCTTCAAGAATCCGGCTGACGAGGTAGCTGGTGGCGAGGCGATGGTTCTCTAACGTCATCGACTATGGGCATTGGCGGTACACCGCCTCTCCTCCTCTGCGAGTGGGCGGAGACCAACGCAGTCACATTGGTCTCCGCCGCCCTGGCTCCACGCCGATGTTGGCTCCGGTGTAAGACAATCACCAAGTACCTCACGTTACATCGCGATGATGACGTGAGGGTTACATGAGTGATCTGGACATCCGTCAAGAGCTGGCAAGCATTCAAGCTGGTTTTTCCTGGTTGAGGGGTCTAACATTGCTGCAACCCACTGTGACAAAATCCAACTGGAAGGCCCCTCGTACCAGGAACAGCTCATCCCACGGTTCCCGTGGTATCTCGCCCACTCCGCTGTGAGGTCTTGAGCGACAGCTCACACGCCTCCTCCGCCAGCCGAGATACACTTGGTACAAGTCGCCAAGATTAATCGCAACAACAGAGGTCTGTCGGTGCCAGCATCCCCACAACCGCAACCCACAACTCTGGCGTCGACTGGGTGGACATCGACTGGTTGGACATCGATTCGATTGTGAAGAAGTGCGAACGGGATATCTGAAGCCGGTGAGCCGTCCGGCTCGTGACGTGGCGCCATAGCTCATCATTGACCTAACCGGCAGCTATGGCGGCTACAGTCATGACATGATCCGCAATGTCGTCATGATGAAGTTGAAACCCGACTACGACCCATCCCTACTCAATACACTCCTCGCACGTCTGCACACCTTGAACTGCCCCGGTACGCTCTCCTACACCGCTGCTGTCGACGCGGGCCTGCGATCTGGTAATTGGACAGTGGCAATCGTCGCCGACTTCATCGATGTCGACAGCTATCGAGGCTATGACGAAAATACGGAGCACAATCAAATCCGCGCCGAATTGGCACCCTTGATTGAGGAGATTGCTCGCGTTCAATTCGTGTTGTGACAGCGCGCACCAAAAGCCCGACAGTGGATCTATCCGCCGGAGAAGGTGAGTCCCCGGGGCCCTGACTTCCTCGCGGGCGAGATTTTGCTAGAGTGGTCAGATCACGAAGGGACTGGGGGGAGTTGCCATGATGAATGTGGATCTAAACAGCTGGTTGCTTTTTCGAAACGCCGAACAATCGTATGGCGCTGTCGAGATCGTTACCCAGAGGGACGCTCAGTCCCAGCATCGCTACACCTATGGGGATTTCGCGAACCGAGTTCGTAAGCTCATCACTGCACTCGATGATCTTGGACTCTCCGAGCATGGACACGTTGCCACCATGGCCTGGAATAGCTTCGAACATCTCGAGTGCTACTTCGCCATCCCCTGTTCAAGCCGGGTTCTCCACACCGTGAACGCCAGACTGAGTTTTGAAGACATTGTCTATATACTCAACGATGCCGACGACGAGGCCCTCATTGTTCCAGCAGACCTGACCGAGACCGCAGAGCGGCTGAAGGTGCGATGCCCCAAGCTTCGCCACATTATCGTTTTTGGCGATGATGCCAGCGCAATCCCAGCGTCCATGCTCTCCTACGAAGCACTACTCAATGGCGCGGAACCCTTTTCTGGCGACCGGAACATTTCGGAGAATGCACCCTTTGGGATCTGTTACACCTCAGGCACAACCGGGCGTCCTAAGGGAGTTCTTGCCACCCACCGGTCTACATATCTGCACACCCTCACGGTCTGCGCGGGCAACGGACCGGCTCTGTCTGCGAGCGAATGCATCATGCCAATCGTACCCATGTTTCACGTCTATGCATGGGGACTCCCTTTCGGAGCGATCGCTGCTGGTTCAAAGATTGTTTTTCCAACACCTTCGTTCGACCCACGGATTGTCATCCATCTGATCAACCAAGAAGGGGTCACAAAGGCCGCAGGCGTCCCAACCATCTGGATAGCGGTGCTCGATGAGCTACACCGTAGCTCCGAGAGGCTCGACGGGTTGAAGGAACTCCTGTGTGGTGGTTCTCAGCCTCCCTACGCCATGATCAGGTCGTATTTAGAAGAGTACGATGTACGACTGCTCCAGGCATGGGGGATGACAGAAACATCTCCAATTGCGACGACTACTCGGCTGCCGCACGCCTTGCTCAATGCCACTGTTGAATCCCAGGTAGATTATGTCGCCAAAGCAGGCGTACCAGTGACGGGCATCGCGGCAACCCTGCTCGATGACGACCATCAAGCGGTGCCACACGATGGCAGCAGCATGGGTGACATCTACGTCCGAGGTCCGTGGGTACTGGACTCCTACATGGGAGGTCATGGCAAGGAATCTTTCGAGGTCGAGGGTTGGTTCCGCACCGGAGATGTAGGGGTCATGCACCCATCCGGAGTGATTGAACTGGTCGATCGGACAAAGGATCTTATCAAATCCGGAGGCGAGTGGATATCGTCGGTTGCGCTTGAGGGAGCATTGATGGGGCACCCCAAAATCCTTGAGGCCGCAGTCATTGCCGTCCCTGACACAAGGTGGCAGGAACGCCCACTTGCAACGGTAGTGCCAAAACCAGACGAGGTCATCACACTCGAAGAGGTGCAGACCTATCTGCTCGATCTTGGATTCCCAAAGTGGCAACTCCCGGATCGGGTCGAGATTATCGATGAAGTACCTCGAACATCGGTTGGCAAGTTCGATAAGAAGGCATTGCGGGCACGGTTCAGTCCAGAGGCCTAGAATCCTGTCCGCGCTCCCAGAGCGGGCAACTCCCCATTAAGGTGGAGCGAGTGGATTTCACTCCGGAACCTCAGCAGGGTCGCATTTTCAGTAATGAGCACTGCAACCTGCTGTCAGACTGCGACCCGACAGGTCGTCTCCGCTTGGACGGCATCGCTCGAATCCTCCACGACACCGCAACACTAGACAACGAGAGTGCACCGGCACCAGATAAGGGTCTCTGGATTCTCCGCAACCTTAGCACTCAACTCCGGGTTTGGCCCGGCTATCTTGACTCGATTACCACACGCACGTGGTGTTCTGGGATTGGACGGGCGTGGGCTGAGCGTCGCACCGACCTCTATCGACAGAATCAACTCGTCGCCCAGGCCAAGGCGCTCTGGGTGAACGTAGCACCTGATACCGGCTTTCCCCGATCGCTTCCTGATGGCTTTCTATCCGTGTTCGGACCATCGGCCATGGGACGGACACTCAAGCCACGCTTCGAGCTGTCACTCCCAACAGATGAACCGATGAACACCGGAAACGTGCCCCTGCGCTACAGTGATCTCGACATCATCGACCACGTCAACAATGCCGTCCACCTCGCAATCGTTGAGGAGGTGTTCGCGCCCACACACAGAGGTACAGCCTCACTGCTGACCCACTATGACTCCTTCGCAATCGAGTTCCACAATGGCCTCCAACTGCCTGAACATGCCGACTGGGCGCTCTGGAAAAGTGGTAACTCCGCGACTCTCAGGCTGTCTCAAGCCAGCGCCATCGCATCTGTCGTCCTGTTGCAGAAAGAGATAGAGTCTACGATGGCATCAGACAACGATCAGGTCGAGTCGTAGTGGAACAGACAAACCAACGTGCTCCAGGGGGTCTTGTCCATGGCAGCCCATATCTCTTGCTCGACCTCATCGCAGTCCTGATCTTCGTTGCAGTTGGACGCGACGTTCATGGACATGCCGACGATCTGCGTGGTCTCATCAAGACGTCATGGCCATTCGCTGTCGGTGTCGTCCTCGGCTGGCTAGTAACTCGTCAATGGCGAAATCCCATCAGTTGGTCCGCAGTAATAGTCTGGTTAGTCACCGTTGGGATCGGCATGATCTTACGGGTAGTGACGGACCAAGGCATCGCAATCCCCTTCATTTTTGTCTCTCTGGGTTTCTTTGCCCTTACTCAACTCGGTTGGCGAATCGTCGTTGGGCGATGGCTCCGATGGCACCATCGCGCCGCACGCTGATGTATGTCGCACTGATCGATGATCCTTCGGGCACCGGATACCAACTTCAACGGCGACCGGCGCTAGCATCGGAGGTAACAACAAACCTATCAGCGACGGAGGATGGCAACGATGCAATCACTTTCAGTGCAGACCAACAAGAGTTTACCGGAAGCCGAGGCGATGATACGGAGCGCACTTGGAGCGGTTGGCTTTGGCATCCTGAGCGAGATCGACCTGGGGGCCACCCTCGCATCCAAGCTTGACCGCTCGGTTGGTGACCTTAAGATCATCGGTGCCTGTAATCCTCAATTCGCTTACGACGCCTTGATGGCAGACCGATCCGTCTCACTGCTCCTCCCCTGTAATGTCGTACTCGATGCAATTCCCACTGGAACGCGCATCAGCATCCCGGCCCCTGCAGGACTCCTGCCAGACCGACCGGAGATCACCCAGCCGGTGACCGATCTCCTACGCACGGCACTTGCGACCATTGGAGAGGTAATTGTCGGATGAATGCGAGACCAACAATGCTTGCTCCATGTCCGATCAAAGAAAAAGGAACTGAATGAATGGCGTCGCAACTCAATGCCACCTAGTCAGGATCTTTCTCCGCTAGGGGGATCGTTTGCGTAGCCCACCCGAGCTGGGAGAATGTCACTCTCTGAAAGGTAGCCATCTTCTCTGTGACTATCCTTTCTTCAGCATCGCTCCAGAACTGCGCTAAGCTCGGCCTCCTAGCATAGGGTCGCGACGGGTCCGCAAAGTTTTCGCAGCCTGTGCCTTCACGTAGGCGGCTGTGTTCATCCATAGGGGACAAGTTGCTCGGCCGGCGCTCCGGTCCCGGTCATCAATCAAGGTCGTCCGTTTCGCGCATAGGGTGGAGCAGGTGCACCGATCTCTCGCCCGATAGAGCCACGGAACCTAACACACCAAATCTGGCCTGGTCGATGTATCCCGACCACGGCAGCCATCCTGAGCGCGGACATCGGTGGTCTACGAGGCTGTGGAGACGCTTGAGGATACAACGCATGCAGGGGGCAGGGATCCAATCCGTCGTGGGATATAGTCGCCGGGGAGCCGTTCTGGGAGGGATGATGCAAGCAGAGATAAAGGGGAGCACTATGCCGGTGCTCGAAGTTAGTCTTAATCAAGGCGATACGATCATTTCGACTCGCGGCGAGTTTTCCTGGATGACGAGCAACGTTACCATGTCCCAGACCGGCGGTGGCAGTGCTCATGGTGGTCTGCTCGGCGGAGTGAAGCGTGCTATCGGTGGTGGCAGTGTACTGATCACCCGGTTTACGGTTACACAGGGCCAGGGTCTTGTCGCCTTCGCCGCAAAGCTCCCCGGACACATCGCCCCTGTCGAAGTCAGTCCTGGTCACGATTGGTTTGTGCATCACGATGGTTGGGTGTGCGGCACTGAAGGTGTCAACCCAAGCGCTGCGCCCACTACCTCTTTCAAAGGTACTCTCTTTGGCAGCGAGGGCTTTACGCTCCAAAAACTCGCAGGCCAGGGAACCGCATGGATCGAGCTTGGCGGAGAACTCATCAACTACGACCTCAACGATGGGCAAGAACTGCTGGTTCACCCGGGCCATGTAGCGGCGTTCGAGAGCACCGTCACGTACACTGCACATCGACTGCCTGGCATCGTGAACCGTTGGGCCGGCGGGGACGGTCACTGGGTTGCGTCGATTAAAGGGCCGGGCAAACTCTGGCTCCAAACTATGCCTGTGTCGATCCTTGCATCCGACCTGCAACCATACCTGACGATTCAGCACACTGGGAACTGAGGGCCATCGACCAACATAGTTTCAGCTGAGGTATTTGGTCCCGCCCTCAGCCAGCTGGTTGGGGCACCTGGCGGTTCCGTTGGGCGGTGGCATGAAGGCTGGGCTAGGAGTCACCCTCCAAGCGCGAGAACATCTTTGGTGAGAGTGGGATAGTACAGCTATTACTGGGGTTCACTGGCGATGAGGACGAGGACGACGGATGGGGAAATTTGACTCTCGTTGAGAGATGCTGGAAGCGACCTCATGCACTGTAGCCACCACCTCCCCATGTCAATTGGGGGAGGGTAGCCCGTGGAGGTGCTACTCCAGTAAACAGTAGTGCGACGGATGCGCTTGTCCTCTTCGCTGCAGTCGAGGCTTTGTCGGTACCGCGTCCCTGCCAGCGCCTTTGAGTTCACTCACCATTTCGTTGACCTCGAGCTTTTGAGCAGTCGCAATCAGATAGTTGCTCATGGCGACGAGGCAGTTCGGTGATGGCATCTGTTACATTGCCGTGGGCTTGCCCGGGAAGTCAGCGGTTCGCGTGATCGCTCGGGATTTCCTTCCTGGTTGTAGTTTTTTCTCACAGACGTTCGAGTAGGCGATCCCACCCAGTCAGGCCACTCACAGCGAACCTCCTCTTCCGCGCTCATCAGTAGGCCATACAACTCCTCCGGATACCTCCATAGGCAAGCGGGGTTCAGTGTTCCATTTGGTGAGCACGTCCAGGTTTCTTGTACCATCTGATTCAGAACCTTCTCGGCCTGACGCCTGGCACAGTACAACCTTGGTTTGGTATCGCTCTTTGCCTGCAACTGGTTCGATGCCTAGATAGACCCGAGGTCGCCGTACGCAGGGCTGCCCCGTGCGAGAAGTGATACCTCCACGCATAGCACTCCGCTACCTCGTGAACTGGGTTTTTGCAATCCCACTCCTATCACACCCACGTCACACCTTCTTCACCAGGAGGAGTTGATACCTCCTGCACTGGCGCCCCCGGTAGGACTCGAACCTACGACCGACTGCTTAGAAGGCAGCTGCTCTATCCGCTGAGCTACAGGGGCACTCCATAAAGTGTAAAGCCGCCAGCACGATCGGCGGCAATCAGAGGGCTCGTTGGCAACTAGATTGGATACAGGATTCCTCCGCAACCACCTATCGTCTCTGACCAACGCGGAGGTAGAGGGAAGCTCACATGTACCAGCGCTCGCGACTTCGATCGTTTCCCCACAGCGTCTTTGGACTCTATACCGTGGCGGGATTCTATCGCGGTGCCCAAAATATGGCTCTCACTACCCTGGCTCTGATCATCAAGGAGGATCTTGGTTACGGAGCTGGAACAATTGGTGTGATCTCAGCGCTCTCCGGTGTCGTCCTGGTGCTGGTCACACTCGTGATCAGTGCGCGTCTCAAGCCAGCTCAACTCGAACGCGCCGTGTCAATCTCACTCGTGATGCTCGTCCTTGGCCTCGTCATCATCGGCGTCAGTGACTCCATTTACCTCACCGCATTTGCGTCGGTCCTCCTCGGCATCGGCGGGGGCCTAGGAATGCCTGGGCTTGCGGGCTCAGTCCAGCTGGCGGCAGGCGAAACCTCCTCCAACCCTCAACGAATCCTCGCCGTGTACACCCTGGTCTTGAGCATCTCACTCGCCGTTGGACCGCTTCTTGAGGCTGGCCTTCTCGATGCCACGCACCAAGATGTCCGTTGGCCATTCCTGGCCTTCGCAATCCTGCCGCTCCTTGCCCTCGGCATCATGATGTCACGACGGCGAGAAGCGATCGCCGCAGCCGCCCGCGCCAACGAGCAGGGGGGATCGGCTACCTCTCCAGTTGCCAGCTCCGAACGGGTCCGATTACTCCAGACTCCAGAGGTGGTGAAGGCTCTTCTCGCACAGCTCATGTATGCCGTACCCTTCGCGGCCCTCACCGTTTTTGGTGCCGAGGTTGCTCGCGTCACCGATCAGGCAACCGCCGCCCAAGCACAACTCGCCTTTACCGTGTTTTTTATTCTTTCGCTTGGCTCGCGCGCGGTGGTCGCATGGCGATCCCCTATCCATCATAAAGGACTGGCCTATACTGCATCAGGAATCATGACCATCACCGGTCTCGTCTTCATCGTCGCTGGTCACTCATTCGTCCTCTTCCTAGTCGGGATGGTGATCTTGGGCATCCCTCACGGCCTTATCTTTCCCCTCGCGCTTTCGGCACTGGCGAGCTCACTCCCGCCCGATCAGCTGCCACGAGCAAACTCCTTGCTGATGGGCTCATCGAACTTCGTCGGTATCATCGCTCCGCTGATCCTTGGTGTCATCGCTGCCGCCACCACTTACCGCTTTATGATGGGCACGGTACTGGCCCCGGTGATCCTGTTGTTTGTGCTCTTCATTGGGGTTGTCGGCGCCATGCGCCTCCGGCATCACCAGATCGCCCAACCGACCAGCTAGCACGCCCAAAACAGACGTACAACCAGGATCTCTTGGCGGGCTACCGCATTCCTTCGGGCAGTCAAGCTTGGTAGGCCGACCACGGTCCACCGATCTGCACCGCCATGGTCCGGACAAAGCCGCTAAAGTGGGACGGGTGCATCAGGTCACACCTTCGTTCATCGCGGCCACATGTAGGCCTTCAGGGAGCGCATGAGTGGAAGGTTGTCATCCACAAGTGTCAGAGTACGAACGAATCGTTGCCCAGCTCGCGCGCACCTTGCGTCACGAACGTAGTCTTCGCGGGCTCTCTCGCTCTGATCTCGCTCTTCGGGCCCAGCTGTCGGAACGCTACCTGGCCCAGGTCGAAACCGGTGCTGCCAACCCCTCGCTTACCGTGCTCACTCGCCTCGCCAACGCCCTCGACATGGGGTTCATCGAGCTGATCGATGTCGCAGCGCTCGCCTCACCCACCCAAGCTGCATCCCTCATCGAACAACTGAAACGGCGGGTCGTTACCGAGCGACGCGGTATCGCTCTGATCGGGCTGCGCGGAGCAGGGAAGACGACATTAGGCCAACTTTTGGCTGGCCAGCTCGCCTGGCGCTTCTACCGCTTGACCGAGCTGATTACCCAGCGCACACAGATGCCCCTTGATGAGCTTTTCTCCCTCGGCGGTGATGCAGCCTTTCGCAGGCTCGAACTCGAGACCCTGCAGCAGCTCGTCGATGATGGCGAGACCAACATGATTGTCGAGATCGGTGGCGGGTTGGTGACCAACCAACCCGCATACCAACTGCTCCGCCGACACTGGACCACCGTGTGGCTTTCCACATCGCCAGAAGAACACATGCAGCGCGTGGTTGCTCAAGGAGACCTCCGGCCGATGCATGGATCTGACCGTGCCATGGAGGAGCTACGGACAATTCTCCACGAGCGTACTCCTTTCTATCAAACAGCCGAACTCCACCTTTCCACTTCACGTAGGAGCGTCGAAACTTCGCTCGCTGAACTCAAAGCACTCGTCATGGAATACCTAGGTCTGGGTAACGGCGTACAGGCCAACGACTCTCTGCAGGAGAGCGAATCGTCATAAGCGGACAACACCTCGACAAGTGACTGGTGACGGCACAGCATGCATGATAATGCATGCATCTCCCGATCTACCGCAGCGAAATTTGCAGTATAGTGCAAGTGTGCCGATGCACCACGTGGGTGCCTGTCTGTCGCGCTGGCCGAGTACGAGTCGTTCGCCAAGGGCATAGGCGTGTTCATGGAGGGGAAACAATATGCAAGTCGAACACCAAGAGGCCATAGCGATCGAAGAATGGCTAGCGGGCCTGCCTAAGAGCTATAACATCGCAGAGACCTTACTTGAAACCGCTCGATCGCAACCAGCGAGTCGTCGTGCGGTAACCGATGCCGATGGGAGCTACTCGTATCGAGAGGTTGAGGATCTCGTGCTCCGTTCGGCGTCCGCGCTGATGGACCTCGGCCTCGAACCTGAGGACCGGCTTCTTCTTGTGATTGGCGATACAATTCTCTTCCCCGCGCTCTTCCTCGGAGCTATCCGAGCTGGCATCATTCCGATCCCTCTCAACCCGCTCTTGGCCGAAGAAGACTTCCGCTATATCATCGACGACTCGAGAGTGAAGGCGATTATCACCCATACCCACGGGGCCAAGAAGATCGAACGAGCTGCAGCCCAGAGCGGACGTGTGAAGTGGATTGAGTATGATAATGGACTCCACGGACCAGGGATTGGCGCTCGTATTCTGGCTGCATCACCCTATCAGCTTCCTATCGCCACTGTCGCCGATGAGGTAGCCTTCTGGCTCTATTCGTCTGGATCGACTGGACGTCCGAAAGGGGTTCGGCACCTCCATCGCAATGTAGCCGTTACCATCGAATGCTTCGCTCATCAGGTGCTCGGTCTCGACTCGACTGACACCGTCTTCTCTGCCGCCAAGCTCTTCTTCGCCTATGGACTTGGAAACGGACTCACCTTTCCATTCGGTGTTGGGGCGGGTGTCGTCTACCTCAACGAACGGCCTACCCCTGACTCTGTCATCGACATCCTGCAGGCAAGCCATGCGTCGGTTTTCTGTGGTGTTCCGACACTCTTTGCCTCCTTGCTGGCAAGCCCTCGAGCCCGCGAACTCGCCGATGTTGGGCTTCGTATCTGCACCTCAGCCGGAGAGGCGCTTCCCCCTGAGATCGGGCGCCGCTTTGAAGAGCTCACTGGTGCCGCCATTATCGATGGTCTTGGATCGACCGAGATGCTCCATATTTTCCTCGCTAACCGCCCTGGTAGTATTCGTTACGGTTCGAGTGGACTCCCAGTACCTGGATACGATGCACGATTGATCGACGATGATGGCTCGGTGATCGTCGACCCAGGTACCATCGGTGAGCTCGTGGTGCGCGGTTACTCGGCGGCCGATGGCTATTGGAATCAGCGCGATAAGTCACTGGCCACCTTTCGAGGACACTGGACCCATACCGGTGACAAGTATCTCCGCGACGACGATGGCTACTACTACTACGCAGGGCGCTCTGACGACATGATGAAGGTCAGTGGCAACTGGGTCTCGCCATTTGAGGTGGAATCGGCATTGATCGGGCATCCAGCCGTTCTCGAGGCCGCTGTCGTTCCCTGGAGAGATACCGACGATCTCGTCAAGCCCAAAGCTTACGTCGTCGCGCAGTCCCATGTGACGCCGACGAGCACACTCGTCTCTGAACTCCAAGCCTTTGTGAAACAACAACTCGCACCCTGGAAGTATCCGAGATGGATCGAGTTCGTAGAGGAACTCCCCAAAACTGCCACCGGCAAGATTCAGCGCTTCAAACTCCGACAAGAATGAAAGCAGTGTTCACGATCCAACACCACGCCAGCACCCTTGAGGTCGCACGGTGGTCACCGAGCCTCAAGACTCTCCCTGGCCCGAAAATTTTGCTCCTTCACGAGGGCCTGGGGTGTGTTGCAATGTGGAAGGACTTTGGACAGCAACTCGCCGACCGGCTCAAAGTCCCCGTCATCGCCTATTCGAGGGCGGGCTACGGAGCCTCGAGTCCCATCGAACTTCCCCGTCCTCTTGACTACATGCAACGTGAGGCTGATCAAGTGCTGCCAGATCTGCTCGAAGAACTCTGCGACGGGCCGCGATTACTCCTAGGCCACTCCGACGGCGCGACCATCGCCCTTGCCTACGCCGGGTCACAGCGGGATCCGCTCCTACTCGGAGTCATCGCGATCGCGCCGCACGTAGTGGTCGAAGACATCACCATCGCGTCGATCCAACAAGCCAGAGCAAAGTTTACCACTGGCAGTCTCGCTGAGAAACTGGCCCGTTATCATCAGTCGAACCTCACCACCGCCTTCTGGGGCTGGAATGACGTCTGGCTGGATCCCGCGTTCCGCACTTTTTCGATACTCGATCGACTCCACGCCATCGACGTTCCGATCCTTGCCCTCCAGGGCACCGAGGACGCATATGGAACCGGCACCCAACTGGAGCTCATTGCCACCAGTGCCGCGCCCACCACGATAACGCTCGTCGAAGGCGCCAATCACTCTCCTCACCTCACCCACACGGAGCAGGTCCTCACCGCCATCGAACGTTTCCTCGACAAGGAGGGCCTCCTTGCCTCCGTGGATACACCATCGACGTAATGCATTATATTGCCGTTATAACCGTATGAGATATAACTATACTGCAGTTATGGAGGAGCGATGATTGACGTACGTACGAACCCTGATCGATATCACCACTGGACACTCAAACTGGGCGAACAGATCGCCGAGCTCGTCCTCGATGTCGATGAACATGAGACGGTCGGTGCCGGTTATCAGCTCAAGATGAACTCGTACGATCTAGGGGTTGATATCGAACTCGCAGATGCTCTTGAGCGGCTTCGCCTCTCTTATCCCCAGATCACCACGGTGCTCGTTCGCTCTGCCAAGGAGCGGGTCTTCTGTGCGGGAGCGAACATCGGCATGCTGGCAGGCGCCACACATCAGCATAAGGTCAACTTCTGCAAATTCACCAACGAGACTCGCCTCTTCATGGAGGATACGCCTGCCCACTTCATCGCCGTGATCGAAGGTACTGCAGCCGGCGGTGGCTATGAACTGGCACTGAGCTGTGACACTATCGTGCTGGTCGATGACGGATCTGCATCCGTCTCGCTTCCAGAGGTTGCGCTTCTTGCCGTACTACCCGGCACAGGGGGATTGACACGACTGACTGACAAACGCAATCTCCGTCGTGATCGTGCAGATTACTTCTGTACCCTTGAGGAAGGCATCAAAGGTCAGCGAGCACTTGCCTGGAGACTAGTCGACCATCTGGTACCACGTTCTGGTCTCAGCGAACTTCTCGATGAGCTCGTCATCTCCCACCAACGCACCGGTCCACCACCGGGACCGGGTATCACCTTGAACGAGATTCCCCGCGAGCTCACTTTGAACTCAGTCAGTTATAGCCACATCCAGGCCAACATCGACCGGTCGAACGGCGTGGTAACCATAGATCG
>JAKAQL010000056.1 GCA_021822605.1 Actinomycetes bacterium
TCGGCCGCCCTTGGGGTCTCTTTTGATCAGGTGCATCTCTCAGGAGGAAGGGACGTCGTTGTCGCTGACGCCTACCCCAAACTGCCCCAGCTGATTGGAGAGCTTGTGGTGGGAGTCACAGGTCTTTTCGCCAATGGATATTTTCCCGTCACCCCGAAAGGCGTGCTGGCCAGCGGATCTGGCGCGTGTGCTGGGCTCGTCCAGAAAAACAGCCCAAGCGCAGGTTTTTCGCCAGCGACAGTTGCGAGCTACTACCACCTCTCTCGATCCCGTCTGCGACACTCCATCACCATCGGAGTTGCGGAGTTTGGGGAGGTCACCGGCTCCCTTGATCGGAGTGTCGCACGCTTCGCGCACTGTCTTAGGGATCCTGTCCATCTGGCGACCGTTGCCGTCAACGGGGGCTCTGACAATACGACCCGTGCAAGCCTTGATGAGATGGCATTAGACCTCGAGACGCTGGTCGCCTATGCTCCTGGGGCACACCTTCTGGTCTACACGGCGAGTTCTGGCGATGCCGATGCGCTGTACCTTCAAATGGTGAGCCAGGATCGGGCGAGCATTCTCTTGACCACTTGGGGATCCTGTGAGGAGGATACCCCGCCTCGGCAGTTGACGATCGAGGAGCTGGCCTTCGCTGAGGCGGCTCTTCAGGGCCAGACGGTGGTGGCGGCTAGTGGAGACGATGGGTCGTCAGACTGTCTCGCTACAGGGGGTGGGGACGGACTCTCGGTCGACGACCCTGCCTCGCAACCGATGGTGACTGCGGTCGGCGGTGAACAGTTCACTACCCCAATCAGTCAGACCGCACGACCCTCGGCATGGAACGATCAAACCTATGCCGGTGCGAGCGGTGGTGGAGTCTCCAGTGTCTTTGCAGAGCCGCCCTACCAACGCCGCATCTACGGCGGAGTCGCGGGGATCCGCCGACTCTGCCGACTCAAGGCGGGCTGTCGTCTTGTTCCCGATGTAGCGATGATAGCCGTCGGTGGTGAAATATACGTACCCGGAGGCAGATGGACTCTGTTGGGCGGTACGAGCCTGGCGGCCTCAGTCTTTGCGGCCGGAATCGCCGAGGTCGAGGCCCATGCTGGAGTGAGGCTCGGACTCCTCAACCCTCGGCTCTACCGTCTCGCCACTCACAGCAGCGCCTTCACTCCGGTACGCCTGGGTGACAACGACTTTCGGGGACTACACCCGGGCCAATTTCAGGCCAACGGTCGTTTCAGCCTGGCAACGGGGCTTGGCACGCCAAATTTTGCCGTCCTCGCCCGCGCACTCCTAGCAAGGGGTCTCACAAGGAAAGGCGAGTCAGGGAGTTCATTGCTCGCACGAGGGGCCTTTCATCTCCGTGAAGTCTCGGGCAGGTTCTAAACTGCGGGAGTGGATGTGGGACGAATGACGAAAATCTATGGGGTAGGGCTTGGACCCGGCGATCCTGGGTTGGTGACGCTTGCGGCACTGGAGGCACTCAATCGTGCCCAGCTGATTGTTGCACCCTCGAGCCAACCGCAGACAATGGGCCGTGCTGAACGCATCCTTCATGAGCTCTTGCCGGAACGCGAGGTGATTCGCGTGCCTATGGCGATGCGAGGTGGGCAAAGCGGTATCGCCCAACGTGAAGAATCCACTCGTTTGGCGATCCGAGAACTTGGGCCACGGCTCGTCGAGACCACGGTTGCCTTCATCACTCTCGGCGATCCACTCATCTACTCGACCTTTTCGCTCTTTGTTGCCTCGCTCCGCCATGAACAGGTGCCAGTCGCAGTGGAAGTCATTCCGGGCATACCCGCCTTTGTCCAGATGGCGAGTCTCACGACCACCAATCTGCTCGATAACGATGAACGTCTCCATCTGGTACCAGCTACGGGAGGTCTCGATCACGTTGAACGCTTACTCCAGGATCGGGGGTCGGCGCTTATTCTCTATAAGCTGACCTCGAACTTTGCAGTGGTCCGGGCCATGATCATACGAGCATGCCGTCAGGAGGGCACCATGGTGGGGATGGAGTTGGGTACCGATCGGGTGCAGGTTGTGCCGCTCTGCGACGCCCCAGAGGTCGTGGAGTACTTCACGACGGTCATCGTCCCTGTCCAGAGGGGGCGAGCATGAGCCCGACCACTTTAGTCTTGGGCGGTACGCGTTCAGGTAAGTCTGCGTTTGCAGAATCGCTCCTGGCCGACAGACCGGCGGTGCACTATATCGCCACTCTTGCGGGTTCCACAGATCCAGAGTTCGCTCAGCGGGTGGCTCTACATCAGCAACGGCGAGGGACCCGATTCTCAGTGCTCGAACTCGAGGAGCCACGCGACCTGGTGCGTCTCTTGGCCTTTGATGATCACCCAGTCTTGTTGGATTCGATCGGCACCTGGCTGGCGCGCATGGACGTCTGCGACGTCCAGGAACTCGCCGTGTTGACGCAGCAACTCGTGGGTACCCTGCGGGTGCGACGGATGCCGCTGGTGATCGTCTCTGAGGAGGTAGGACTGGCGGTCCATCCGCTGACCGTTGCAGGGCGATGCTTTGTTGATGCATTAGGGTCGATGAATCAGGCGCTCGCTCGCGAGGCGGCGCATGTCTTCTTGGTGGTAGCCGGTATCCCACTCGCGCTCGATCGGCTTGCATCTCTCGATATCGGGCGACCTTGATGGGTCGAGCGCTCCAAGGAACCCGAGGTGCCATCGCCTTTATGACCCTCCTGCCGCTTGGAGGATCATTGAATGCAGTGAGTCTTGTGGTGATCCCGCTGACTGGGCTGATCGTCGGTGCTGCGGCCCTCGCGGGGTTTTGGCTTGGTGATCGATCGGGTTCAACCTTGATTGGCGCTGTGGTCGCGCTCACGGTGGATGCTGCGCTCACGCGGGGACTTCACTATGACGCGGTGGCCGATACCGCTGATGGTCTTGCTGGATTCGTGACCAGGGAGCGGCGTCTTGCCATCATGGATGAGCCGACGGTGGGTGCTTTTGCCGTACTGGCGCTCGTTGTGGTGGTGGCAGTGCGTATCTCCTCGTTGTCGTCGATCACCTTCCCTGCCTATCTGATCGGCTTCTTTGTGCTCAGCCGCGCGGTGATGGCGCTTGTGATGATGTGCTTTCCACTCGCTAAGGAGACTTCGATGGCACAGATCTTCGCCAGCCAGCGGCGGCTTTGGATCATAGGGACTCTGGTCGCCGAGGTGCTGATCGCTACCGGTGTCTTGGCGATTCTCGTGACGCCACTGGTGATGGTTGCGGTCGTGTTCGGCGTGGGGTGTGGAGTCGGAGTCCTTGCTCTTAGCATGCAACGGCTTGCAGGGATCACCGGTGATGTCGTGGGCGCGGTGGGTCTTGTCGCTGAGTCCGGTATGCTCCTCGCTGCAGCGGTGCTGCGGGTGCATGGCTAGATCTCGATACCGACGTCCATCGGCACTGGTCGTACTCGGCGCCATGGCGCTCGACGAGCTCGTTGGAGACCCCGCGAATCGGTGGCACCCCGTCCGTTGGCTGGGAGTCGGCATCGCTGCGCTCGAGGATCGAATCTATGCGGATTCACGAACAAGGGGTGCTGTGTTCTGGGGCCTGCTGCTCGTCCCTTCGGTGGTGTTACCTCCCTTGCTCAGACCGGGAGGACGAATTTTCGAGGTACTCGGAGTGTGGTCGACGCTCGGGGGGCGTTCGTTGGTCCGGGAGGCTGAGGTGATCGCTGCCCTGCTCGACAAGGGGGATATCCCCGGTGCGAGAGCTCGACTTGGGCATTTGGTGGGTCGAGACACCGATGACCTTGGCGCAGCCGAGATCGCTCGAGCAGCGATTGAATCGCTCGCCGAGAACACTACGGATGCGGTCCTGGGGCCACTGTGGTGGTACGTAGCAGGAGGGCTGAGTGGTGCTCTAGCCTTTCGGAGTAGCAATACCCTCGACGCGATGGTCGGTCATCTCAACCGCCGCTACTACAACTTCGGCTACTTCTCGGCCAAGGTCGATGACCTAGCGGTTACGCCTGCTGCGGTGGTAGGGGTCATCGCCAGCTGGGTCTTGGCCCCTGCCGAAGGGCGCCGACGTATCGGAGAACTCATCACCCTTGCTCCCCAACACCCCTCACTCAACGCAGGGTTGATCGAGGCGGCTTTTGCTGGTGCACTCGGAGTCGATCTTGGGGGTGTGAATCGCTATCGGGGCCGAGCAGTGACAACCCCTCGGCTTTTAGGCGGTTCTTCTCCTGATGTCAGGGCTCTGCATCAGGCGAGTCGGTTCTCTCGTAGGGTCGCTCGGGTCGGCGCCCTCGCAGCGATGCTTGCTATCGTCGTGGGGCGTTGATCAAACCCGAGTTCCCCTCCGGTCTCCCACCTTCCTTGGGTGCCCACATAGCGTTGCGGCTTATGTGCTGAGCGTCTGGCGCGAACAGAATAATTTGGAGCCACCTGCAATCCAGCTACCGTGATGGTCTCGAAGTTCTTACATGAGACAACTTCGAGTAATTATCTTCGGTGGGATACTACTTGTTCTAGGTGGATTGGTACTCGCAGCCTGTGGATCGAGTGCTTCGAGTGTTGGTGCGTCGAATCTTCATCCCGGCCCATCTGCGTCGGGGAAGTCGGCTACCATCGTGATCAGTAATTTCCAGTTTATCCCTGACGAGGTGGTGGTCCACCAGGGCGAGGAGATCATCGTCCACAATGAGGACTCGGTTGGTCACACCTTCACTGCTGACAACCGAAGCTTTAATACTGGAGTAATTGCGCCGGGACACACCGTTCATTTCATTATTCATGATAAACCTGGTACGTACCCATTTCTTTGTCTCATTCATCAGTTTATGACCGGAACTCTCGTTGTTGTGAAGTAGGGAGGTGCCTTAGATTAACAGCAATGGTAGCCAGAACTGTATTTTATTTCGCTCTAGAAAAGGAGAAGCTAGTGACCAAAGAAGCCTTTGATCCTCGTCCATTCAATGAACTCATCGAACAATCATCCGATCTACAGTCAGACACGATGAAAGATGCCCGTCATGGCCTTGAAGAGGCTGTCGAACTCGGACACGAGTTGCGTAGTCGCGGGGAACTCGATCGCGAAGAGGCGCAGGCAGTAGCCGAGGAGCGCCGTAGTATGTTGCGCACCGGACTCTTTGGTGCCGGCGCCCTCGCGGCAGCTGGTTTTGGAGCAGCGCTCCTGACCCTTGAGTCCACGCCGGCGTTCGCGTCTACCCCGACTGATGTGCAGATTCTCCAGAGTAACGCCTCGATCGAGGTGTTGGCGGTGAACACCTACAAGACAGCGCTTACCCTCCCGTATATCGGGGGGAGCAGCGCCAACGGCGTGATCAAGGCTTTTGCTGAGACCACCATGAGTCAGCATGCACAACATCTAAGCGCTTTCAACGCAGCGGTGAAGTCTCTTGGCGGAACGCCACAGAACAGCGCCGACCCAGCGCTGGTTCCCGCTGTGAAGGCGGCAGTGGCCAAGATCACCGGCCCCGAGGGCGTGATCGCTCTGGCGCTCGAGCTCGAGCAGGCGGCGGCAGAGACCTACGTGAAGGCGACGGGGGTCATCACCACGACGAGTGCGCGAACGCTGACGGCGTCGGTGATGGGCGTTGAGGCACAACACGCCGCGATCTTGCTCGCCGTTGGGGCATTGTTAAAGGCCAACGCACCGCAGTTGATCGCACTGCCACCAAACGCGTCAGCGTTGCCGGCCGCAGCGGGATCGGTTGGTTTCCCCGATGCCTTTTATCCGACCGCCGGCGCTCGTCCGCTCACCGAAGGAGCTGTGAAGTGATACACCGCAATCGACAGAATCAAGAGAATGGGAATAAGAAGGGAGCCACTATGGAGATCAGCGAGGCTGAACTCAATGCAAGGATTGTTGAACTCGACGAGATCCACCACGATGTGAGCCTGCCAGCTCTCCAGGAGGGTGCCAAGGATTGGGCTGACGAGGTAGCCCGGGAGCGCTCGCAGGTGGAGGCACGTTCTCGGGTCAATCGCCGCACTTTTCTGCTCGGAGTAGGGGCTACGGTCGGTGCTGGTGCGCTGCTTGCGGCTTGCGGCGCAAGCTCGTCGGCGACGAAGGCCTCCTCCTCGTCTACGACGCCCACCCTATCGGCCTCCACGCTGAGCGACCTTCATGTGGCGGCCTTGGCAGCGAGCCTTGAGAACCTCGGTGTCTATGCCTATACGGCTGGGATCAACGCTGCCAAGGCAGGCAAGCTGGGGGCGGTGCCTCCCGCGGTGGTGGTCTTCGCCGAGACTGCTCGTGCCCAGCACAAGGAGCACGGAGCCGCATGGAACGCGATTTTGCGGGCCTCTGGTAAGCCAGCGGTGACCGTGACTGATCCAGTACTCACCCCAGTGGTGAACAAGGACTTCGCCTCGGTCTCTAACACGGTGGACCTTGCGAAGCTGGCACTGGAGATTGAGGACATCGCTGGGGAGACCTACCTCTCGGCGGTCGGTGTCCTCGCCCAGCCGATTGCGATTCGAACTGCGGCAAGTATCGAGCCGGTCGAGATGCAGCACTCAGCGATTCTCAACTTTATCCTTGGGACCTATCCAGTACCGAACGCCTTTGAACCGACTACGTTGGCTCGCTCGACGTCGGACTATCCCAAACTCTAAGCCAAAACCAGACTGATGAGGGGCTGACTCGAAAGAGGTTCAGCTCCTCATTCGGGTCTGCGCTAGGGTTGGTCTATGCACACGCCATCACCACTTAGACTCGCAGACCTCGCACTGCGACCGATACCCGGCATGACGTTGCCGAGTCAGGTCGCTTTTAGCCCGAGTGGGAGGTGCCTCTACTACCTCGCCCCACACCTGGGCGATCGTCTCGGACTTTTTCGATATGACACTCTCAACAGGGAAGAGCATCTCGTCGTAGCCGCCCCTGGCGAAGGAGATGCCAAGGAGACTCAGACACTCGAGGAGGAGCTACGCAAACAACGGTTACGACAGACCCTTGGAGGAGTTGGGGACTTTCAGATCCTCGACGATGAGCGTGCGCTGGTCAATGTCGGCGGTGCATTCCAGCTCATTAGGTTGCCCGATGGTACGACCATTGACGGATACGATCTCTCCGATCTCCAGCAGCTCCGCAAGTGTGGTGATGATTGCTTTGTGGCGACGACGGGATCTGAACTGCTCTTGGTGTTTAGCGATGGCCGACGAGAGCCTCTGGTAGCGGTAGCGGGGGATGGTCTGTCGGTAGGCTTGGCTGAGTACGTAGCCCAAGAGGAGCTTGGTCGCATGAGCGGACTTTGGCTCGATACCTCGGGGCGTTCGTTGGTCTACACAGAGATCGACGAGTCGAAGGTCGCTGAGCACCTGATCGTACGCACCGACGTGCACCCGAATGTGGTGGAGCGCTTTCGTTACCCGATGGTGGGGGCGACGAACGCCTCCGTCGTCCTCTGCCTCTTCGACCTCGAGCAGCGGACCCGAAGGGTCATCAAGACCTTTGATGATCAGCACTATCTCGCCAATGTCGTATGGCTCGACGAGGACCGGGTGATGATCTCTTCGGTGAATCGTGCCCAAGACTCGCTCACTCGCTGGGTCTACCGGCCAGGCGATGGATCGCTCACCGAGCTCGATAGTGAGCAGGGTAAGCCTTGGATCAACCTTCCAGAGCGAGAGTTTGCAATCGATGGTGACCTGCTAACGACATCGGAGTCCGAAGACCGCCTCCGACATCTCATTCGTATCCATCCGGACGGCACCCGTTCTCAGGTTGGGGAGGCTGTCGTTCGTGAACTGCTTGGTGTGGAAGGAACGACGGCTCTGGTGGTCGCCACCGGAGGTTTGCCAACCCAGGAGTGGCTCTATCGAGTTGACTTGGTGACGCATCATTTCGAACGTGTCGCTGATAGCTACGGGGCCGCGACTGGGGTTTTGGCCCCCGGTGGGCGCGCCACGTACGTGAGTGCATCGTCTCGTGACCGCACCCCGGTCGCGATGCTCGACACCCACGGCGAGACGATGCTGATACGGGCGACCTCGGCCCCTTTTGACCTCACTGCGCCGGAGATGATCGAACTCTCATCGGCGACCGGTGAGACGCTGTACGGAGCGGTGTATCTTCCTCCTCCTGAGCTTCGCGAGGGAGCACCCTTGATCGTATCGGTCTACGGGGGACCACACGCGCAGCTCGTGATGGACCATTATGGACTGACGCTGGATCTGCAGGCGCAGTACCTTGCCCGGCAGGGTGCGGTGGTCGTCAAACTGGACAACCGTGGGAGCTTCGGTCGAGGTCTTGCCTTTGAGGCCCATCTACAGGGTCGGTTTGGCCGGATCGAGTTGGAGGACCAACTGCGCGGAGTTGAGTACTGCCAACGCCGATATCGACTTGACCCCCAACGGGTGGGGATCTACGGTTGGAGCTACGGGGGCTATATGACGTTGCTCGCATTGACTCGGGCACCAGAGGTGTTTCAGGTGGGTGTTGCCGGGGCGCCAGTGGTGGATTTCCGCTGGTATGACACCGCCTATACGGAGCGTTACCTTGGAGACCCAGGCGTGAATCAGGACGGTTATGAGCGCTCGTCGGTCCTTGATCAGTTGGAGGGACTCCGTGGGAGACTCATGATTATCCACGGCATGGTGGACGAGAATGTCCATTTTGGTCACACCTCGTCGTTGATCACCCGTGCAAACGAACTTGGCAAGGACGTTGAGCTCGTGGTACTGCCCGCAAGTCGACACGCCCCGACCGACTTTGCGAGTCTTGACCGGGTAGCGAGAAGTCGTACATCGTTTCTTCTCACGCACCTCGGCCTGTCCGAGGCGGACCAGTGATGGTTTAAACGCACTCGCGGATCGAGAGAGCTGAGAGGTCCGTGAGAGTTCCTCCGTGCCCCTCTGAGCTTCGTCGAGTCGCGAGTAGGTTATGGTCGTGATGGATCTACACGCTCTCGCCGCCAGACTGTCGCTTTGTGCCTCAGGTATCCTCGTGACTGACCTGACTGGAACGGACCGAGATCAGGAGGGAACTTCGATCGGTGGGCGATGCTTCCTTGGTCGACGAGGTGAGCGTCGCTTACCCTCCAGATGGCAAGCCGTGATCGACAGTGTCTCACCGTCAATTCGCTGAGGGGCGCTCACTAGGGCGAAGGTTAGGCCTAGCCGGAGCCTTTCTCGCCTCCATCGTCGTGGCAGTGGTTCTCGCTCTCGACCTTGGTGTTACCTTGGCACCCGTCACAGCGGTCTCTTCGACCCAACCGCGCCAGGCGTCAGTGGTGGGCGCCGTCGCCCCTGCTCCTTCTCACCGGCTAGTCGGCATCGGTGCCTCTGGTGCCTGGTGGTCGGACCCAGCCTATGCGTTAGGTGCCAGTGATCGTCGACGCATTGGCCAGCTCCTCTACGGCGCGCACGGCCTGGCGCTTTCTCAGTTTCGCTTCAACATAGGAGGTGGAGGCGTTGGCGTCACCACCTGGTGGAAGGCGCCACCAACCTGGTATCAACCCGATGGCACCTTGAACTTTGCTGCTGCTAGCCAGGCGGTCTATTTCCTGCGCCAAGCTGCCAAGGCCCGGGTTCATGATCTGGTCGGTTTCGTCAATTCGGCCCCACCCGCCTTTACCTCAAACCACCAGAGCTGCGGAGGGACCCTCTTGTCGTCAGGGATAGCTGGCTACGCACTTGAGCTCGCTGAGACCGTTCGCGGGATCCGGTCTCATTTTGGCGTCGAGCTTTCCTACGTCTCACCCATGAATGAGCCGGTTGGCTCTCAAGCCTCCTGCCACCAGGAGGGGATGGCAGTTCCAATCGATGAGCGTGGCCCGTTGGTAGTTGCACTCGCAACTGACTTGCGACACCTCGCTCCATGGTGCCACGTGATCGCCGACGAGTCTGCCTTTGTTGCGGACGGCTTTCTGACAGACACCTCTAAGTGGCTCAGTTATCCTGGCGCTTCGAAGGCGGTGGTGGCACTGACTTTTCATGGGTATGACTACCCAGACGCTGCAACCCTTCATAAGGTTCACCAGCTGGCAGTGCGGCTTCATCACCAGGTCTGGGCGAGTGAGATCTGCTGTCACACTCCGAATGGATTCGCCTACCAGTACGACCCCACGATGATCTCGGGTATCTGGCTCGCTGACACCATCTATGACGACTTGATGGTCGCCGGAGCCTCAGCCTTCGATTGGTGGTTAGCACTCTCACCAGATCTCGGTTGCGATCCAGTATCGGATCCAACCTGCTTTGGCGACATCAATGCCTTGGGTCGCAACGATGGTTTGATCTACTTCGATCTGAACGGCAGAGCGAATGGTGATCGCCGTCTCTATCTCACCAAGCGCTACTGGGTGTTGGCGAATTTCTCACGTTATCTCCGGCCCGGGGCCCAGCTCTATCAGGTGGCGACCTCTGATGCCCGCATGAAGGCATTGGTTGCTCGCGAGGGTGACGAGGTGGTAGTGGTAGCGATAAATCGGACCCCACAGGGAGCACCTCCGATCCCCCTTGTTCTCGAGTTTCCCAGTCGATTCCCACGCCTAGTGCCTGAGTACTCGGTCGAGACCTCCTTCAACACCAACTTGAAGCCAGTGGCGAATCCGACGGTGACTGGTTCGATCGTCGCGACGCTTAGTCAGCCATTCAGTGTGACCACTTACGTCTTTAAGCGATTGAGCAAGTAACCTTGGACTGTGAGAGGAGGGCATCGTGGCGCTTCGTTATGCGATGGTGTTGGCTGCTGGCAAGGGGACACGGATGGCATCTGAGAGACCAAAGCCCCTCATGAAGCTCTGTGGGGTCTCGATGTTGAGGCATGTGATGCGTGCAGCGCTCGCCATCGACGGTCTCGAACGGGTCGTGGTGGTGGTCGGTCATCAGGCTGATCTGGTGGAGCGAGAGTTACGTGGATACCCGCCCGACACCTGCGAGATCGTGACGGTGCGACAACCCGAGCAGCGTGGGACTGGTGATGCCGTGTCGACGGGTCTCTCAAGATTGCCTGATCTCCTCCCCGGCGTGGGGGGATCCGGATCAGAGGTAACGATACTCCCTTCGGATACCCCACTGCTGACTTCTGCTACGTTGTCTCAACTCGCGAAGGCTCATGCTCAGGCGGGTAATGCAGCGACGATTCTCACGATGCAGGTCGCTGACCCGAGTGGCTACGGACGTATCGTCCGTACGGCCAAGGGTGCGGTGAGTGGGATCGTTGAGGATCGCGACCTTGTCGGTGAAGAGGCACAGATCAGTGAGGTGAACACGGGCATCTACATCTTTGATCTGGCGGTATTGCCGGTAGCCGTTCGACGCCTCGCCCCGTCGAACTCGCAGCGAGAGTACTACCTCACCGATACCATCAGGCTGCTTGCGCAGGCTGGCTATCAGGTAGGCGCCATGGAGGTGACGGACGTTCATGAGACCCAGGGGGTGAACGACTTGCCCCAGCTTGTCGAGGCAGAAGAGCTTATGCGTGAACAGATCCTTGCTCGCCATATCCAGGCTGGCGTCATGATGGTACGGCCTGAGACCATCACAATCGATGCTGAGGTAGAGATCGGTCGAGGGAGTACGATTTGGCCAAACACACTGTTGCTTGGGCACACGAGGATCGGTCAGTCAGTGGAGATCGGTCCCGAGTCGAGTCTCCTCGACACCGAAGTTGGTGACGGGAGCAGGTTGGTCAGGGTCGATGCAACCGGTGCAGTGATCGGTGCAGCTGTGCAGGCTGGTCCCTATGTGTCGATCCGCGAAGGGACCACGGTGCCAGACTTTCTGGTGGTGGAGCCCTTTTCCCTCCTGAAGTGAGCACAAGACTTTGCTACTCGAACCACGGGGACGGTGGCCTAAGATTGGCGCTTGGGTATCGCCGGAGTGGCATGGGTGGTCCTGGATTCTCGTTGTCCCAGTCGGTGACCGGCTGGCTGGATTGCGGAACGGGTACTATGGGTTGGGATTGCGCGATTGTCGGTGCAATGGGAGAAGGAGCTTTACATGGAGTTGGTCCCGAGAAAGCGACTTGAACTGTTTTCGGGTCGGGCTCATCCTGAGCTAGCTCGTGAAGTCGCCGACCATTTGCAGGTCAAGCTAGGGGAGTTGACGTTACGAGAGTTCTCTGATGGGGAGATCTACTCTCGGTTCGATCAGTCGGTGCGAGGGAAGGATATCTTCTTACTCCAGACACATGCAGGTCCAGTGAACGACTCGATCTTTGAGCAGTTGATCATGGTCGATGCCGCAAAGCGCGCCTCAGCAAAACGTATCACGGCGGTCTGTCCCTATTACGGGTACTCTCGCCAGGACCGCAAGGCCTCCGGTCGTGAACCTATCACGGCGAAATTGGTTGCTGATCTCTTCAAGGCCGCAGGTGCAGATCGAATCATCTCCGTTGATCTGCACTCTGGCCAGATACAAGGTTTTTTTGATGGCCCGGTCGATCATCTGACCGCGACCCAGGTGTTGACTGATTACCTGCGGGCGCAAAACGTTGGCGACTTGGTGATCGTTGCGCCTGATGCCGGGCGGGTGAAGGTCGCAGAGCGATACGCCCAAAAGCTCCAAGCTGGCCTTGCCGTAGTTCATAAGAGTCGACCAAAGGGTAGCGCGAATGTGGTGAACGCCCTAAACGTCGTTGGCGATGTCGCGGGCAAGTGCTGTGTCATCGTTGACGATATGATCGATACCGCAGGTACGGTGACGGCTGCCGCCGATCTGTTGCTGACCCGCGGGGCGAGCGACGCATGGGTGATGGCTACCCATGCGATTCTCTCTGGTCCTGCCATCAAGCGACTGATGGATTCGAACATCTCTCGGGTGATCGTCACCAATACCCTCCCATTGAGTGGCGATCGGCTCGTGGACAAGATTGAGGTTGTCTCCATCGCAAAGGTCATCGCTGATGCGATTGCCGCCGTTTTCGAGGACGGTTCGGTCTCCGAACTTTTCCATGGGGATAACCTCTCCTGAGAGTTGGCTAGCCAGAGCCACTATGCTCTCTATGTTGTTCCCCGGAAAGTTCCCCGAAAAGTGAGGTTTGTGTGGCAAAGGTTATTGCCTATGAGGATAGAGAGCCAGGAAGTGCGGAGAGTCGGCGTCTGCGCGCCGCTGGAAAGGTGCCGGCCGTCGTCTATGGCGATGCCACAAAGGCTCGGAATCTTTTTGTGGATGCCCATGATTTTGAGACCGCTCTTGGTCATCGAGTGAATGTCGGCGCCCTGATGGAGCTGGAGGTGGCGGGCAAGGTGACCACTGTGCAGCTTCAAGAGCTCCAAAGACATCCCGTTCGTCGTAACCTCAGTCATCTCGACTTTCTCGTCATCAACGTCCGCGAGGAGATGGAGGCGACGATCGAGCTCCGCTCGGTGAGTGAGGAGCTCGAGATGGAGGAGCCAAGTCTCCGGGTTCGAGGACATGTCAAGGACATCCCTGACTTTCTCGAGATCTCGCTTGACCTACTCGGCGATGCCGAAATGCTCACTGCTGGCCAGATCGAACTCCCCAAAGGAGTGGTATTGGTGAGTGAGCCTGAGACTATTGTTGCTCGCCTGGCTGAGAAGCTTTAGTCACTTTTCCTGCGGGAGGTGAGTAAGTCGGTTTTGGTCGTTGGCCTGGGTAATCCTGGCTCTCGTTATCGTGGCACCCGCCACAATATGGGGTTTGAGGTCGCTGACGCCTTTGCAAGCGAGCTCGGTATGTCGTTATCGCGGCATCACCAGGGTCTGACCGGGACCGCGCGTCTTGGGGAGCAAACGATCCACGTGTTGCTCCCTCAGACCTTCATGAACCACTCGGGTATTGCGGTGGCCGATTTCGTGCGCTACAACCCAGTTGACTACCCAGCTGGCCTGATCGTGATCCACGATGAGCTCGATCTCGAGCCGGGAGTCGTTCGTGTCAAGCTGGGAGGCGGTCTCGCTGGCCACAACGGGCTTAAATCCATCGCCCACCTGCTCGGTACCCAGAACTTTGTTCGTATACGGATAGGTATTGGTCGGCCTCTTGATCAATCAGCCGTCGTTGACTTCGTTCTCGGTCGTCCAAGGCCGGAGGACCGCGTTGAACTCGATCTGGCGGTACATCGTGGGGTCGATGCCGTTCGCGACGTGATCGAGCTGGGCCCGGAGCGGGCGATGACCCAACATAACCAGCGGGCGCGCTGATGAGCTCCCCGTTGCTGACCAAGCTCATGGCGGGTCTGGGGCAGGCGCTGGAGCCTGGGATGCTCGGAGCTTCACCCGCTGCGGCGGCGACGATTGTGGGTCAGCGTGCGCCTGGGGGGAGAATACTTCTCATCGTCGCGGGTGAGTCTGAGGCCGAGTCGGTCGCCTATGACCTGGCTACCCTGCAGAACGGCCATCAGAGCTATTGGCTGCCAGCATGGGATACCGTACCTTATGAGCGGGTCGCGCCGTCGATGCGTACGACTGGACGGCGATTGCGTGCCCTCGTAGCTCTTGGGGCCAAGTCACCACAGGGGCCGGTGGTGGTGACGGCATCGGTGCGCGCAGCTTTGCAGCGTCTCGCCCCAAGCGTGCTTGATCTTGAGTCGACCGTGCTTCGCGTTGGCGCTCAGCATTCCCAGGTGGCACTCGTCGCCTTTCTCGGTCGTAGTGGGTATCTTCGAGAGTCACAGGTGTCGAGTCCTGGCGAGTTTGCCGTACGCGGGTCGATCGTGGATATCTTCCCGCCAGATCAGGAGAATCCCATTCGTGCCGACTTCTTCGATGATGAACTCGATCGGCTTGTCGCCTTTGATCCCACCTCGCAGCTGACGATTGAGCCGATCGATGCCTGTGAGATCCTGCCTGCCAAAGAGGTACGCATCGATGATACCTTGGAACGGGGGCTCCTCGAGTTGGCTCAGCGAGCACCAGTTCTTGAGGATCGGATCAAGGAGCTGCTGGCGGGGACGAGTCCGGACCCAGTCGAGAGCCTTCTCCCGTTGTTGCTCGATCATGAGGCGACGGTTGTCTCAGACCTTCTCGGCGAAGACGATGTCATCGTCGTCGCTGGGGGTCCGCTGCTCGAGGCCGAGTCGGTGCGAATAGCTGCTGATGAGCAGTCGATGACGAGTGCGCTGGCCCCTACCTGGGGGATCGATGCCACGGACTCCACCGCAGGACTCCTCGCTCCGTTTTCGCATCTCGCGTCGAACGCTGCGAGCCGAGTTGAGTTAGTCGAGGGTGGAGTCGATCCTCGCCCCCTTTCGATCGACCACCGCGATATGGCGGGTTTTGTGGACCGTGTCGGTGTCTTGGTGCGAGGGGGCTCGCGGGTGATAGTGGCTGCCGATTCGCCAGCTCGGGTGCGTGCGCTCACCGCGACGTTTGCGAGCTTTGACCGATACCCGGTCGTGCTAGAGAGCGATGCAAACCCTCCCCAGGCCGCTGGTCTCTACCTGGTGCAGGGGGTACGCCTGTACCACTCCTTCGTGATCGAAGGAGCAAAGCTCGCCGTGGTGGCCGACGCCGATCTTGTACGACCGTTGGCGAACCCGAGATCGAGACGTCAAGGTCCTAGGACGATCACCGCTGCCCTCGATGACCTCGTGCCTGGCACTCTGGTGGTACACGAGACCTATGGCATCGCACGCTACGAAGGGATCGTCTCGCGTTCTCTCGCGGGAGTAGAGCGGGATTATCTGCTCCTGGAGTTTGGTGGAAAGGACAAGATCTACCTCCCCTCCGATCAGACTGACCGGATCACCCTCTACGTCGGCGGTGAGAACCCCGCACTCTCAAGACTGGGCTCCAAGGAGTGGAGTCAGCAGGTGAGGAAGGCACGAAGAGCGGCCAACGAGGTCGCCCAGGAGCTCGTTGTGCTCTACCAGAAGCGTCTGATCACGGCTGGCCACGCGAAGGAGCCGGACACCGTTTGGCAACAAGAGATGGAGTCGAGCTTTGGTTACGAGCTTACACCGGATCAGATCGTTGCAATCGAGGAGACCAAGAGCGATCTCGAGCAGCCGGTTCCCATGGATCGGATGATCTGTGGCGATGTTGGATTCGGCAAAACCGAGGTCGCTATTCGAGCAGCCTTCAAGACGATCCAAAGTGGTGCACAGGTAGCGATCCTTGTCCCCACCACCATCCTGGCCCAGCAGCATTATGACACCTTTCGTGAGCGCTTTGAGCCCTACGGCGTCAAAGTGGGGTTACTGTCGCGATTCGTGAGTCCGCGCGAGGTCAAGCGCATGAAAGAGGAGTTGCGCCTCGGGACGCTTGATTGCCTGGTGGCAACCCATGCGTTGGTCTCGAAGGAGATTGATTTTCGACGTCTTGGACTTCTCGTCATCGATGAGGAGCAGCGCTTTGGTGTCGCCCACAAGGAGTTCTGGAAGACACGCCACCCGGATCTCGATGTGCTGACGCTCTCGGCGACTCCGATACCCCGCACCTTAGAGCTCTCTCTGGTCGGAGTGCGCGACATGTCCCTGTTGCGAACGCCACCCCTCGATCGTCAGCCGATCCTGACCCATGTCGGTCCCGATGATGACGCGGCGATTTCAGAGGCGATCCGTCGCGAACTCGTCAGAGGCGGTCAGGTCTTCTATGTGCATAACCGAGTGCGTGACATCCAGTCGATCGCTCGCAAGGTCGGTGACCTGGTTGGGACCGCAAGGGTCTTGGTGGCTCATGGACAACTCCCCGAGCATGAGCTGGAGCGAGTGGTCGATGAGTTCTGGCACCGCAAAGCGGACGTTCTTGTCTGCACCACCATCATCGAGAGTGGGATCGACCTTCCATCGGTCAATACCCTGATCGTCGATCACGCTGAAGATCTCGGGCTTGGACAGCTGCATCAGCTTCGTGGTCGGGTTGGTCGTTCAGGGCAGCGGGCCTATGCCTATCTGTTCTACCCCCGAACCAAACCCCTGTCGGTGATCGCGCTAGAGCGACTCCGCACCATTGTGGAGAACACCGATCTCGGAGCAGGATACCGTATCGCGATGCGCGATCTTGAACTGCGTGGTGCTGGTTCATTTCTTGGTCAACGACAATCTGGCCACATGAGCGCGGTCGGTTACGAGCTCTACGTACGTCTTGTCGCCGAGGCGGTGGCACAGATGAAGGGAGAGGAACGCATTGAGGTTCCTGAGATCAACATCGATCTCCCGGTCTCCTACTCGATCCCGGTGGGATACGTGGCAGACGAGGCGGTACGGATGGATCTCTATCGCCGATTAGCGATTGCTCGCAGCGAGGCGGAGGTTGGGGAGCTCGGTCGTGAGTTGAGTGATCGATTCGGACCCCATCCTGATCCAGTGATCAACCTCATTGAGATGACCCGTCTGAAGCTGGCGTTGATCGAACGGGGTGTCCGTGAGGTAGGGTCGCGCCGCTCGGCTCGTACCGGTTCTATGGAGGTCTTTCTCAAGCCGATCCAGCTTCGCCCCTCTGAGGAGGTTCGTCTCCGTCGCCTCACACCACGCCCGAGCTATCGGGCAAGTGAACATGAGCTCGTGATCCCCTTTCGATCTCGGGACAACCTGCTTAGGGTCGTTCGTGAAGTCGTTCTGGGTCCAGCGAATTCGCCGTCTTAGATCTGACATAGTAGGCTGGTGGAGCTGTGAAGCCAAGGAGGAGTATGTCTCGAAGGTTGTTGAAGTTCCTTCCGCTTGTGTTGGGGTTTGTTCTCGCGAGTTGTTCGACGATTGGTTATGCTGCCAAGGTCGGCACGCAGACGATCTCGAATAGCCAGCTTCACACTGAACTCCGTGAGGTCTCTTCGAACTCGGCGTTTGATGCTCTCCTCGCGAAGAATAAGTCACCGGTCTTTGGGCCGGATAAGAAGAGCTACACCACGTTGTTTGTCGATAATATTTTGAATCGACGGATTACCATCGATCGCATTCTCCAGGCAGAGCGGCGGCTCAATATCACGACGACCCCGCTTGAGGCCCAGCTCGCAAAGGCGCTCACGATTCAATCGGTCGGCTCGCAGTCGACCTTCGATGGTTTTGGGAAGGCCTACCAGACACAGCTAGTCAGTGACACGCGAGCGATCGTAGCCATGGAGGCCTACCTGGCAAAGGTGAATCTGAGCACCAGTGGTGTGCAGGCCTACTATGCCAGCCATCACTCCAGTTTTGTCGACGTGTGCTCGTCCGAGATCTTGGAGACATCACCCCTCGAGGCTGATGCTGTACTCGCCAAGATCAAGGCAGGTCTCTCGTTTGCCGCTGCCGCGGACCAGTATTCTGAGGACAAGAGTTCCCAAGCGAGTGGTGGTGCCGTCGGTTGTGGAACCATCGCCCAGTACGAGCAGGTTTTAGGGGCTAGCTACACCCATGCGATTGAGACTCTCCCGATCGACCAGGCGTCGCTTCCGGTGCAGATCACGCAGGGGTGGTCGATCATCGAGGTGACCTCCCGTAGCCTGATCCCCTTCCACGATGCTGAATTGAGCGCCGCTAACGATGAGTTGGCCCACGGCTCAACCCTTTTGAATACCTTCCTCGCCCATGAATCTAAAGTTGAAGCGCTGAAGGTCAACCCTGAGTACGGTCGTGTCAAAGATGTCGGTGGTGTGATCCAGGTGGCACCGAGCAAAGGACCGAGCTCCAAAGCATTGAGTGAGTACTTCACGCCGGGGCTTGCCAAGTAGGCTCAGTGCGCAGTCCCCGCCTCCTGATCCACTAACCCGATTGGGTTACATCGGCACGGGGCTACATCGGCAGGGGCTACATCCGCGCTGAGTCGATGCGGTGAAGACCAAATCGCGAATAATCGACAGCGGGGGACGGGTTCGGACGACCCCGAGCATGGTTACCCCAGCCCATCTTTCGATTCCTACCCCAGAACTCCCAGCTGAGGGGGTTGGTAGCTCTGGATAGGGCACTACAGAGTGGCTACTACCTTGGCTCGCCTTGGCAAGGGGTCACGAATCCCTAAGGACTCAAAGATCTTGCGTTGTTCGGGATCTGGAGTGGTAGAGACCCGGATGTGATGAACCTTGCGCTTGTCATCGTTCAGGGTGACGGTGGCTCTCATATGGGTGCTGAGACGCTCAAGAATTGTCGAGGGACGCCGGGTATCTCCCTTGGTAGTTAGTTCATAGGCGATAGCCCCATAGAGGTGATAGGCAAGA
>JAKAQL010000057.1 GCA_021822605.1 Actinomycetes bacterium
TGGAGACGAGGGGACTCGAACCCCTGACCTCCTGCGTGCAAAGCAGGCGCTCTTCCAGCTGAGCTACGCCCCCTCAATCCGGTCATGCTGACTACGGTCGACCCCAAGAGTCTAACCGCATCGGAGAAAGTGCCGACGCACCCTAGCCGCTTCGATCGAATGAATCGTTATCGTTCAGAACTCTGTGTCGACTGTCTTGCCAAGGACCGGGTCCGGCTGCTTGACCCGGGAAACGTAAAGAGACTCAAGTGTAACGAAATTTTCATAAACTTCGCTATTAGTGCTTTATTGTTCGGCTAGTATCGTTCAAACATCGGTCAGATTGGAGCCAAAGGGGGGCGAATGTCGTCAACATCAGATTCTGGTCAGCTGAAAGCTGGTGCCATTGGGCGACGCGAGGTGCTCTTCCAAAGCATCACTGCGATGGCCCCGGGCGCAGCGATCGCGGCGTCAATCCCTGCAGGAGCAGGGTTCGCCGGAGGAGCACTCACTTTGGCGGTAATCGTAGCCCTCATCGGCAGCCTGCTCACCGCCTATTCCATCAGTGAGCTTGCTTCCCGAATTCCCTCAGCTGGCTCATTTGCTACCTACGCCTCACAAGCTCTCCACCCAATCGTTGGGTTTTTTGTCGGCTGGGGCTACGTGTTCGTCTACGCCTTGGTTCCCGCTCTCCTGTTCCTACAGCTTGGTTTCACCATTGCCGGGACCTTCAACTCTGAGTTTGGTTATCCGAGCAGCCTCTGGTGGCCATGGTCCCTCGTTGGCATCGCTCTCGTCGGGGCCCTTGCCCTCCTCGGAATTACGACATCCGCAAAAACGGGTACCATCCTTGGGAGTATCGAGATTGTCATATTCCTTGCTGCAGGAATACTTTTCGTGGTGCATGCGGGGTCGCACAATACCCTTTCGGTCTTTACCACAAAATACACTCCAAAAGGGTTCCACGGAATCTCAGGTGTTTTTGCCGGCTCGGTCTACAGCCTCCTTGCCTTTGCGGGATTTGAAGCCGCCGCACCGCTTGCAGAAGAGGCAAAGGATCCCAAGCGAACGATACGCTTCGCCATCCTCGGATCAACGCTGGCGATCGGCCTGATTTACGTCTTTACAACCTACGCGGCATCCGTCGCCTATGGGCCAGCCCGCTTTAGCTCCTTTGCTGGCGCTGGGGCTGCGTCCTGGATTGGTCTGAGCCGCGACTTCTATGGTCTCTTCTGGATCTTGATATTCTTGGCTATCATCAATTCGACTATTGGGAATGCAAATGCTGGCACCTCAGTCTCCACGCGCATGGCCTTTGCATTGGGACGAATAGGGGTCTTCCCGGGTGTACTGGGCAAGGTTCATGCCAAAACCAAGGTTCCCCAGTTCGCCGTCTACTCGCAGATCATAGTCTCTGCGGTGGCGACGCTACTGCTTGGGCTTGCCTTCGGACCAGAAAACGGCTTTGCTCTCGACGGCACTCTGATCACTATCGTCGTTGTGGCTGTTTACATCTTGATGAATCTATCCTCGATGGTCTACTTTGCAAGGTCAATCTCGGAAGATCGCTTTAATGTTTTCTCCCATGGTATCGTTCCATTGCTCGCCATTGCATTTCTCTTTCCTGCCCTCCTCGCTGGCGCCGGGATCGCGGCATTCTCGTTTATCTCTCCTCTGACCGCGCCAGCCTCCTATGCCGGGCCCATCGTCGCGGTCTGGCTGATCCTGGGTGTGATAGTATTTTTACGTCTTCGATCAGTCTCACCTGGTGCGGTCAATCGCATCTCTGAGGTCTTTCTCGAAGAGATCATCGATGAATCAGGGGCAGCGTCATGAAGAACTCGATTGTAAGTTTCACCCCCACCGAAGAACAGCTTTGTTGGACCTTTGGAGGCCGGGAGCCAGTAATGGAGATCGACCCGGGAACGATCCTGGAGGTCTTCACCGAGGACTGCTTCGCCGGCAAAGTGCGAGCCAAAACCGACCTCGTCTCGGAGGTTTGTGAATTCCCGTTCCTCAACCCGCAGACTGGACCTTTCTACCTCAAAGGAGCCGAGGTTGGCGACACGGTCGTAGCTCACTTCATCGATATCGAACCGGCTCGGGATTGGGCGGTGTCCACCACCGTCCCACTCTTTGGTGCGCTTACCTCAACCCACCTCACAGCTACACTGCAGGACCCGCTCCCAGAAATCGTCTGGATCTGGGAACTTGATCGACAGACCCGCCAGTGCCGATTTCGCTCAGACGTTGGTGAATTCTCTGTCGAGCTGCCTATGGATCCTATGCACGGTACCGTTGGGGTTGCCCCGGCTAATCTCGAGGTGCGTTCTGCTCTCGTCCCGGATGCGCACGGTGGAAATATGGACACTCCTGAGCTGCGTGCTGGGGTCACCTGCTACTTTGGCGTCAACGTCGAGGGAGCGCTCTTTTCTCTCGGAGACGGACACGCCCGTCAAGGCGAGGGTGAAAGTTGTGGCGTTGCCGTTGAATGCGCAATGAACACCGTCGTCTATCTTGACCTGATCAAAGGCGCCCCCACGCCTTGGCCCAAATTGGAATCTGACAAGTATCTGATGACCACCGGGTCAGCTCGCCCACTTGAGGATGCCTTCAGGATCGCCCAAGTAGAGATGGTGGACTGGGTCGCATCTCTCTGCGGGATCGGACGTATGGATGCCTATCAGCTAGTATCACAGCTTGTGGAGTCTCCGCTTGCAAACGTCTGCGACACCAACTACACCTCGGTTGCTAAGGTTGATCGCCACTACCTTGGGGACATCATCACACCGTACGGAGACGCACATCGCCTCGCGAGACAAGTTGGTCACGATTACTTAGCCGCCCGCTAATCCTAGCTTCGCCTCAAGGACGGAAGATTCGGATCAGGCTAAGATCATTTCAATGACTGGCGCGATCAATGAGGAGATCTCGGTCACCCTGTTAACCGAGGCAGACTGGCAATTATGGCGGTCACTTCGCCTGCTGGCGCTTGCCGAAGCCCCCTATGCCTTTGGGTCCACTCTTGAACAGTGGAGCGGAACACACGATCAAGAACCACGATGGCGTGACCGACTTCGCAACGCTGGCGTCGCCCTAGTCTGTTTCTTGGGCCGACAACCCGCTGGCATGGTGGCGACAACGACACCGACCGATAGTGAGACAGAACTGGTGTCCATGTGGGTCGTTCCTGAACTTCGAGGTCGAGGAGTCGGAGATCGACTGATTAGCGAAGTGCTCATCTGGGCGAACGAGCTCAACCTCGCGCAGGTTCGTCTCTATGTCCGCGAGATGAACCTCTCTGCCATAGCGCTCTATGAACGGCACGGATTCGTCGACACCGGTGAGCGATGCGACGAAATGGATGGCATGTGCGAAATGAGCATGGTTAGGATCTTGGACAAACTATGAACCAATTCGGGTGAAGCCTCACTATGGCCCTAGTTAGAACAAGCATGAGACCGGGAACGAGATGGTCGTCGAATCTCGTCGCCAAAAATTCTGCACTCTAGCAACTAGCGAGATCAAGGCGGTCCGGACGGAGCTAAAGCACGGACTGCCACCGGACGCTGCAAACCCGCACAGCCGTACCAAGTCGCACTACACACTCGGTCCGTGGACTAATGGTTTGGTTGTCCCTCTCTGGTCCGACACAGCGAGGACCACTGTCAAACCTGCTTCGCACTCTCTGGAATCGTCTTGTTAACCTTTCGTTCACAATTCCATTACCCATACGCAACCTTCCGTTTTCTTTATGCTCGCAATCGGTCACTAGCTTGACAATCGAAGATTGAATTACCTTCGCGGTCAGGAGGGTCCCGACATTGGAAGATTCAGAGGCGTCGATTAGCAACCTCTATCATTCGCTCGATGAAGCGAAGGTTGGACGTAAGCATTGGGTGACGGTGTTCACTTCAGGTATGGGGTTCTTTACCGATGCCTATGATCTCTTCATCATCGGTACGGTAACTGTTCTTCTTACACCGATCTTCCACCTCAACACCGACCAGATCTCGCTGTTGAACTCGATATCTCTCCTAGCGTCGGTGGCTGGCGCACTCACTTTCGGCCGCTTGATGGACAAGCTCGGTCGAAAGCGCATGTATGGGGTTGAGGTCGCCATTTTGGTCGTTGGCGCAGTCCTAAGTGCCTTCGCTTGGAACTTTACGTCTCTGTTGATCTTTCGAATTCTCGTTGGCTATGGTGTTGGTGGCGACTATGCAACCTCCGCGGTCATCACCTCCGAGTATTCGAACCGTCAATCTCGAGGAAAGTTAATCGGCACTGTCTTCTCCATGCAGGCTCTTGGCCTCGTCGCAGGTCCAGCAATCGCAACCATCTTCCTGAGCAGTGGTGTCCCCTCTGATCTATCGTGGCGGATCATGCTCGCCATTGGGGCGGTTCCAGCCGCCTCGGTAATCTACCTGCGTCGCAAGATCCGCGAGACTCCCCGTTACACCCTAGGAATCAAGGGCGACCTCGCAGCGACTGCACAAACCGTTGAATGGGTTACGGGGGAACATACCTCCATAACACCGGGTGAACAGAGTGTGGCTAGCACAAAGATGCGCCCTCGCCCAATTGCCAAGTTGACACAGAAACCTTTCTTGCTCAGGCTGATTGGGACTGCAGGCGGTTGGTTCTTGCTCGATATCGCCTTCTACGGCAACTCGGTCTCTTCGCCACTGATCTTGAAGTTACTACAGCCAAGTGGGTCCTTACTCTCCCACACATTACTCTCACTCCTGATCTTCGCCGTGGCCGCCTTCCCTGGCTACTGGTTGGCCGTCTTCCTGATGGACCGAATCGGCCGACGGCGCATCCAGTGGCAAGGCTTTGCCGTTATGGCAGCCGCCTTCGCACTGATCTGGTTGATCCCAGGCGGAGCGAGTTCAGTTGCAATTTTCCTACCACTCTTTGCCATCAGTTACTTTTTCACCGAGTTCGGACCCAATGTCACCACCTTCGTCTTTCCGGCAGAAGTCTTCCCGACCTCAATACGTGGCACCGGTGACGGAATCTCGGCTGGAATGGGAAAGTTTGGCGGTTTTCTTGGCGCTCTACTCGTCCCGCACCTGCTCCAGTCGGTGGGAATCAGCGGTGTCATGGGAATCATGGCCGGCGTGTCCGTCGTGGGAGTTTTGCTTACAATCGTAGCGCTTCCTGAACCACGCGGGCGTTCACTCGAAGATGCATCGGATGAGACTCCGGTCCTCTTCGAGCACAAATCGACTACCAGTACTTCCCCCAGTGCGAGCGCTAGCTAATCCACGGCCACCTGAGCCGAGCGGTTATCCGAAGAAGGACTGAGATGATGGAATCATTCTGCTCTGTCGTCACACGAATTCACTTGTAACATAGCAAAAACAGCTGTTATCTGTACCGGCATGCTGGAGTCAAGTCCAACCGCATGAGGTTGCTGTGGGCCCACTGGCACCCGACGGGCATCTCGGTGTCCTTAACTTCTTTGCGGCAATGAACAGCCTCTCTTGCTGCTACTCTTTCGTTTGCCCAACAAGTGAACATCACTGAATTGATGAGCGTCCGCTGCCGGAGCCAACGACCGAACTTATCGCTACGATCGATTGGGCTGGTCCTCTGTGCCGTGTATCACACACGGGGAGCCACTTGCGACCACGCACGTAGCATGCCGGATCGACCGCCAAACCAGGAGCCAACCTAGCCTGAACTGCCCACCAGCACCATCGACACTTTGACCAGCAAGCCGACACCGTTGAAACTCGGCTGCTGCGCAAACCTTCGCCCGCTGCCAGTCACGGAGGGTTCACCCACTCCTCTCGCTTAGCCATTACGCACTACTGAGAACGTCACGTAACATGCAATAGCGAACAATCGCCGTGAAGGGAGTGGGGCTACCTGGACTCGAACCAGGGACCTCAGCATTATCAGTGCTGCGCTCTAACCAACTGAGCTATAGCCCCAGAAACATCCACTTTAACAGCCCTATAGGTCGGCGTCCGCCGATTTACCTCCTCGAAACGAGATTGCGACCGCCACTCAGCTACGGGAGCTTGGCTGGCACACCCGCTGAAACGATTCCGCCTCCTCCACCGTTGTTTCCGGAGCCAGAAGGACCTGGTCTCGCTCCAGTGGGTTGACCTCCAGTCTTAGAGCTTGACCCCGAACCGTTGCCATCCCCCGTAGAAGCGCTGGAATTCAAGCCAAACCCTGGCACACTTGGGTTCGGGACCTTTGTCCCCAAAATCATCGAGCAAAACTCCGGGACGGTCATTCCACGATTCAATGCGCTCTCTGCCAATTGCAGAAACTGCTTTGAGGTCTGCAACTTCGACGCTCTTGTTGTCGGAGCAGAAGCACCTTGTAGGTCAGTGAGCGCCTTACTGTACGACAGACACAGACCGTGATAGCTCGTGGGCATTGCGCTACCAACTTGACCTGGTGTGACAAGCATGCCTTTCCCTTGACCGTTGTGCTTGCCCTTGCTGTTCTTCTTGCTCTTGTTCTGACCAGATGCCACGTTTGTTGGCTGTTCCGATGCAGATGGTACCTGTTGTCCCGCGGGACCGTTGTTCTCTTTCGACGGAGCGATCTGTGGGCGCGGGGAATTCGGTTGTGTCTTGGGTTGCGTTGCTGGTGAGACTGACGGCCTTGTGGTCGCACCAGAACGGGCGAACGCATGCGTCAACGCAGCGGTGAATCCGCCCCCCACCACCACGAATGCAGCGGCTGCAGCGGCAACCTTGAGCGGCGTGAGCCGCGAGAACACTCGTCGACGCTGGGCTGACCCAAGCACCACCGATCGCCGGAACGCAGCGACAGCCAGATCCTCTGCGGCTAACTCGTGGGTGGTCGCTGGAGCTTGAGCTGTGCGGATAAGCCGTGCCAAGTGGGTCTCGGAGGCGGTGTCGCTGTCACCATTCAGAATGTTTTCGAACTCATCCGGATCCAACGCTCTCCCACTCCTCACTTTGCCAGGATAAACGCAGCGGGGGTTGCCCGCGTTACGCCTTATCCTTCAGATGTTCAGCGAGTTTTGCAAGGGCCCGGTGTTGCGTGACGCGTATCGATGCCTCGCTCTTGCCCAATAGATCGCCCACCTCCTTCGCGCTAAAACCTCCGAGCACTCTCAATAGCACGATTTCGGCTTGCTCTTCGGTTAATCCTTCCACCAGGGCCGCAACTGCCTCATCGATCTCCAACTGCTCAGAAGGAGCTATTCCTGACAGCTCCTGCACATCGGCCTCCTGCGCAATTTGCGGCCGAACAGCTCTCCGTCGGTAAAGGTCGATCATGCGGCGTCGTCCAGTCGCGAAGATCCAGGCACGAAAGTCGATCTCGTCACCAACAAACTTGGACAATCCCTTGGTAACGGAGACCCAGACCTCGGCTGCAACATCTTCGGCATCGGCCCCAAGCCGACTTCGCAAAAACCTCAGCAGGCCTGGATGGTAGGTCCGATAGATGACTCGGAAAGCCGCCTCATCACCCCGTTGAGCCCTTTGGAGAATCTCTGGGAAGTCTTCAATTCCAAACTGACTCAACCAGCTCCTCGATGTGTTTGTACGCGAAAGACAGCTATCTCGGTCATAGGCCTGGAACGTCGATACAGGCCAACCAAGGAAGGCACTCACAGCCCCCGATGAAGGCTACCTCGATTCTATTCCTGCCAGGCATTCACCAACCCAAGCAACCTGGGTCATACGTTCAAAATGTCACCCTGGTATGCTACGTCGGCACTTCGGGTAAGCCCCGTCAACAATTCTTGATAACTCTCTTCCGTCGCGTCAACAGACTCTCAACATTGCGCCAAATCTCCAAACCAGACAGATGCGCACACATAGGATGAGTCCATGTTCTGGAGCTGGGAGTCTGCATGAGGTTTGCAATCGAAGTCATTGTTTTACTGGTCGTGCTCGGCCTGATCTGGCGGTATTTGGGCTCATATCTGACGGCAGTCTTCATGGGGCGAGTTCACTTCCTGGATTGGATCGAGCTACCACTCCTTGGCCTTCTCGGCATTCAGCCCGGTGCGGAGCAAAGCTGGCGCCGGTATCTGAGATCTCTGCTCGTCTTCTCATTCGTATCCCTGGTGCTCACCTACCTCCTGCTGGCACTGCAAGGGCACCTTCCGCTCAACCCTGAGCATCTTGGTGATGTGACTCCGTCACTCGCCTTCAACACCGCAGTATCGTTCGTCACCAACACCGACTGGCAGAACTACGCCGGTGGGACGACGATGTCCTATCTGTCGCAGATGGTCGCGCTCGCGACACAGAACTTCGTCTCGGCTGCCGTTGGCCTTGCCGTTGCGATCGCAGTCATCCGCGGCTTTGCCCGCAAGCGATCGAACACCCTCGGTAACTTCTGGATCGACACTATTCGTGGAGTGTTCTACGTTCTTCTCCCAGTTTCGATCGTCATGACACTCGTCTTCGTCTGGCAAGGAGCTCCCCAGACGCTTCTTGGCCCTGCTCACATCCACGATGTCTTGAACGGCGTCCACCAGACCATCCTTCGAGGGCCGGTGGCCTCTCAAGAGGTGATCAAGCAACTCGGCACCAACGGTGGTGGCTTCTTTAACGCAAACTCTGCACACCCCTTTGAGAACCCGACCGGATTCACCAATTTCCTTGAGATTGTTCTGCTTCTGTGTGTTCCTGTTGCCTTGACCTACACGTTTGGCAAGATGGTCGGCAACATCAAGGAGGGGGTCGCGGTGCTCATGGCGATGATCATCCTCTTCGCTGGTACCTTCGCCTTCACGCTCGCCGCCGAGAAGGGTGGCAATCCTGCCGTGCGAGCCGCTGGTATCACTAGCATCCGCGGCAATATGGTCGGCAAAGAGTCACGCTTTGGTGTCGACAATTCGGTGCTCTTTAACGTAGCTTCAACGCAAACCTCGACTGGTTCGGTGAACTCCTCCGCGGACTCCTACACGCCTATCGGCGGCCTTGGAATGCTGGCTGGCATGATGTATGGCGAGGTATCCCCTGGCGGAATCGGCAGTGGCATGTATACCATTTTGATCTTCGCCATCCTTACGGTCTTCATCGCCGGCCTTATGGTAGGGAGAACGCCTGAGTATGTACGGAAGAAGATCCAGAAAACCGAGATCATCTGGGCCTCCATTGGAGTGTTGGTGATGCCCATCACCGTCCTTGTCTTGACAGCGATTACCGTCGCTCTCCCTGATGGGAGGGCCGCCATCCTCAACCACGGACCCCACGGATTCTCCGAGATCCTCTATGCCTTCACCTCGCAGGGTAACAACAACGGTTCGGCCTTCGCTGGTATCTCGAGCAACACCGGCTACTTCAACATCACCGGAGCCATCGCCATGCTGATTGGAAGATTTGGCGTGATCATCCCAGTGCTGGCACTCGCTGGTTCTTTGGCCGCCAAGGAGGAGGTACCGGTGACAGCAGGCACCTTCTTAACTGCTACACCGATGTTCACCGGCCTCTTGGTTGGAGTGATCTTGCTTATCGGTGCCCTTAATTTCTTTCCAGCGGTAGCCCTTGGGCCCATCGCGGAAGCGGTCTCTCATGGGAGGTTTTTCTAAATGGCTACCAGTGTTCGAACCAAGGGAGTAGCGGGGTCGAAGCCCCTCTTTGATCGTGACATCCTCAGCGCCGCGATTAGGTCCTCGTTCGTAAAACTCGACCCTCGAGTCCAGGTGCGCAATCCTGTCATGTTTGTCGTGTACCTTGGGACCGTGGTGACCCTAGTGGCGTCGATAATCCACACCTCACTCTTCTCCTGGATGGTCACAATCGTCCTCGCGTTTACCGTTCTCTTTGCTAACTTTGCGGAGGCGATGGCGGAGGGTCGTGGCAAGGCCCAAGCCGACACGCTTCGTCGAACCCGAACCGAGACCGAGGCACGCAGACTTGGGCCAGATGACATTGAGGAGGTTGTGCCAGCGAATCAGTTAAAGACGGGCGACCTCGTCGTCTGTGAAGCTAACGACGTCATCCCCTCCGATGGAGAGATTGTCGACGGGGTTGCCTCAGTTGATGAATCAGCCATCACCGGGGAGTCGGCACCGGTGATCCGCGAAGCTGGTGGTGATCGGTCGTCAGTGACGGGCGGCACCATGGTGCTCTCTGATCGGATCGTGATCAAGATCACCGCAACACCAGGCAACTCGTTCCTTGATCGGATGATCTCGCTGGTTGAGGGTGCGAACCGCAAGAAGACACCGAATGAGGTGGCGCTCTCGATTCTCCTCATCGCCTTGACGGTGATCTTTGTTCCCGTGGTGGTGAGTTTGGAGTACTTTGCCCACTTTTCGCATACTGGAATCGCTATCGTCACCCTCGTCGCTCTCCTGGTCTGTCTCATCCCTACGACCATCGGTGCCCTTCTCTCGGCGATCGGAATCGCGGGGATGGATCGAATGGTTCAAAAAAATGTGTTAGCCATGTCAGGGAGAGCAGTGGAGGCAGCCGGAGATGTCTCGACTCTACTGCTTGACAAGACTGGAACGATCACCTTTGGTAATCGGATGGCGTCGCGCTTTGTCGGCGTCGGGGGCACCTCTAATGAAGAGATGGCTCGTGTGGCTCGACTCGCCTCGATGGCCGATGAGACACCGGAGGGTCGCTCGATCGTGGTGCTGGCAAAAAACGAGTACGGAATTCGCGACAACGAAGTCGGCACCGACTACGAGTTCGTTCCCTTCTCAGCCACCACCCGAATGTCAGGAGTCAACATCAATGACACACAGATTCGCAAAGGAGCCACCGAGGCAGTTAAGCGCTGGGTAGTCGACCAAGGCGGTGAGGTCCCCTCTGAAGTAGACGATCTCACCAAAGAGATCGCCAATGCCGGCTCAACTCCACTGGTGGTCGCCCAGAACAAGAGAGTCCTTGGAGTCGTCGAACTCAAGGATGTGGTAAAACCAGGCATCAAGGAGCGTTTCGCCCAGCTGCGTAAGATGGGTATTCGTACCGTGATGATCACCGGCGACAATCCTCTCACCGCGGCCGCGATCGCCTCAGAGGCTGGTGTTGATGACTACCTCGCCGAGGCGACACCAGAGCGAAAACTCGAACTTATCAAGGAGGAACAGGAGGGAGGCAAACTCGTCGCGATGACCGGTGACGGTACGAACGATGCTCCGGCCCTCGCTCAGGCAGATGTCGGTGTCGCGATGAACTCAGGAACGGTCGCCGCCAAGGAGGCTGGCAACATGGTCGACCTCGATTCAAGCCCAACCAAGCTGATCGAGATCGTCGAAGTTGGCAAACAACTCCTCATCACACGAGGGGCACTCACCACCTTCTCCATCGCCAACGATCTCGCCAAGTACTTCGCTATTATCCCCGCGCTCTTCATCGCGGCCTATCCACAGTTGAAGGTGCTCAACATCATGCACCTACACTCCCCGATCACCGCGATCCTCTCGGCAGTGATCTTTAACGCGCTGATCATTATCGTGCTCATCCCACTGGCGCTGCGAGGAGTGAAGTTTCGACCCGCAGCTGCCGGAGAGATCATACGAAGAAACGTGTTCATCTATGGGGTCGGTGGGGTGATCCTCCCCTTTGTTGGTATCAAACTCATCGATATCCTTCTAACTGTAACGAGGTTGTACTAATGCTTACCCAAATTCGTCGCTCCGTCGTTCTTGCACTCTTCTTCGCCATCATCTTGGGTCTTGCCTATCCGCTCGTTGAGACCGGACTTGCCAACGTGCTCTTTCCAGCGCAGGCGAAGGGCTCCCTGACTCCGTATGGCTCCACCGAGATCGGCCAACACTGGAGTGGAGATCGCTGGTTTCACGGAAGGCCCGATGTGGACAATGACACCGAGACGGGGGGTACAAACCTTGGCCCTCGATCCAAGCAGCTGCTCGACAACACCAAGGCGCTGGTGGCGTTCTGGCATGCTCAGGGCGTCGACCCCACCCAGGAGTTGGTCACCACCTCGGGCAGCGAGATCGACCCCGACATCTCACAAAAGAGCGCTCTTGTTCAGATTCCGATGATCCAACGATCGACCGGAGTCTCAGCAAACCGACTCCGCCAACTCATCGAGACCCAAACCACAGGGCCTGGCTATGGTATTTTTGGTGACAGAACTGTGAACGTGTTGAACCTCAATCGCGCGCTCGCGAAGATCGAAGGGCGATGACGAGTCCTCACGGTTGCGGGAGGAGGGGAGCGAGCGAAAGGCCTCTCTCAGGGAAGCACGGATCTGCCTCGGTTCAGTTATCATCGATCTCCGTGAGCCCTGGGTCGTAGTCGCGAATCCCGATCACATGGACATCGATACCCATCCGACCAACCTTGCGAAGCACCTGATTGACGATGGATCCCTTCAACAACTCATCACGACGGGAGCGCTTCGAGGCACCGATAACAATCTGGGTGATCTGATGCTCGAGTGCCGTCTCCACCATGATGTCGGCGATCTTAGTGCCATACTTCTCTAAGAATACGACCCCGAGATCATGACTCAGCTTCTTGAGCGCCTCGATCTCCTTGGACGTCGACCCAGATATGTCGGTATCAGCCATGATCAACAGAGACCGCAGGTCTGCCTTAGAACGAGCTGCCATCCTCGCCGCCCGACGAAGCACCCTTGGGGTTTCAGGGGAAAGACTAAGTCCCACCAGGTAACGTTCCCGTGTCTCGAAGACTCTTCGACTCTGCCTGTTCGCAAACGACTGAAGAAGGTCCTCGTCCGCCTCATCAGCCACGTAACGCAGTGCCAACTCTCGAAGTGCTGTCAAATTCTGTGTCGTAAAAAAGTTATCAAGCGCCGTCTGGATCTTTGCTTCCGGATAGATATTGCCATGAAGCATCCGACGCCTCAACTGCTGCGGGGAGGAGTCGATCAACTCAAGCTGATCGGCTTGGCGTACGACCCAGTCTGGAACCCGTTCAGTGATTCGGACTCCGAGCATCTCCTCCACCGCGCCAGCGATGCTCTCGATGTGCTGCACATTCAAAGTAGCGATGACATCAATCCCGGCATTCAAGAGGTCTAACACGTCCTCGTACCGCTTTTCATGAGGTCCTGATCCCGGAATATTCGTATGCGCTAGCTCATCGACCAACACAACCTCGGGATGTCGAGCTATCACCGCTGCGGTGTCCATCTCTGCGAATTGATGTCCTTGGTAGGTTACCACCCGTTGAGGAATCACGGGAATATCGCGGATCAGTTCTTGCGTGTGGATGCGGCCATGGGTCTCTACCAGCCCGATCACCACGTCGGCCCCGCGTTGCAAACGTCGCCAACCTTCGTCCAGCATGGCACAAGTTTTCCCAACCCCCGCCATCGCCCCCAGATAGATACGAAATCGCCCGGCAGCCTCAACCTCATCGTTCAAGGATTGTTCCACTCTCGACGTACCTCAATCTATCACCAAGTATGCGACACCGCGATCTCTATACTAGGGGCAGTGGGCGAAAATGATAGGTAAGCCGATGACGGCGCACAACCGGACTGCGTTGCTTGGATCGGGTCTCAGTATTCTCTTGATCGGCGCGTTCTCCGCGCTGCTCGTACCACTACGCACGCATCTTCCACCCGCATCCATCGCCCTCATCCTCGTCGTTCCTCTGGTAGCCAGCATCGCTATTGGAGGCATCTCGGCTGGCGTGGTCGCGACCATCGCTGGCTTCGGAGCCTATGATCTCTTTTTTATCCCTCCCTATGGCACCCTCGCAGTTGGGGTAGCTTCAAACTGGATCCCACTGGGGGTATATCTTTTGGTGGGCTTAGTCACCGTCCTGATCGACCGGCGTTTCCGACTCCAAAGAGAGCGAGCCCTCTACCAGGCACATATTCTCGAACAACTCACCGACCTTCCCGCCACCCTCATCAGTGAAAACTCCGTCGAAGGGGTTTGGCAAAGCGCCACCGAGCAGATCGTTCGGCTCCTTGAACTAGAAGGAGCCATGGCCCTCAGACCAACAGAGCACCTTCTCCGACCAGCAAACATCGTTGGCGACGAACAGATGGCCTCTGTCATAGCCGCCGCCTTTGTCGGATCGAACGGCGTTGCTCGCAGTGGGGAGTTCACGGTTCAGGGTGTGCGTGTTCGATCCTTTTCTCTATCCACGCTCAGTGACTACTTTGGCTTCCTTGTTATCTGGAGTGATGACCTACCCGATAGCCTCGTACAAGCACTCACCGTAGTGGCGAGCCAGATATCAGCCGCGCTAGAGCGAACACAGCTTCACGAAACGCGTCTCAGACTCGATACTCTGCAGCAGATCGACGTTTGGCGGGCCTCACTGTTGAGGACGGTATCCCATGACCTGCTGACACCACTTGCTGGCATTAAGACCGCCGCCACCGCACTCAATGAATTCGGCGATAGTCTTGAGCCAGGTGAGCGTGAACAGCTCATTGACACCGCGCTCGGCCAAATAGACCGTTCCATTCAATTAGTGAGCGACCTGCTCAATGTCACCCGAATCGAGGCCGGTGCTTTTCATCTCCAGTATCAGGCAGTAAACCTCGTTGAGCTGATCCAAGATGTTGCCACTGGCGTTGACTTTCTCTCAGTAGAGTCAAGGCTTGAGCTCTGTGCACCCCCTGAGCTTCCCTTGGTTCAGGCCGATGTCGGATTGTTGCGCGAGGTAGTCTGGAACCTCCTCGATAACGCAGTCCGCCATTCTCCAATTGGTCAGGTCGTCCAGGTCAAGATCGAGCTCGACAGAGAATTCTTCGTCGTCAACATCCACGACACCGGCAGACTCGTCGAGGGCACCGATCAGGTCCGCCTCTTTGAGTGGTTTCACGCTATGGGAAAAAGTGGGCGCAGTGGACTGGGTCTCGCGATTGCAAGATCATTTGTCGAGGCTCACCGCGGCGAGCTCACCGTGCGTATGACAGACTCCGGAACAACCTTCACTTTCACTCTTCCGAGGCAACAGTGACCTCGATTCTCATCATCGACGACGATCCGGCACTCGGCAGGGTACTACGCATCGGATTGACTGCAGCAGGCTATGACGTCTCCGTTGTTCTTCGCGGTCTGGATGGACTCGCTAGGGCTATCCAGGATCACCCTGACCTTTTGGTCGTCGACCTTGGTTTACCGGATATCGATGGAGTTACGCTCGTCTCCGAGCTGCGTCGATATCACCAAAAGGGTCTCGTCGTACTCTCCGCAGCTGGTGATGAACACACGAAGGTGAAGGCCCTTGATCGTGGCGCCGACGACTACGTCACCAAGCCCTTCGGCCTCAGCGAATTCGAAGCTCGCCTGCGCGCACTCGAGCGTCGAATGGATCTACCAACTCCAGCCGTCTCGGAACTTATCGCCGCACCAGGGCTGGTCATTGACTTGGCTAGACGTCTCGTAATCGATGACGTGCGTGGTGAGATCCGACTTACGCCTCGCGAGTTCGATCTCTTACGGTTCCTCGTTGAAAATCAACGTCGTCTCTGTACTCATCAGCTTCTCCTCTCGACCCTCTGGGGAGAGGGATACGATGATCCCCACCACGTGCGGGTATATGTCAATCGACTACGAACCAAGCTGGGCCCCTCTGGTAAGTACCTACGATCGCGAGCTGGGTTGGGCTACCTCTGGGAGAGTGAAAATCATTAGCAGATCCCACCGATCACTCCGCCACCAAAGTGTGCACGAGTTGAGGCTACTTGCTGCCTGTTACCCGCGACTACGGATAGTGGCACCACCGGAGCATTGCTGCTGCCGATGGAGCTACGCACCCAATCGCATACCCCTGCGATCGCGCACAACGACGATCTTGCTACCCAGAGGAGGACCGCGACTGTAGCGAATCGAACCATACGAAGGAACCGCGAATCACTACGAATCGCCAACACTAACTTCTGACCCGTGTTATGCTCATCGCCAGTATCAAGAGTCAGTTAAAAAGCACTTCAGTACACCGACCTGCCGTCCTTTGTTTCCCTTCACCTCCTCCTCTCCTGCGTGCAATTGTCATCCAGTGCCCAGCCAAATACTATCGTATAATGGGTGCTGGACTCCGAAGTTTACCATGAAACGCAGACCGATCAACAGAGGCGATGACCGTCCCACTATCAAAAGATTACTTTTTCTCATGTCCCGTACTCTTCCTGATCTCAAGTGGAGCTTTCCTGATTGCGTAGTCTGCCAGGGTAATAACTGATGCGAGCACAATAGTGATGATTGGGCTGACTCCCACGATTGTAAGTCCTATCGCCATTGCAGCGATCAAGATAGTTAGAACTATATGAGGAACATCCTTCCACAGTGTCCAGACCACATCGAGCAATAGGCCAATCACCGCCACCTCAATCCCACGCAAAGCACCAGTGAGATACGAATTGTGAAGTACTGCGGTTGCATCAGCTAGGCCAAGAATCAAAAGAAAGGACGGCCAGATGACCGCTAGAAAACCAAACACCAGGCCCTTTGTCCCCTTCACTCGTAGAGCGATTGCGGCTAGGACATTCGTAGTGGTCGGTCCAGGAGCAAATGCTGACATCTCCACGATTTGATCAAACTGAGATGCGGTGATCCAGGCGTGCTTCTCAACCGTTTCAGATCGGATAAACGAGAGTACGGCATATCCACCACCAAAACCTAGTGTTCCAATCTTTGTGTAGACACCGAGTAGCGATAGTAACGACACCTTCTGACTTGGTTGCTCATCCGACAATGGTCTGATTCCCTTCTGTGCTCATAGTAGCCCTAGCCACAGCGCGGGTTCGACTACCTTCAACAAGATGAGTGTGTCCAACCCCATAACGCAGGCATCACCCTGGAGTCCTATACTCCGGTAGTGTTCCAAGACCGATTTCTTTCTATGCGCTCGGAGTTCCAAAGAACGTCCACGCTTGGTTAGCAACGGCTCAACGAAACAGGAAGGCACCGACTACCCCACTTCCGAGAATCATCGCCCAATAAGGGACCTTCCATTTCAATGCAATAGCAAGAACTAGAAGGGCAAGAACTAACTCCTCCCAAGAAGTGATAATCGTTCTGCCAAGGAGGAACGAGACCCCGGCAATGAGTCCGGCCACCGCCGCTAACGTCGCGATCATGACATTTTTAACTGCTGGTATCTTCTTGAGCCGAGGATAGAAGTGGGTCAACAACGCAATGATGACCAAGGAGGGGATAAAAACGGCTACCGTCGCTACAACCGCTCCAATAAGCCCATCGACTCGTTCGCCGATGAACGTCGCCGATATTGCCACCGGGCCAGGCGTGATTTGACCCATAGCAATCGCCTGATCAAAGGGACCGATCTTCAACCAGTGGTGCGCGAGCACCGCTGCGCGCATCAATGGTATCATTCCGAATCCGCCCCCGAAGGCGAGGGCGCCGATCCACAGAAACGTTACAAAGAGATCGATGACAATAAACAACGGTCCTCCCTTTGGTTTGCCTAGCGCATCCGTAACGTCATGATCAGCTGGCTAGCTCCCTTACGGGTCATTCTAAAAGCAATGCTCTGGACTCTCACCCGCATCAACCAGCTCGTTGGCAAGCGGAACCCGTTCAGACCGGGAGACGCTGTAGCACAACATACCATTTTGGCCAGCTCGGCGAGTCCTAGGGGCTCGAACACCAGTGGTAGCATCCACCCCCAACAGATTTCTCGTCTGAACACGGATGAAGAAACCGTGTTAGAGTGGATTAGTCCAGAGCGATTTTTGACGCTCAACGACTAGATGGAAAGCTCGATCGTGAGCATTACAACGGCTCTCCGAATTTCATCGTCTCACGACCTCCTTATTTTCCTATCTGACCACCAGTTCTTCAATGACCAACACACGAACTCCATTTTCAAATCATCAATGGCCTTTTTCTCAGAGCGAAATAGCTGATGGCTGATTCCAGAGAGATTAGGCCATCTGGGAGCTCCCTTGCGCCGTAGGCTAGCGGTCACACTATCGTGGATTCCTCATCAAATATCGCCTTATCGATGTTCTTAATAACTCTACCTGCATGCCTATTCATCGATCGGCACCCGGTTGCCGCACAATTGATAGGGTTGCGATTTTTAGCCCCTCCCTGCCAGCAGCTGTCTCGACCAAGACGAGACCATCGAGGCCAGGCAAGCGTGAAGACCTACGATCTACCCGTGATGCTGCCACAAGCCAGTCCTCATCGGCGAATAGATAGGAGCCCATAGGGGCCACTTCGCTCGTAGAACCACTCGCTACCCATTGGGACCAGAACGTAGTCAAGGCGAACCATACCAGGTATTGAGCACGCCTATCCTTCTCGCGCCGTCTTCGGACCTCACTATCATAGAAACCAAAATGCCTCCCTTCTTGTTTCATGATCCGTCGAACTAAGTCGGAGAGCATCGAGTGTCGTGCCTGTGCCATCATCCTCGAATATGCTTCCTAAGCAGTCAACTGATTGAAGGCCCCCGACACATCTGGATGGCAATGAAATCCTCAGTGATCAATGACCCAACATGAAAGGTTAATAGACGCAACTGATCGAGCCATTTTCGTTCGCGGCGTAAGCATCTCGGCTGATGCCCTAGATCCAGAAAGATGGTGTCGTTCAAGCGGTGTTAGCGGCTCTTCTAGTGCTTCGCCATGTCAAAACTCCTCGTGGCTTCAGCATGCGAGGGAGGCGATGATCTCCTGGTTGCGATGATTGGTTACGGGCCTAACTCCTGTAACTCTGTAACCGTAACTCCTGAAACTCATCGACTCTAACTTCTGAAACTCCACAATCCTAACTCTTGAAAGTCAGGGATTCTAACTCCTGGAACTGGAGCAC
>JAKAQL010000058.1 GCA_021822605.1 Actinomycetes bacterium
GTTCTCACGTTAGCCTCGTCGGACTCGAAGGTGCAAAGGACAGTGAGATTTGGTCGTTCGCTGGTGAAAGTAATTTTGTCATAGTAACTAGAGATAGTGACTTTAGCGAACTTGCCGCATTGCATGGTCCGCCACCCAAGGTGATTGTCTTACAGATATCTAATTGCCGCTGGCGGGATATGGCCTCTCCAATTATTAACAAGCATCAAGAGTTGGTGACATATTTGGTACAGCCAGATGTAGCGGTTGTGGAACTGCGGGAGTCAAGTTGATGATGGGGACTGGTCTGATTGGCCGACAACAGATTGTGGTATACGAGGTCATGGCCACCCGTACTGCAGCAGTCTCGATGCGTCGCACCCAACTTTTCACCCAACAGTTGCGTCCGAGAACGTCCTGTCCAGTCCGAGTCTGTCTCGCAGCTCTTGCTAAAAGACCCCAGCGAACTGCAAAAATGAGACGTATTCGGACGCCATCACCACGTACTCGGACAACTTCGCACTGGCTTACAGCCAGCAGGTCAGGGGTCCGAGTCCCTTAGCGCCCACTCCACGCGTCTTACTCTTACTCGAACCCTCGACATAGTGCATGAGGGCTCGCGTAGGGCGCTCCTTCGCGTTCTGGTGCACGACCTTGCTTCGTGGTGCAAGAGGTGTAATCGTCCAGCCTGGCCGAGCATCGTGAACGTCGTGACCGTTGTCGGGCGGGACTTCTGCGCCAGCCGGGAAGACAACCCCCGTGGTGCCCATTGGTTTGCGGGCATGCGGCGGTACCGATCTGGCACCGCGACCGGTATCACTGTCGTGTACGGCGATGAATCTGAGGCTGGGTCCGGATGCTGAGGAGGCTGTGCGCCTTGGGGCGAAGCGTGCCGGGTGCTCGCAGCAGGATGTGATTCGGGAAGCTGTCAGCTGTCAGCTTGGCCTGGCGTCTGGGGGCAAATCTCAGGGCGATTTCGACATGCTGGTGTCGACAGGCGCGGTCCGTGCTCCGATAACGCCGTACCGGAGGGTCATCAAGCGACTGACCCTCCCACTGGGAGCGACCAGCGCCGGCCTGCTCGAGCGGGACGACCGGATCTGATGTGCGCGTCTATTTCGACAGCAGCGCACTGATCAAGCGGTCGGTCCAGGAAGCCGAGTCTGACGCCGTGGAGGCGGCGTTTGACCGGTACGTCGGCCAGGATGCCGTGATCGTCTCATCTTTGCTGGCCTGGATCGAGGTCCGTCGGGCGCTTCGGACCCTTCTTGATGGCGGGGAATACGCCGAAGGAGAGGTTCTCGACGCCATTGAGGGCGCGCTTTCCGGCGTCGCCGAACGACTGGTTACCGAAGAAGTAATCAGTCTCGCGAGGCGAGTGGCTCCCACGCGGCTGCGCAGTCTCGACGCGATCCATGTCGCCACCGCGATCCTGCTCGATGTCGACGACATTGTCGCCTACGACGATCGGCTGATCGATGCCTGCCGCCACAACGGCCTGGTGACCGTGACGCCAGGCCGCCCCAGCCCAAGGACCGGCGGACAACGATCAGGCTCGAACGCAACAGACCTCAGCAGCATGTTTGATCAGCTCGGGGTGAGCGGTGCCGCGTACGCTGCGCCGGTAGAGGGCGCTTCGGGACGGGGCGTTCACGCCGACGATCTCGTGACGCCAGCCTCGGTGATGAAAGTCCAGGTCGCTTTAGCCGTGGAGAACGCGATCGCGGCCGGAGCAATCAACGGCGAGATCCGGTGCGCCTTGCGCAGCAAGGGCAGGACGCCCGGTCCGGTTGGACTCTTACTCATGCGGGACGGGGTGTCGATGTCGGTGCGTGACTTGGTGGTCACGATGCTGACTGTGAGCGACAACGTGGCGACCGATGAGCTGATCGCCACTATCGGCCTTGACCAGATCAACGGCACCACCCGTCAGCTCGCGATGAGCCGGACCAAGGTCACCAGCAACCTGCAAGACATGCTGGACAGCATCGCCAACGACGTCGGATTCGACGATTACCGTAGCTTGACAATCCACGACCCTGCCGTTGACGGTCCGCCCTCCAAACCGGAAGTACGTCGCCGCATCGTCGCCAGCGCTGCCTTAGACCCGGAGCGCGGATCCCGCACAACGGCGGCGAAGACGATGGCACTGCTGCAGGCGATCTGGACGGATCGTGCCGGTGTGCCTGAGGCGTGCGGGGAAGTGCGCCGCGCGATGGGCCACCAGCTCACACGCCACCGGATCGCGTCCGGCTTCGCCACGCCCGTCACGGTTGCCGCCAAGAGCGGCGGGCTCATGGGGATAGTGCGCAACGAGGCCGGGGTCGTGACCTTCCCGGACGGCAGCGCGTATGCGATAGCGGTATTCACGCGTAGCGACCGCGCGACCAGCAACGCGGCCGAGATCGACGCAGGCATAGGGACGATCGCCTCGCTTCTGATCGACCAGCTACGAACGCAACCTCCTCGCGAGCGACCGCGCAGCCGCACCCGAGTTTGAGAACTCTCTACGTAGGTCCACCATGTCAGAGCGCGTTTCCTGAATCGCGACTCACCACAACACAGCAAAAACCCAACAAGGGGTTTGGAGCCAGAGGGTGTTGTGGCAGGAGGCCTGCGTCTCGTGGTCAGCCGAACACCTGTGAGCTCCGAGTTTTCGTCGGACGAGACAGCCTCGGGAAGATCAAGCATTCCTACGTCCGTTTCCGCGGTACCAGGCGGCAGGCTGAACGTGAACTCGCACGGCTTGTGATCGAGCAAGAGGACAAGCCAGCATCGCTCATCGAGTTGGAGCTTGCTTGGAACTCCTCATCGCTCTCTCAACGATGTGATCGCCTCATGGTGCAAGAACGGCTGGGGTGGCGGTGGCCCAACCAAGGTTCGACATCGCCGACAGGTCTGACGGGCTCCGTCTGGGATCGACTGGCAGCAACCCGCTGAGAGGGTAGTTTTGTGGCCAAAAGAAGGGTTGTGGACAAGCTTGTGGCGGTCATCAGTGAAGGGAGATATTGATGCGAACATCAATGAAAGCATTGGTGGTCGGAGGTGTGGTCGTCGTTGTGCTTGCAGAAGTTGTTTTATGTCAATTGAGCCTGCTAACCTCTTTCTCTAGCATCTGCCAGTGCCCACGCGGCAATGTACGAGAGCGTGCCATCAAGTTCACCGTAGCGGACACCGCAACTGCACGCTTGCCGGAGAGGTGCCACCCGCTCCTGGGTTCAGATATCGAACAGGAACCTTAGCACCCGGCCGATCTCGAATAGGGGCTCCTGCCCTATCAAGCCAAGACGTGCGATCAGGCGTTCTTCTGAGATCGATTTGATATCTTCGCATTTAGCGTAGCTAATTTCGCTAAGACCTGAACTTGCGGGGTCTAGTTCTATGTGTGAAGGGAGGCCTCGGCGTCGTGTGGTAGTGGGAACAACGATGATCACGCCCGCCCGACTTTCGTTAAGTGCATCGGCCGAGACCACAACAGCAGGGCGTCGCCCTGCCTGTTCTCTTCCGATAGGATCTCCGAAGTCGATCAGCCAGACTTCGCCTCTAAGCGCGCTCACTTAGATTGATCGTGTAGCGCGATACCTTCAATGGTGCGCTCCTCCTGGATGCCAGACCAAGCTTCTGGGTCATTGCGAAGCTCCGAGTATCTGGTTGTCAGTTGCGAGAAGAAAACTCGTCGTTCCAGGGCGTCGGCCGCCTCGTCAAGAAGAACAGTCATGGGGCGGCCAGTAGAGGCAGCGAGACGCGCGAACCGATTCCTAGTTTCCTTGCTTACCCTAATTGTGGTACTCATGCCTATAGTATACAATTGTGTAGCCTGTTAAGGCTATCCATCGGTCTGGAGTAAGAATTCCTTCACGTGCCGAACGCCTAAGGATGGCTCATGTTTTGTCGACATAGAAGTCCTATAGCAAGCCGCTAAGACTATGGCTCGAGTTAGCCGGTCGCTAGATTTATATACATGTCTATCCTGCCTTTAGCTGATGCTCGTGCTCAGCTCTCGAAACTCGTCACAGAGGCGGAAAACACGCACGAACGCTTTGAGATCACTCGCAAGGGCCACCGTGGCGCAGTTCTGCTTGGAGCGGATGACTACGACGGATTGTGCGAGACGATCGCTGTCATCTCGGATGCCGAGTTGCTGCGATCCCATGCCGAAGGCATACAAGCCGTTGAAGCTGGCGATGTCGTAGACGCTGACGAGCTTGCGCACCTGATGCGTCAATCGGACAGGCTGCGTGGAACTGATGGACCGAGAGAAGGTATCGGTTAGAGGTTGCCTTTCCGGCAGCGCGAATGCTCGCGAAATCATTGCCACCCAAGATCGGGGTAGCTATCCTTGGCTTCCTCACTGAGGTTCTGGTCACTGGGCCAAGAAAGGTTGGAAAACCGCTTCGACCACCGCTTGACCCTGGATGGTCGGCGAGACGGGGCTCTTATCGAGTGCTGTATCTCATCGACGAAGACTAAGGTACCGACATTGTCATTGCCATTCGGCATCGAAGTGATGCATAGAGGACCTGATACGAACGCAGTCTATTCTTGGTGCTCTTTGCGCATCGGAGATTCTCAACCTAAGCAGGCCAGGAAAGCTTGACCTTCGGGGCTCATGCAACCCCAGATCTTCGGCGCCCGTCCAAGGATTAGGCGCATCGTCGGGCCAGATTCACGTTGAGTGTCTATCCACCCAACTTTTCACCCAACATTTGTGCCCGAGCACGTCCGACCCAGTCCGAGGCTATCTCAGCACCCTTGCCAGAACACCTCGATGAGCTGCAAAAATCAGACGTACTCGGACAGTTTCGTGCTGGCTTACAACCAGTAGGTCAGAGGTTCGAGTCCCTTAGCGCCCGCCAGGTCAGGGCATGTTTCCTAAATCGCAACTCACCAAAACACAGCAAAAAACCCAACAAGGGTTTCGAAGTTGGAGGATTTGGTGGCAGGAAGCATGCGCCTTGTGGCCAAGCCAGACAACTGTGAGTTTCGAGTTTCAGCGTACTGAGCTTGGATCCACTCATGGAACTCGCGCCTTGATGTGACGGTGATGCTGGCTGGTGGTTATATCGGGGGTGAACCGCGGGTATACCCATTTCGTATGTGAGACCGCCCCGATAAACCAACCCGGAGGAGTGCCGGCGGGCCTCTCGGGAAACCGGTCGGCACCGAGTGTCGCATTGCGGCGGCAGGTAAGTCAAAGCGAGATTCAGTCTGGTCTCCTCGGTTCCCCGCAGGCTGAGTGCTGTATAGCTTACCCAGGCGATACCACTGGTAAATCGGCGTCTGCTGCGGCGGCGCAGAGCCGAAGGTCGTAGGCGACGAACCCTGCAAGCTCTTCCTTGAGCGATAACGCGCTTGCGAGATGGATGGCATCCAGACTTCGCAGCTTGCATGGGGTCAAGCTTGCAGCCGTCTCGATGATTGCACGACTCATGGGTATGAGGTCAATTCCTTCTAGGAGTTGCCTAGCGTCAGGGACCAGTGTCTCATCGACTCGATGGCAAGTGCGGAGCAATTCCACGATTGCAAGATCACTGCTGACTTTGGGAGTCTCGTACTGTTCGATTAGCCAGTCCGCCAGGCCGGTACTCTCAGGCTCTTCGAACAGCAATTTCACGAGTGCCGACGTGTCGATGTAGATCATGCGAACCGATCGTCACGCAACGCATCTAGTTCCTGAGATGCGGAGTTTGCGGTGCGGGTGACGTGTCTTTGTCTGGGCAACTGCAGCGGACGTTTCGCTGGAATCAGGCGACCCGAGGCGATGAGTCGATCTCGCGAGGTGACGGCGGGAGTGGGCGGTATCACCAGGGCGATCAGTCGTCCGCGTTCAGTAATTTCGATAGTTTCACCTGCCTTCACCTGTTCAAGGTAGCGGCTGGCGTGCTGGCGGAGCTCGCGTATTCCTATCCTGGTCATACTTTGAGTGTAGCACAATGAGTGCTACAATTTAACTTCTTCTGCACAGCGTACCTTGGGTGGGCTTTCCCGTCCGGTCCACCTCGTAGGCAAAGTTGAACACGCCGTTTCCGGCTTTCGACGCTCCTGTCAATCACTGGTCACGTCGATATCGCGCCGGTTACGAACTGGTCCACCCAACTTTTCACCCAACAATCGTGTCCGAAACCGTCCCGCCCTGTCCGAGTCTGTCCTGCAGCTCTTGCCAAAACACCGCAGTGAACAGCGAAAATGAGACAACCTCGGACAGTATGGCCACGTACTCGGACAACTTCGCACTGGCTTACAACTAGCGGGACAGGTTTTGGTGGCCGTCAACAGCGGACCTGCAGAGGTTCACGGTCACAGGTCAGAATGTGCACGGCGGCTGGCATTGCAACTGTATGGCACTGGCGGAGATCTAGAGGCCCAGACGCTCACGTACACGGGTATCTACAACAGGAAAGTGGGCTCCCGACCGGCCCACCAATAGAAGGTGATTGCCTTAGCCAATCCTCTAAGGAGCTTTTAGCGGTGACGGATGGTACACAAACCGCGAACATGCTCGGCGCCTTCCAACCGCCATCAGCCCCAAAAATCGGGGTTCCAAAGAGTGCAGTTGCCCTCTCATTGCCGTAGAGTTCCTAGTCGTGGTGGTGAAAGGGCCGGATCTCGTGGCGATCGAGCGTGCGGTTGCCACAACGAAACGCCGTCTGCTCCACGGCTTCAAGCTTTTCGTGATACGCCTGCGTCAGGAGCTATTCTAGGTCGATGGAGATTGCCCCTCTGATGTCAGAGGAACAACGCCCATGGAGTCCCTGCGACCTCTTCGACATTTTACCCTGATCAATAGCTGGTTGGATTCACGTGAGGTTGCACTCACCTGCACGGAGGTCTGCTTGCGCCTTCCGCTTTGGAGTCTCTGCTCCTCTAGGTTCTCTGTCACACTCGGTTCTTTGACCCTGGATATTGATTTGTTTTTGGTTACCACTCCAGTGTGCATTCTGTCCCTAAAAGACTCACAGCACCCTATACCGCAGCGTTCAGAACCACAATAGTTGTCGAGAGTCGGCCTCTAGTTCCCAGGCCCGTAATCCTTGTTTCGACCGTGAAGTTGGAGGTTGTGGATGTACCGGCGGGAGTGTTGCTGGTCTGGCTAGACTCGCGCAAGGGCTATTCGAAGTGGCGCAAGATTCTCGACAATAGTCGCCTCGGTCTCTACTCGCTCGCGGTCTCTATGTCGCCAATGCTGACTGGTGTCATGATGGAATGCTTCGAGAGGTCGCTGTTGGCTGTTGAGGATGCGGCACCCTCGGATCTTATATTTAATATTACAGTCAGAGACATCAGGGACGGCTGTTGTGGTTTCAGTGAGAGGCGCGCTGCTCGCCGTCCTGTGTGGTTCAGGACCTGCCGGGTCTTCCGGATGATCGTTGATCGTTCTCCACTCGTGTGTCAGATCGGTGCTGCAACGATTAGACAAGCTTTGGCAGTTATGGTATCTTTGTGCCACGGTTTCTCCTCTAAGGAGGTGGACTGCAGGATATGCAAGGGGGAGATGTGCAGACTGGTCAACAACAGACGGGACGGCTCCGTAGGGAGATGTCCTATTTAGATCTGAGCTTTGCTGGGCTCGGTGCAATTATTGGGTCCGGATGGCTGTTCGCGGTGCTCTATGCCGCACAAACGGCAGGACCCGCAGCAATCATCTCTTGGGTGTTGGGCGGAATTGCCTGTCTTTTTATCGCTCTTGTCTACGCTGAGCTGTCAGGATTTCTTCCTGAGGCTGGTGGAGCTACACGCTACCCACAGTATTCGCATGGCCCGCTGGTTGGATTTATCGTAAGCTGGGCAGCATTCATCGCCTACGCATCGGTGCCAGCGATCGAGGCTGAGGCGGTGGTTCAGTATGCGTCGCACTACATAAAGGGCTTTGGGACAACGGTGAATGGGTCCTTCAACGGCAAGCAACCCCTAGATTTTATCGTTGAAGCGCTGTTGCTCGTTCTTTTCTTCGTGATCAATATCTATGGGGTCAAGCTCTACGCAAAGGTCAATAGTTTCATCACCTTTCTCAAGTTCTTGACGCCGACCTTGACCATTCTGGTCGTCTTGTTTGTGGCTAAGGACTGGTCCAACTACTCTGCTCCTGCTACGCATGGATTTGCACCATATGGGACTGCTGGAGTGTTGGTGGCGGTATCAACGGCCGGAATTGTCTTCTCCTTCCTTGGATTCAGGCAAGCGGTGGAGATGGCTGCTGAGGCAAAACATCCCCAGCGTGACGCGCCGCGTGCGATTCTCACAGCGTTGATCGCAGGCATGATTGTCTACGTTCTTTTGCAGGTCGTCTTTATTGCTGCTATTCCAAAGACTGAGCTCGCACACGGGTGGGCAGGTCTGAGTCTGACATCACCGTTCGCGCAGGTGGCATCGGCGTTGGGTCTTGGTTGGCTGGCTACCATCCTCTATGCGGACGCAGTGCTCTCTCCGTCTGGAACCGGGCTTGTATACTTCGCCTCGACTCCTCGCATCATCCTTGGTAGCGCACGCAATGGTTATCTCGGCCGTGTTTGGAGGAAGATATCCGACAAGACCGGTATTCCAATGTATGCCATGGTGGCGACGCTCATCGCCTCCGCGATCTTCCTACTGCCTTTCCCGACATGGGAGTCATTGGTCGGTGTTATCTCCTCGGCAACAGTGTTTACCTATATCATGGGGCCGGTGTCGCTTGCCGTGTTTCGTCGCCATCATGGGTCAGCGCATCGTCCGTACCGACTTGGCGGAGCTAGCGTTATCAGTCCGATCGCCTACGTGATGGGTGCGTTGATCATCTACTTCAGCGGTTGGGAGACGGTCTGGAAGCTCACGGTTGGCTACGCCATCGGCATTGTCGCCTATCTCATTGTGTCGGCTGCTCGCGGAGACCTCGCGAAGATCAACACAAAGGCTTGGAGACAGGGCACCTGGTTAATCGCCTTCATCATCGTGTCGTTGTTGGAGACCTACTTTGGTTCGAAGCGTTTCGGTGGTCAGTACGACCATCTGCATGGCTTGATTCATTATCCATGGGATCTAGTGGTTGTGGTAGTGGTCGCGATTGGTTTCTACTATTGGGGCGTCGCCTCTGGTTCTGCAAGCCAGGAGACTAACGATGCTATCGAGCGCGCGGGCCAGCTTGAGAGGCCAGCTTCGTCTGATTGATTCTCCTTTCGTGTGATCGATGAGTGTTTCTTGAAGGTCCGGCGCCCATAGGCGCCGGACCTTTGTCTCCTGAAGCGTCCTTGCGAGCCGCGACTAGTAACAACGTGGGCATCGGCATGCAATCGCGAGTCGTGCATTGCCGACTCTGCCGATTGTCTTGTTTGACTGTTCCGCGTTAGGCGGATGCAAGCTTCCTGCGGTGGAAATGCGCCAGTAGAATGACGTATGCGCAGTTCATAACAATTGCAGCGACCTTGAACGAGACTGAGAGTGATTTGGCGGTAACATGGCCATAGAAGATGCCGAGAGAAGAGAAATTGTCGAGGAAGCCTCTAGACGGCGGACTTTTGCCATCATCAGCCATCCTGATGCAGGGAAGACGACACTGACTGAGAAATTCCTGCTTTACGCTGGAGTGATTGCCGAGGCAGGTGCCGTAAAGGCGCGTGCTGGGCGCCGAGATACACGGTCAGACTGGATGGCGATGGAGCAGGAGCGCGGCATTTCAGTGACCTCTACCGCTTTACAGTTCGAGTATCGTGACTGTCTGATTAACCTGCTTGATACTCCTGGCCACCGTGATTTCTCCGAGGACACCTATAGGGTGCTGACAGCGGTGGACGCAGTGGTGATGGTTCTCGACGTAGCGAAAGGAGTAGAGGCTCAGACGCTCAAGTTGTTTGAGGTGTGCCGATCTCTGGGGTTGCCGATGCTTACCTTCCTCAATAAGTTGGATCGCCCCGGAAAGTCGCCACTAGAGCTACTTGACGAGATCGAAGACAAGATTGGGGTTCGGCCGACCCCCGTGACATGGCCAGTTGGTATTCCTGGCGACTTTCGTGGAGTGATCGATCGTCGAACCATGCGGTTTACGCGATTTGAACGGAGTGTTCGCGGCAAGACGCTTGCGTCTGAAGTCGAACTGGAGGCCTCGCTCGCCGCAGTCCAAGAGGGCTCCGATTGGACAAACGCTGTTGATGAATCTGCCTTATTGGACGCGGTTGGTGCGACGCACGACCAGGCAAACTTCCTCGAAGGGAAGACGAGCCCCCTCTTCGTCGGCTCGGCGATGAACAATTTTGGCGTGCGTGCCCTGCTGGACGCCGTTGTTGAGTTTGTCCCTTCGCCAGGACCGCGGCTGGCGGTGGATGGGCAAACACGTTCACTTGATGCACCGGTGTCCGGATTTGTCTTTAAGATCCAAGCGAACATGGATCCGTCGCATCGCGACCACGTGGCTTTTGTCCGCCTGTGTTCTGGTAAATTTGTGCGAGGGGTCAATTTGACTCATGGGGCTACAGGTCGCACTCTCTCGACCAAGTACGCAAGCACGCTGTTCGGTGCAGATCGATCGACCGTAGAGACAGCGTTTCCGGGTGATGTCGTTGGCCTCGTCAATGCGGGTGAATTACGTATTGGCGATGCACTCTATGCAGGTGCGCCGGTGGTGTTTCCATCCTTTCCGCAGTTTGCACCGGAGATGTTTCGGCGGGTTCGAGTGAAGGATCCTGGTCGGGCGAAGCAGTTTCGACGGGGAGTCGATCAGCTAGAACGCGAGGGAGTGTTGCAGGTGTTGTATGAGGGTGATGGGGATCCATTGCCGGTACTCGCAGCCGTCGGTCAGATGCAGTTCGAGGTGTTCCAATACCGGATGGAGCATGAGTTTGGTGCTTTGATCGAGTATCTGTCGACGCCATACCGTGTGGCGAGGACGATCACTCCGGAGGGAGTAACCCAGATGGGGAGGATTCCAGGGGTGCGTGTGCTCCATCGCACTGATGGCAGTATGCTGGCACTCTTTGAGAGTGCAGTCAGGTTGGAGACGGTGATGCGCGATCATCCTGAGGTTGATCTTGGTGTACTCCTTGGGTCGGGTTTTAGCGTCTTGAGCTGAATGAACCTTAGGCGATCATCACGCTGTATCGCTGCGGTCGAGCTGGTCTGGGCGCCGCAGCGTTGATGGTACTTACCGTCTTCTTCTGTCAATTCCGGTGCTTGTGAGAACAGCTGGGCAATGCCGAAGGCTACGCCCGCTCACTCGGGTAGGCACGCGGTGTGGCGATAGGTTGATGGCAGCCCAGAGAGGGACAACAGGGCCAGGTCACGCGTTTCGTTCGGTTAGCATCCCATCGATGTGCCAGTGACACTACGAGATGGTGCGGCTCGGTTAGAGTTTAAGGGCCAAGTCGGCAGGGTAGGAGAGGGATAGATGAGCATCTTGGGAGATCTGGCGGGTAAGGTTGCGCTCGTCACCGGGGCGGGTTCGCCCACTGGTATCGGGTTTGCCACTGCGGTGGTACTCGGGGAGCTCGGCGCGTCGGTCGTTGTCACCTCAACAACTGCTCGGATACAGGATCGAGTGCTCGAACTCACGGATCGAGGGATCAACGCTGTTGGTGTCGTCGCCGATCTCACCTTAGACCAAGAGGTTCGAAGGCTTCGAGAGTTATCGTCGGACGTCTATGGTGGCGTCGATATTGTCGTTAACAACGCTGGCATGACCTCGGTGGAACGTGGTTCTGACGCGGTTGGAGCGATTGAGTCGCTGTCGCTCACTGATTGGCACCTGGGACTTACGCGGAATCTTGACACCGCGTTCTTGGTCTGTCGGGAGTTCCTACCCGAAATGAAAGAGGGCGGTTGGGGTCGAGTAGTGATGGTCGCCTCAACAACAGGGCCTGTCAATGCAATGGCTGGCCATACGGTCTATGCGACAGCGAAGGCCGCCATGGTCGGGCTCACGAGATCGCTCGCGCTCGAGGTGAGTTCTATGGGCATCACCGTCAACGCGGTGGCACCTGGTTGGATCGCGACCGGTTCGGCTAGCGACGACGAGCTACGCTATGGATCCGCAAGTCCCATTGGTCGATCTGGATCACCCCAGGAGGTGGCATCGGTTATTGGTTCCCTCTGTCTACCCGGCTTGTCGTACGTAACTGGGCAAGTGATTGTGATTGACGGAGCGAATTCGATTCTTGAAGCCCGCACGAACTAGCCGGACACGCTGTCCGATGTCACCCGAGCTCACCGGACAGAGTTTCCACTCGAGAGCAGGCATACCCATCACGGAGATAAGGAGCGGAGTTCGTCGACCAGTTGAGCGATGGATAGCCCGATGCACATCGGGCAGGTATGGCTGCTTGGCTGAGTGAAGAGTAACACCGTGTCGACTCATCGAGGAGAACGGTCAACCGATCGGGAGTTGCAGGTGGAAGGAGGGGCCTGGTTCAAGAAATCCCCTCCGACAATACTATAAGTGGGGAGGTACTCGCGAGGCTGCCCAGTAGGCACTGTTGAATGTCTTTGGTCACTGAGACGGCCCGCAACAACAATTTGCAGGAGGAGCGTGCCTGGCGAAGCCCCATTGGGGATGCCAAGGTGCCAGACTTTACTCGGTATGACGATGATGATCGAATTGGTTGTTGGTCGGCTGTTCGTGATCATGCTCTTTGACTCAGAAAGGTGTGACAAAAGTCCCGTTAGTTGGTACTACCAAGTAGTGGACTCCCGAGTAGGTAGGATACTAGGTAGCGTCGGATGCGGAATATGTGTTGGACGCGGAGAGGCAGAGAAAGGATTTGACGTGAGACGAAGACATGCGGCTCTGATGCTTACGACGCTGATGACGGCGAGTGCCCTATTGGCTGCTTGCGGCTCGAGTAGCTCATCAGCAACTCCTAAGAAAGCACCGTCAGCAAAGGTAACGATCACCAAGGCCTTCGAGACGTTCTTTGATGGGACGTCACCGGCGGGAACCAAGATAAGTCTGTTGCAGAACGGAGAGGAGTTCACGTCGGTGATCAAGGCTCAGGCTGGTTCGAGCATTGCGAAGGGCACGAGCGCGAAGGTCTCTAAGGTCACCCTGCTCTCACCCGCTGCGGCGACGGTGGTCTATACCATCTATCTAGCAGGCCAACCCGCCCTCAAGAATCAAAGCGGTGAGGCGGTAAAAGTGGGCGGTATCTGGAAGGTAGGAGACGCGAGCTTCTGTGGTCTCATCTCGCTTGAGGGAACCAAAGTACCTGCTTGCGCAGCATTCGAGAAGTACTCGTAAGTTAGTGACGCGGTCGCGACGTCGTTTCGCCCTGGCTGTACTATCCGGCGTACTGTTCCTCACCTTTCTTGATACAACGATTGTGGCCGTGGCGCTGGCTCCTATCCAGAGCCACCTCCATGCAGGCGTCGACGAACTGCAGTGGGTGATCGGTGGCTACGCTGTCGCCTTTGCTGCGCTGATGTTGGTGTTTGGCGCCATTGGCGACAGGTATGGTCGGCGCCGAATGATGGTGGCTGGGCTGGGGCTCTTCGTTATCGGGTCAGTGATCGCTGCGCTGGCGTCCTCGCCTTTGATCCTGATAGTGGCCAGGATCGTCATGGGCATTGGGGCGGCGGCATCCGAACCCGGGACCCTCTCGTTGATCCGCCACCTCTACCCTGAGGATTCCGAGCGGACGAAGGCGTTGGGAACTTGGGCGGCCGTAGCTGGCTTCGCACTCGCGATCGGCCCTGTCTTGGGCGGTGTCTTGGTTGGAATCGATGGTTGGCCAACGATATTTTGGTTTAACTGTGTTGCAGGAATCGTGATCATCGTGCTGGCCATCCGTGTCTTGCCGGAGAGTGCTGATCGGCTGATCGGATCAGTGGATATTTGGGGTTCGCTCGCTGGTCCGTTTGCACTCGGAGTGCTCGTTGTGGGCATCGTGGAGGGCGAAGTCAAGGGCTATGGTTCTCCAGTCATCATTGCATGTTTCATCCTTGCCCTTCTGGGGGTGGTGGGTTTTGTTTTTGCGGAGCATCGGGCGAAAAATCCACTGTTACGGTTGAGCTTTTTGCGCAACGCTCGATTCAGTGGCGCCCTGATGCTGGCCTTTAGCATCTACTTTTCGATATTTGCCATCTTCTTTTTCGTAGCGCTCTATTTGGAGGTCGTTGAGGGGGATAGTTCCTACCAAGTAGCTGGTGTGTTCGCTGCGATGATGATTACGATGATTGTCGCTTCAATCGTTGGGGGACGTTGGACGACGCAAGTGGGCACGAGATTGGCGACTGGTTTTGGGGCACTGCTAGCAGCGGTCGGCATAGGACTATCGGATATCGCGCTGTCGGGGCCGACACACCCATTATTGCTAGCCGCGACGCTTGCTATCGCCGGGATTGGTTTTGGGCTTGTGGTTGTGCCGGTGACCAGCATTGCGCTATCAACGGTGCCTCCGGAGCACTCCGGTATGGCGGCAGCGGCGACCAACACGATGCGAGCCCTCGGCGTTACGTTGAGCGTGGCCGTTTTGGGTAGCTTCCTCAATGGCGAGCTAACGGGTGGTCTCTCGAAGCGACTCGCGCGCTTGGGCGTTCCTCCAGCGTTTCGTCAGGTGGTCATCAATGCCGTTGAAACTGGTGGTGTTGCGGGCCATACCGGCAATGCCGCCAAGGTCTATGGGCCGATTGTTGGCAAGGTCATCGGTGCTGCCTATAGCTCCTTTCATGCCGGACTTTCTGTGTCCTTGATCATCGCTCTCTGCCTTATTCTGTTCGGGGGTGGTGTATCTCTGTTGACGCACGCGGGTCGTTCTCAATAGGTGGTTTGGTGCGATTAATCAACACCATTGAACCTTTGCTAGTGCAAAGCGAGCGTGCGAACCGTGGGCTCGTGGAGGGCTTTGTGGGGCTGGAATACTCGTTTCAATGATCGCCGCCGTCTCCCGTGTGCCCGCACCTAGGTCTCAGGCTTATGGGGATTCTTGGCTTGAGGTTGCGCCGCGCGGCGCTCCTAGGCTTAGCATTAGCGACGATAAACGATAGGAAGGGTGGACGAAGTTGGGAGAAGCGAATTGTTTTGCGTGCGGAGCGAGTAACCCGATCGGTCTTCACCTTGCCTTCAGTGGCACTGATGGCATAGTCCAGGCCAAATACCAGGCTGAGCGGCGTTTCGTTGGATGGGATGACGTCTTACACGGTGGTATCACCGCGACGATTCTTGACGAGGCGGCTAGCTATGTTCCCTATTCGATGGGTTACGTGACCGTTACTGCCCGACTTGAGGTGCGGTACTCCTTGCCCATTCGTGTCGATGAGGTGCTCTTGATCGAGGGCCGGTTCCTGAGTCAGCGGCGTAAGGTTGTTGAGGCGGAGTCTGAGATACGTGACGAGCAAGGGGTTCTGAGGGCGAGCGCCATGGCGAAGTTGATGATTCTCGGTGAACGTAGCGCCAGTGGTACGGGGGCGAGTGCTCTGCTTTGACATCACGGTCTCCTCTAGGGTGACTTGGGGTGAGCTAACCGCTATGGAGACGGATCTATAGAGGGAGGCTGCGGCGGTTCGCTCGAGTGCTGTCGCCCACCATCGATGAGTGAGAGACCGATGACTGAGCCAAGTACGAGCACCACCCCCACTATCAGAGCGACGCTGACTCGCAGGTTGAAGAGAAATATCGATGCGACAGCGGCGGTGAGTGGTTCAAGTGTGCCCACCACATTAGCGAGCAGGGGAGCAATGTTGGCGAGTGCGCTCAGGTAGAGCAGGAATGGGACTGCAGTACCTCCAACGATGATGAAGATGACGAGCCCAATCTCTGGCATGGTCATGGTTGTTGGGGCATCGAGAATGAGCCAAGGCAACAGCACTACCGAGCCGATGAGAAATGCGCTGGCCACGACTGCTTCGGCGTTATGGTGTGCCAGCAGTTCAGCTGGTAGCAGGTTATAGAACGCCGTAAAAAGCGCAGAGGTCAGGCCCCAGACAATCCCTGCTAATGGTATTGCGAGACCAGAGGTGGAGCCGTCGGTGACGACCAAAGCTACCCCAGCTAACGCGCTAGCTACCAAGACCATGAGGAGAGGTTTTGGTACCCTAAAGTGCCGTAATGAGATCCAGCCAAGTATGAGGACCGGACTGGTGAACTGCAGAAGCGTTGCAGACACAGCGGAGCCATGTGCGATTGCAAGAAAGAATGTTAACTGAACGCCATCGAGTGCTACCACTCCAAAGATGATGATGGTCGCGAGTTTGCGCCAATCGGCGCCTAAGCGCCTCAAACCTGCCGATCGCCCTCGGGGCCCGGCCCAGAGAGCGAGTAGGACCCCTGCTCCTGTCACTCGTACCGCAGCTAGCCATGTTGGTGCGAGGTGATAATGCTGGAAGAGTTGTTGTGCTGCGATACCCGAGAACCCCCACAGAATGGCAGCAGTAACAATGCCAATGATGCTTGGACGCTGGCGGACGTTGTGAGGGTGCACGCCTCGAGTGTAGTTGTCGCCAGATGCGCTGTTGACGACTCGAGGGTCAACGGAGAGTCCCTTAGTGGTGTTGGTAGGCCCTGTTGGCACAACGATCGAGTTCAATTGCTTGAGGACTTGATGGTGGACCAACATGTGCTTTATTGTGGGTGCAGCTACATTAACAGATGTGCGGAACGGAAGGTGGAACGGTGGGTAGTCCGAGTGCTTCGTTTTCGGTGACACTACGGGTGGAGATCTCCAGCTCGCGATTGGTTGGTGCGATCACGACGGTGTTGGCTGATGCTGGAGGCGCAATCACCGCTCTCGATACGGTCGAGTCCCGTGGGGAGCGGCTGGTGGTCGACATCACCTGTAACGCCATCAATGAAGATCATGCATCGCAGCTTCGCTCGGAGGTTGAAGCGATCGAGGGTGCCACAGTTCGGGCAATGAGTGACCGCACGCTCCTACTGCACCTTGGCGGAGTCCTAGCGACCGAGTCAAAGGTTCCCTTGAAGACGCGTGACGACCTCTCAATGGCGTACACGCCCGGAGTGGCTCGGGTGTCGCTTGCGATCGCACGCGATCGCAGTGCGGCAAGAAACTTGACGATCAAGCGCAACAGCGTGGCGGTCGTGACAGACGGATCAGCAGTGCTTGGGCTCGGTAATCTCGGTCCGGAAGCGGCGCTCCCGGTAATGGAGGGTAAGGCAGTACTCTTTAAGCGTTTTGGTGATGTTGATGCCTGGCCGGTGTGCCTGGCCTCCCAGGATGTTGACGAGATTGTGCAGGCCGTTTGTATGATTGCGCCAGTTTTTGGTGGCATCAACCTCGAGGATATCTCGGCACCTCGCTGTTTCGAGGTTGAGCGACGCCTGCGAAAGTCTCTCGACATCCCGGTGTTTCACGACGACCAACATGGAACCGCTATAGTCGTGCTGGCGGCCCTTCTGAATGCGCTGCGAGTGGTGGACAAGCGCCTGGATAGTGCGAAGGTTGTCGTGCTCGGCATTGGGGCGGCAGGTGTGGCGATCGCCAAGTTGCTTATCAATGAGGGTGTTGGCAACCTCATCGCTGTGGATCGCGAGGGTGTCCTCAATCCTCAAGGTAGTGCTCTCGACGAGAGCCGCCTTTGGGTCGCGGAGAACTCGAACCCCAATAATGTCCGGGGAGACCTGCAGACTGCGCTCCAAGGGGCCGACGTAGTCATCGGGGTCTCTGGCCCAAACCTCCTGAGCGAGAGCGATCTGCGACTGATGGCGCCGGATCCGATTGTCTTCGCGCTTGCCAACCCGGATCCCGAAATCGAGCCATCGGTGGCGCGCCGTGTTGCGCCTGTCGTTGCGACGGGAAGAAGCGACGAACCGAATCAGATCAACAATGTCCTGGTTTTCCCAGGGTTTTTCCGGGGTCTTCTTGACGCGGGTGCCACAAAAATAACCGCTGCAATGGAGCTGGCGGCGGCGCGAGCGCTCGCGGCGATCGTCACGGAAGATGAACTATCGCCAGCCTACATCGTCCCCACAGTGTTCAACCCAGCGGTGGCATCGACGATCGCCCAGGCGGTGGAGATGGCGGCTAAGTGACCTCCCACCGGTCGTAGTAGCACACCGAAGGCCAGGGGCCGATCATCCTGGAAGGCCCTCGTACCCAGTCCAGCAACCAGGGTGATGAAACCTCAAGCGAGCCTTTCAAAACTGGTGGACGAGACCAGATCATTGTTGGCTATTGCCTTAGAGGCCCCACTTGGCACAAGGCCG
>JAKAQL010000115.1 GCA_021822605.1 Actinomycetes bacterium
CTCCTTTGGTTATGTCACCCTGTGGGCGGGTGGATCCGCTGAAGCCACCGCAAAGATTCGCACCAGTGCCGAGCGGATCCAGAAGACGGCCGCGAGCGTATTGGCTGGACTAGATGCGATCTGGGCGAGAGCATCGTAGCAGATACCCGGCGTAACGGTTCTAACTAGGCGCTCGCTGTGTCGTGGTAATCACCAGTAGCAACGCCTGTCAAGCCCATCCAGTTCCATGGCGATCGGGACTCGGACATTTTCTAATCGCTGTCAGGGCCAGAACCTAGACTGGCTGGTTGGGACGACAATCATGGACTGGGGGATCCAATGGAAGAACTACGGTCGCTAGCGAGGAATGATGTCTTTATACTCGGTGCCGGGTTTTCGAAGGCTGTAGCTGCAAATTTTTTGCTGGCCGCTGATTTACTAAAACCTATTCGTGCACGACTTGGCAAACAACTTGGCAGCGAAGTCCAACCTAGAGGTGGCGAGCAGTTCGAACAGTGGCTGTCACGCTTGGCAGAGGACCAGCCCTACCTGCCGTCAGATACGAATCTGGAGCGCTCTGTAGCTTTTCTCCGAGTGAGCAAGGAGATCAAGGAGATCCTGACTGATCACGAAAATAAGGCGCTAGGCAACTCTGAGCCGGAATGGCTGGCAAAACTCATCGCTGCCTGGCATATCCGCCAAGCCACGGTAATCAGCTTCAATTACGATAATCTCATCGAGGCTGCAGCACAAACGCAGTTGTCGTGGCTTGGCGTAGATGTGGACACCATTTTGGGCCGTCTACCACCACTGCCGCCGAACCTAATCCGCGAAGAGGTTTCTTCATCTCGTATTACGAACATGAGCGGAGGGGGTTACGCCGTCAACATTAAAGAGATAGGTCCTGTTAGTACGTTTCGTCTCCTCAAATTGCACGGCTCGATCTCTTGGTATTGGGACGATGGAGATGACAGCGGCGCCACACTACAGCGCTGGCCATACATTGGCGAGTTTGCGAAGCCGGTAGGCGACCAGACTGATGACATCGCAAGGCAATTCCCCGGGCGCGTACCCTTTATTGCCCCACCGTCTGCGACGAAGTCAAAATACCTTGGTAACCGCGTTCTCCGTGACTTCTGGAGAGAGGCGCTCCATGCGTTGCAAAATGCCACGAACATATATTTTCTTGGATATTCGGTGCCTGCGCAGGACCAAGCAGCCATGGGTCTCATCATCGAAGGGATTGGGCGCCGCAAACCACATATTCACATCATCGATGTTCACGCTGGCATCGTGAGAGATAACTTGGCCAAGCTACTCGTTAGATACGAGCCGTCCCAAGGAGAACGAGAAGAGGACATCCTGGCGAAGAAGGTTACTAGGCTCAAGCGCCGTCATCAGTTACAGCTCTACTCCGATGACCATCCGATCAAGGACTTTACAGATGAGTATTTCAACGAGCTTTCAGCGGAGGGTGCAAGGAACCTCGCACGAGTTGCTACAAGTCTGAGCCCTATCACACTTGAGAACCTGGCGAAGCCTTGGAATGGACCCGGCGATGGCGCCAATTTCCCCATCACCGGTTCCGTTACGTGCCTGGCTTTGCCGGCCAGACCTACTGCTCCCTTACTAGATTGTGGTTCGGCGACAATTGTTGACGATACTTTACGAATTCCAGTTGATACCGGTGGAGATGGGGACGCCCGACAACTTACCAAATTGATGAGACTGCTTCAACGAGGTGCTGACATCAAGACAATTATCGTTTCATACAACGACGGGTTGGAGATACCGGTTACCCCCTTTGCTCTTGAGCCGGCGAATGCCGCTCATCTGACAGGTGGCAACTGGTGGACTCTCCACCTGATTCCCTTCATTCCTCAAGCTCCGACGGATCCTCCCAACTACAGGGAAGAGCTAAAGAAGCCGTAGAAATGGCTCCATCCAACACCTGTCCAAGACAACCCCTCGATCTTCGATTACAGTAGTTCCATGAACCTAACGGATCTTCTCGAGAAGCTCACCCAATTATCTGCGAGCTTCTCTCAACAGGGAACCGCCTTCGAGCGGATGATGCGGACCTACCTCCAGACCGATCCCTTGTACGCAGAGCGCTTCGAGAAGGTCTTTAGTTGGATGGAGTGGCCTGACCGACCAACCAGGGAACGCGACACCGGAATCGATCTTGTTGGCATCGAGCGCGATGGCGGTGTGTGTGCAATTCAGTGCAAGTTCATCCCAGCTGGCCAAAGCGTCTCAAAGCCCGCCATCGACAGCTTCCTCTCTGCCTCATCGAGAGAGCCCTTTACCTCACGGCTGATCATCGCAACAACAGATCACTGGAACACCAACGCAACCAACACCCTAAAAGACCAGCGACCCCCGGTCCAGAGGCTTGGACTCTCTGATCTCCTTGAGTCACCAATCGACTGGTCAAAGTTCGATCCCACGATTCCCGACAGGCTCCTTCGGCTCTCGGTTCGCAGCCTTATGCCCCATCAACGAGCGGCGATCGATGACGTGAAGAAGGGCTTTCGCGAAGCCGACCGAGGAAAGCTCATCATGGCCTGCGGGACCGGCAAGACCTTCACCTCGCTCCGGCTCGCAGAGGAGGTGGTAGGACGGGGAGGCCACGTACTCTTTCTCGTCCCCTCTATCGCTCTTCTCTCCCAGGCCTTGAAGGAGTGGACCCGTGAGTCCGAGATACCGCTCCAGTGTCTAGCGGTCTGTTCTGATAGCGAGGTCACCCGGGACTCAGAGGACAGCCGTACCTTTGATATCGCGCTGCCTGCCACCACCAAGCCAGAACGCTTAGGAGCTCACCTTGAGACCGCGAGGCAAAGAGCTCTCTCCCAAGGCGATCATGAGCCGATGTATGTCACCTTCTCGACGTACCAATCCCTGCGGGTGATCGAGGAGGCCCAGCGAGACTTCGGGTTCCCGGAGTTTGACCTCATCATCTGTGATGAGGCGCACCGAACCGCTGGAGTGTCCTCTGAGACCCACGACTCTGCCTTTGTACTCGTCCATGATGATGACCGTATCCGCGCGCGACGGCGCATCTATATGACCGCGACTCCGAAGGTCTATGGAGACCGGGCCAAATCCAAGGCCACCGAGGCCGAGGTCGTCCTCTACTCGATGGACAACGAGGCTCACTTTGGCAAAGAGTTCCATCGCCTTGGCTTTGGTGAGGCGGTATCGAGAGGACTGCTCTCCGATTACCAGGTGGTGATCCTGGCGATCGACGAGGCCTATGCCGCCCAGACCCTGCACTCTGTTCTCACCGATTCAGATTCTGAGATCAAACTCGACGACGCGGCAAAGCTGCTCGGTTGCTGGATGGGACTCGCCAAGATCAGCGACAGCCAGGAGGAGTTCGCCAACGATCCCGATCCCATGAAGACCGGAGTCATCTTCGTCAACACTATCAATGGATCTAAGGAGGTCCAAAAGACCTTCACCGATGTCGCCGCGCAAGCTCAGCTCCAAGGGATCGGAACCAGTCGCAATCTGCCTGGTGTTGAGATCAAACACATCGACGGTACGATGGGGGCACTCGAGCGCAACGGTGATCTCAATTGGTTGAGAGAGTCAACCGAGGAGTGCCGACTCCTCACCAATGCCAAGTGTCTCTCTGAAGGGGTAGACGTACCCTCCCTAGATGCCGTCATGTTCCTACAACCCCGCAAATCCCAGGTCGACGTCGTCCAGGCGGTGGGTCGGGTGATGCGCAGAGCCGAGGGCAAGCGCTTTGGCTACGTGATTCTCCCGGTGGTCATCCCAT
>JAKAQL010000008.1 GCA_021822605.1 Actinomycetes bacterium
TGAGCCTTCACGAGGCCCCGCTGCGAATCGAGTGCTACGACATGAGTCATCTGCAGGGCACGAACTATGTGGGTTCGATGGTGGTGATGGAGGATGGCCTGATGAAGAACCGGGACTATCGCCACTTTGGTGTCTCTGTTCCAAAGAATGACGATTTTGCAGCGATGGAGGAGGTCTTACGTCGGCGTCTCGGCAGACTGCTCGTGGAGGAGCAGGAGATTCCCGATCGGGGTAGACGTTTTGCCTATCGACCGAACCTTATTCTCCTAGATGGTGGTGCTGGACAGCTGTCTGTTGGCATCAAGGTCTTGGCGGAGCTCGGTTTGAGCGAGTCGATCGAGCTTGCGTCGTTGGCCAAGAGCTTTGAGGAGGTCTACCGCCCGAACCTCAACGAGCCGTTGCGTCTACCTCGTGGCAGCCAAGCGCTCTACTTGTTGCAGACGCTACGGGATGAGTCGCATCGCTTTGCGATTACCTATCATCGGCGTCGCAGGACGATCACGGCAGAACAGTCTGTGCTTGACCAAGTACCTGGTCTCGGTCCAAAACGTAGAGCAAGGCTTCTGGAGCATTATGGTTCCGTCTTCGAGATCGCTCAAGCCTCCTACGCGGATCTGGTGGCGACAAAGATCGTCCCCGAGACAGTCGCCGTGGAACTCGTTGGACAACTGACTAAAGTCTATGGTACCAACAACGGCTCAAGCGAGGAGTAAAGGTGGATCTCGAAGCATTCCGTTCGTTGCCAGAGTGGCCAATGATCTTGCGAGACTCCTGGGAGACCAATGCAGGTTGGTGGCAAGCAGGGTTTACGGAAGGCAGTGATGCCGAGTACGAGGAGCAGATCAAGCCGATCGTTCGAGTCGGTTTGGGCGGCGCTCACCGGGTACTCGATCTCGGTGGTGGTGATGGGCAGTTGGCGCGGATCCTTGCGCAGAAGGGTGCAAGCACCGTCGTAGTCGACAGCTCGGCAGCCCAGTTGCACACAGCCCACCTGCGAGGTTCTTCTGCGGTATTGGCGACTGGTTCGGCGTTGCCATTCTGCGACGCGAGCTTTGATGGTGTGCTTGTGTGCCTTGTGCTAGAACATGTCGTCGAACTTGATGAGGTGCTCAGTGAGGTATCCCGGGTGCTCGAGCCGAACGGTCGATTCCTGCTCATGCTCAATCATCCGATCCTTCAGACGCCCGGCTCTGGCTTTATTGATGACGTAGATCTTGGCGAGCAGTATTGGCGTCTCGGCCCCTATCTCCGGGAAGATATCCAGATGGAGGAGGTCGATGCTCAGGTCTTTGTTCCTTTTGTGCACCGACCCCTCTCTCGATACATCAACGGCGCCAGCAGTCGAGGGTTGATGCTTGTGAGGATGGAGGAGCCTCCACCACCGCCGGGGTTTGTCGTCAGGGCTGAGGAGTATCGTCAAGTCCAAGAGTATCCACGTCTTTTGGTACTTCACTTCGAGCGACGCGCATGAGCCAGCTCGTCGTCGTTGCTGGCATGTCGGGCGCTGGGCGTTCCACTGCTGGCGCCGCACTTGAGGATGCCGGATGGTTCGTGATCGACAATCTTCCGTTGTCGCTCATCTCGAAAGTGGTGGAGCTTGGGACGCAAGGCAGTATCGAAAAGCTCGCACTCGTTCTCGGCTACCCCTCCAACAACGATTTCGGCCAGCTCGTGGAGCTCATCGACGAACTCAAGGCGGCTCCCATTGATGTCCATGTGATCTACCTCGAGGCCCGCGATGATGTATTGATCTCGCGGTTTGAAGGGACGAAGCGGCGACACCCCATGACAGCTGAAGGGCTGGCACCGGCGATCGCACTCGAGCGAGCCTCGCTCACCAAAGTGCGGGATCTTGCTGATGTTATCGTCGAAACATCGAGCCTGAGTGTTCATGACCTACGTGCTCGTACGTTGGAGCTCGCTGATCCTATGGCCCTTCGACAACGGTTGCAGGTGCAGGTGACCTCCTTTGGTTATAAGTATGGGATCCCACTTGATGCCGATTTAGTGTTTGATGCTCGGTTTCTTCCAAACCCCTATTGGTATTCGCAGCTGCGAGGAAAGTCTGGACTCGACCGAGAGGTGCGCGAATTTGTGCTAGCACAGCCGGATACAGAGCCCTTTCTCGAGCACCTATGGCCGCTTGTCGAGTTCCTTTTGCCGCGCTTTGTGACTGAAGGAAAGTCCTATCTCAACGTGGCTATCGGCTGCACGGGAGGGCGACATCGTTCAGTGGTCGTCTCCGACGTGGTGGCTCGACGTATCACGCAGGCTGGTTATCCCGTGCAGTTGTCGCATCGAGACTTGGGGCGCAGCGAGTAATGCGCGCCGTGGCACTAGGAGGAGGTCACGGTTTGGCTGCCTCCCTGGAAGCACTGCGTGTCATTGCAGATGAGGTGACCGCGATAGTCGGTGTTGCAGACAATGGCGGTTCAAGTGGTCGTCTACGTGAGCTCTGGCATGATTGCCCAGCGCTTGGAGATGCACGCTTGACCGTCTCTAATCTGTTAGGGCCGACGTCGGGGTTCGGCGAACTCCTGGAGTACCGTTTCCAGACTGGCGAACTGGCCGGCCATGCGCTTGGCAATTTGGTGCTCTTTGGTCTCCTCGAAAAGACCGGTAGCCTCGAGGCGGCTCTCCAGTATCTGGTAACGCTCGGCCACCTTGATGCGCGGGTGCTGCCTGCGAGTAATGCGCCTCTTGAGCTTCACGGTGTTGACAAGTCCGGTGTACCGTTGGTGGGACAACTCGCCGTCCATTGGTCTCCATCAGTGGAACGCGTCTGGATAGTTCCTGATGCTCCGCCCCTCGACGAGGCAATCAAGGAACTGATGATGGCCGATCTGGTGGTGCTCGGCCCGGGATCACTCTATACCAGCGTTTTGGCGACCGCCCTGTCTCCAGGTCTTACCGCTGCGCTTGCAGAGACAAGAGGAGTCGTGGTCTTTGTCACAAATCTGGCGCCACAGGAGGCGGAGACGCGTCATTACGATGAGGAGATGACCATCCGTGCCCTCTTCGACCACGGCATCCGTCCCGATGTTGTACTTCTCCACCGTGCGCATCAGTTGGATGGCGTTGCGTCAGACTTTGCCAAGTACGGAGTGGTGAGGGTGTGGGAGGGTCCTCTGAGCGAAGATGGGGTGAGACACTCCCCCCGGGCACTGGCGCCAGCGCTCGATTGGGCCATTCGCGTCTCCCACTGAACGATCGTCGGACCCCTGTGGCATGCCGGAGTGGAGTGCAGCGCCGCTAGAGTTGACCCGTACCGAAGTGTTGAAGGTCAATAATGGGAGTGAGGCTGTCGTCTGGCTTGCTGGTGATAGCCCTGTGATACGAGTGGTCGATGAAACGATAAGGGGGCCTGATGGCATATCGTGTAGCAATTAACGGTTTTGGGCGCATCGGTCGCAGTTTTGTACGAGCGGTGGTGGCTGGCAACCAGCCGATTGAGGTGGTGGCAGTCAATGACTTGACCTCTCCGAGTGTCAACGCACATCTGTTGGCGTACGACTCCACCCAAGGACGCTTCCCCGGCGAGGTCCGGCTTGATGGCGACGACCTCATTGCAGGTGATCAGCACATTCGTGTGCTCAGCGAACGCGACCCGTCCGCTCTCCCTTGGGGAGAGCTTGAGGTTGATTGCGTCATCGAGTCAACGGGTATCTTTACCGATGGGGAGCGAGCAGCTGCTCATATCAGTGCTGGAGCCAAGCGGGTGGTGATCTCTGCACCCGCGACCAACGTCGACGGTACCTTCGTGATGGGCGTGAACGACTCCGAGTATGAACCAGATCGACACAAGATTATCTCCAACGCATCCTGTACAACAAACTGTTTTGTGCCGATGGTCAAGGTGCTCGAGGACTCGTTTGGGGTCAATCAAGGTCTGATGACGACGGTACACGCCTACACCAACGACCAAAACTTGTTGGACTTGCCGCACAAGGATCTGCGACGTGCGAGAGCAGCTGCTGTCAATATCGTTCCGACCTCAACCGGAGCGGCACGAGCGACGTCGTTGGTGATGCCTGCGATGCAAGGACGGCTCGATGGTGTAGCGATTCGAGTTCCAGTTGCCGATGGTTCGCTGACCGATGTGACGGCGGTTGTCCGCGGCTCCTGGTCAGTCGAGGAGGTCAATCACGCATTTTTCGAGGCTGCGACACGGGAAAGTCTCTCCAGGGTGCTCGTCTATTCTGAGGAGCCACTCGTCTCCACCGACATCGTTGGTTCCCCCGCTTCGTGCACGTTTGATTCCCAGCTCACCAAGGTACTCGATCTTGGTAACGACACTACTTTGGTAAAGATTTTCGGTTGGTACGACAATGAGTGGGGCTATACCGCACGCCTCGTCGATCTTGCCATGTTGGTCGGGAAGGGTATTGGGAGCCTGTGACGCTATCGGCGATTCCAAGTATCGATGATCTTGCACTTGCTCCTGGGCGGAGGGTCCTGTTACGTGCTGACTTGAATGTACCGCTGCGCACTGGTCCCAACGGCACACAGATCGTCGCCGATGCGTTCCGCATCGATGCCGCACTTCCGACGATCGCGCGGCTACGAGCGTCTGGTGCTGAGGTGGTGGTCTGCTCACATCTCGGGAGGCCGAAGGGTTTTGACCCAAGGCTCACCATGGAGCCGATTCGTGCGATTATCGAAACACACTTTCCGGAGGTGGAGGTGCTCGAGAATTTGCGCTTCGACCCGAGAGAGGAGGCGAATGACCCCGTGTTTGCCGCCGAGCTTGCAGCTGGGTTCGATGCCTTTGTCAACGATGCGTTCGGAGTCTCTCATCGTCGTCACGCCTCGATCGTAGGCGTTCCTCCGTTGCTGCCATCTGCAGGTGGAATCACCCTGTTGGAGGAGGTGAAGCATCTCACCCGGTTGCTTGAGATGCCTGCGCGCCCGTATGTAGCTGTCCTTGGTGGGGCGAAGGTTTCTGACAAGCTCGGGCTACTCAATGCGCTTGTCCAGCAGGTGGATACGTTACTCGTGGGCGGTGGGATGTGTTTTACCTTCCTTGCCGCTGAGGGCATTGAGGTTGGTGATTCCTTGGTGGAGGAGCAGATGATCGATCAGTGCCAACACCTGCTTGCCACTGGTAAGGTAGTGCTTCCGGTTGATGTGATGGGTCTCGCATCGAATGACAGCTTTGGACCGGATGGGGGTAATGGCGTGGCTCAGCGCTTCGGGCTGGGTGTCCCTCCCGGATACCGCGGGCTTGACATCGGCGCAGCTACCATCGAGCGATTTAGCGAGTTTCTGGTTGGGGCGCGTTCGATTCTCTGGAACGGACCCATGGGAGTCTTCGAAGATCCTCGATTTCGATTGGGCACAGATGGCGTCGCCGCGGCGATCGGTCGGTCGGATGCCTACAGCGTCGTCGGTGGTGGTGACTCTGTCGCTGCATTGCATCAGGCAGGTCTGGCTGAGAACGTGTCGCATCTCTCCACCGGCGGTGGGGCTACCCTTGAGTATCTCGAGCACGGTGACTTGGTTGGATTAGCTGCCCTACGACATTCAAGGGAGCCCTAATGAACCGTAAGTATGACGATCTTCTCCCCAGCCCAGATCCGGTGAGTCATCGGCTACGACTTATCTCCGCCAATTGGAAGATGAATCTCAATCATCTGGAGGCGATCGCGCTCGTGCAGAAACTCTACCACCTTCTACGTCCAGAGGATTTTCGGTACGCCGAGATCAGTATTCATCCTCCCTTCACCTCATTACGGTCGCTACAGCTCAGCTTTGAGGCCGACCGAATGCCCTTTACGCTCGGTGCTCAGAACGTCTCTGACCAGGCTTCAGGTGCCTTCACTGGGGAGGTGTCAGCACAGATGCTCGCCAAGCTAGGTGTGGGTTACGTGATCGTAGGGCACTCCGAGCGCCGCCGTCTTTTTGGTGAGACCTCCGAGGAGGTTGCGCGCAAGGCGATCGCCGTACAGGGGACGGGCATGCATCCAATCGTCTGTATCGGAGAGTCAAATGATGAGCGTCGCGCCGGCCAGACACTGGAGGTACTCACTCACCAGCTCGACCCGATCCTTAGCACCTATCCAGCCAAAGATCTTGATGGTGTGGTGATCGCCTATGAACCCATTTGGGCCATCGGGACTGGCGAGTCGGCCGAGCCGGAGGTTGTTGAGGAGACGGGCATGGCAATTCGCCATCTGTTGACCGAGCGTGTTGGAGCGGAGACCGCTTCGCGCATCCGTTTGCAGTATGGCGGATCGGTAAATCCAGGGAATGCGCATGAGTTTATGAGCCTCGGCGATATCGATGGTCTTTTGGTCGGAGGTGCTAGCCTGGACGCAGATACTTTTGCCATGCTGGTCAAGAGTTGTTAGGTCAGGCGTCATCTGTGCAGTCGGTCGGGCGCTTCGATGATCGGTGGATGACCTGACTTGGTTGGTAACGCTGAGCATCCGTTTAGCGGATACAAGCGTGCAGAGTTGATTGGAGATGCGGTGTTAACAGCGATCCTGGTGGTTCTTGAGGTGGCATCCTCGCTAGGGATGCTCGTTTTTGTCCTGCTCCACTCCGGCAAGGGTGGTGGTCTCTCCGATCTCATGGGCGGTAGTGTCGGATCAGCCGCTGCAGGATCGACGGTTGCTGAACAGAACCTCGATCGGATCACCATCGTCCTAGCGTGTATCTTTGCATTCTCTGCCGTAGCGTTGGGACTGAGGCTCTAGACCCTCTCGGTGAACTGCTCATGTCCCGATGGTTCCAGGTTTGCCGGCCTAGGGTTCTCGGTGTTAATGATTGTGCTTTTGTGCCGATAAGGCTGTATGGATGAGTCGTTGGTTCGGTACTTGGAGGTACTGCAAAGACCGCTCGCGTTGGTTGATGCAGACCGCGTGCTCTGGGTGAACAATGCACTAACGGATCTGCTTGCCACTGCGCCCGAGGACTTAGTTGGCAGTACACTTCCGATTGCGGGTGGTCTGAATCTTGATCGCCTTCGCCGCAGCTCGACCGAGGTCGCTCTCCGTCACGCCACCGGTTACCTTCTTGACGTGGTAATCACCACGACCCTCGTCTCGCCGACGACGTGGATGTTGGAGTTCGCGATCGCCGACTATGACGATCACAAGAGCGCGGATTATTTCCGTAAACTTCAGGCTCTTGCGGATAATCTACCAATTGGCATCCTTATCTCCGAGACGGGCCTACGGGTTGGTTACGTCAACGACTCCTTGGCAAGCCTTTTTGGCCTGATTCCTTCGGATATGCTCGGGATGAGCTGGCTGGACGCTTTTCCTGAGGTGGATCGAGGGATGCTTCGCGGACTCGCGTTGACCGCCCTGACGGGGGTTCCAGTACGCACGACGATGGTGGTGAAAACCGAGCATGCCGATCAACGTACTCTTGATATCGCCTTGATTCCCGTAACCTCTCGCGATACCAGCGTCTCCTTTATCGGTACGATACAGGACGTCACTGAGCAGGTTGCCAATGAGGCTCGGCTGAGCTTTGAGGTTGACCACGACTCGTTGACCGGGCTCGCGAACCGGAGGCGGCTCGAGAGCGATATCAGCGATCGTTTGGCACGGTTGTCAACTGGAGAGCTCGGCGTCGCCATGATTGGTTTCTGTGATATCGACAACTTTAAGCTTATCAATGACACGCTAGGTCATCTCGCTGGGGACCGCGTTCTCATTGAGGTAGCACATCGTCTCCAGGAGACTGGTTTGGCGGCGTATCGATTCGCTGGTGACGAGTTTGTGGTGCTCATTGATGAGGATACGAGGTCGCTCGAAGAGATTGAGATCATGCTGACGGACACTATTTCGAACGCCATTGCCATCGGTACCGCCCTGCTCAGCGTCAACACGTCGGTCGGTGTCGCTACGATCGAGGCTCAAGACACGGCGAGCGAAGTGATTCGGAAAGCGGATCGTGCGATGTATGACCGCAAGCAGATGAGGGCCTCGTAATGCGCAGCATTGAAGTAGCTCTGGCTGGAGTCGCAGATGGCGAGTTGTTGGCCGAAATCATGGCAGCGGTTGGTGACGAGTCGATTGGCTTTCACGAAATCGCCGATCTTGTGACACGCGATAGTGTTCTGGCCACCGAGGTGATGAGGGTGGCGAACTCGCGTTATTACGGGCTCGCCGGCGTCGTGCAATCCTTGCAGTTCGCCTGTTCTGTGGTCGGTGCTCTTGGTCTCCGAAGCATTACCCTCAGCGAGTTAGGTCGCCGTGGTGGACGCTGCCCGGTGGAACTCAATCTTATGAGCCAAGCGATCGCCGCGAAGGCTGGAGCGGTGGCTGCAGCCGAAGGGCTCGATGCTCAGGTGGCGATCGCGGCAGGCCTGGTGGTCAACTTGGGCCTTGTACTGATCGCTCAACAGGACCCGGTTGGCTTTGTCGAGATTCGTCAGTTGCCGTTGCTCCAACGTGAAGCCTTTGAACGTGAGCGCTATGGGGAGACGAACGGCGAGATCACCATGCGGGCTCTCAGGCACTGGAATTTTCCAGAGGCTTTTATCGCTTCGGTTGGTCAACAGGGCGACGATCGCCTTGGTGATATCCTCAGAGCAGTGATTCTTGACCTGCAAGAGCTCACCGATTGGGATATTGTCTCCTCGTAGCCATTGACAGCACGGTCAGGTGGGCTACCATAGGTGGTATGGGCACCTACCGTTTGGACTCTGCTGATATCGCGTTGCAGGGTCCATCGTCGGCATTCGAGCTTGAAGTTCTGCCCAGTGGGATCCGGCGCTACCGGTATGCGCCGAAGTCTCTTGGGGCGGCCATAGCCTATTTTGACCAGTTCCGGGAGCGCGAGTACCTGGTCTTTGAGGATCAACGGATCACCTACGCCGAGGCTAGAGAGCGTATCATTGGCATCATACGGGCGTTGGCGCTCAAGGGCCTTCAACCTGGGGACCGAGTAGCCATCGCCATGCGCAACTTTCCGGAGTGGGTGTTTAGCTTCTTTGCCATTACGGCAGCTGGGCTCGTCGCGGTTCCGTTGAATGCATGGTGGTCGGCAGATGAGCTGACCTATGGTCTCCTGGATTCCGGGGCTAAGCTCGCTATCGTCGATGAGGAGCGTGCAGTGGCACTGGCGGATAGGGTTGTCACCGATCTATGGTTGCGAGGTTCTACCGACCTGGAGTTTGCCCCTTTGGTCGCGATGCTTGACGATCAAGTCAAGGCTGCCGAGTCAGAGAGTGAGAGAATTGTCGAGGTGAGTGGAGCCGCACCAGCTGCCATCTTCTACACCTCAGGTACCACCGGACGACCCAAAGGCGTTGTTTTGGGGCACGACAACCTCCTGCAGGCGCTTTTTAATGCACTCTATTTGGGCGCCCGTACGCTTCTTCGAGCGGGAGGCGATCCAACTCAGAGTGGCGAACAGGCGGTTAACTTGGTGAGTATCCCACTCTTCCATGTGACCGGATGTGTGGCTGTGCTCCTACCTGGAACGGCCACTGGGGCAAAGTTTGTCCTGAGTCGTCGTTTCGATCCACTTGAAGCGCTGGCACTTATCGAACGTGAACGAGTGACATCCTTTGGTGGGGTGCCGACCGTGGCTCAGCAGATCCTGCGGCACCCAGACCGTGACCGGTTCGATCTCACCTCGGTCAAGGTGGTGAGTTACGGTGGGGCGCCATCGGCCCCCGAACTCGTTCGGACGATTGGAAGAACCTCGACCGAGATTGTGCCCGGCAACGGCTATGGGCTTACTGAAACGGCGGGTCTCGTAACATTCAATGGCGGCGCCTCCTATCAGGAGCGGCCGAGTTCGGCAGGTCCACCGGTGCCGGTAACGGATATTAAGGTGGTAGACCCTCTAGGAGAGGACTTGCCCGACGGCGAGCCGGGGGAGTTGCTCGTACGCGGGCCGACCGTGTTCCAGGGGTATTGGGACAAACCCATCGAGACACAGTCAGTGTTCGAAGGCGGCTGGTTTCGCACAGGTGATATCGCGACAATCGATGGCGACGGTTACCTGCAGATTGTGGATCGTCTCAAAGATCTCATCATTCGAGGGGGAGAGAACGTCGCAACAGTTGAAGTCGAGAACGTGATCTTTGAGTTCCCAGCGGTCGAGGATGTTGCGGTCTTCGGGTATCCCGATGAGGTCCTTGGCGAACGTGTAGCTGCGGTCGTAGTCATTGCGCCAACCTCTTCCTTGGATGTCGGGGCACTTCGTGTCTTCCTCAAGGCGAGACTGGCTAGCTTCCAAGTGCCAGATGTCATCGAAGTCCGGTATAAGCCCCTGCCGCGAAACCCAGCAGGAAAACTCCTTAAACGTAGCCTACGCGATGAATATTTCGGATGAGAGGTTCTGGAGTTTGGCCGGGTTCGGAGGATCTGTGTCGATGTGCACCAGGTGCCAGGTGCTGAGTTCGGAGTGAGTGAACTCCGGCGCGGTGGGGCCCCGCTGGAGAGAGTAGATTCGGTTGTTCGCTCTTGGCGGCGGGCGGTTTATGTGGGGAACTCGGCGACGATGAGGTAGGGACCTCCCGATTGGAGCGCTTGTGTCAAGGCCTCGTTGAAGCCCACTGCAGTGCGGACCGTCGTTGCGGGCACCGCGAAGGCCCCGGCCAGCTGTGCATGGTGGATAGGGGGGTTGTCGAACGAGAGGAGTCGCTCTGCAGCCTGCGATGGGGCCTCAGGGCCAAGACGATCGAGCTCGAATCGCAGGATCCCATAACCTCTGTTGACCAATATGACAGTGATGATCTTGAGTTGCTCCGCCGCATGGGTCCATATCGCTTGGGGTGAGTAGAGGGAGGAACCATCGGCGACAAAGGCCAACACCTGCCGGTCTGGGGCGGCGAGCGCTGCACCAATCGCGAGCCCCAGACCATGACCGATGGCGCCTCCGGTGAGCGCAGGGAGCCACGTGTGTGCGGGCCCGGTGAGTGTCGCCTCTTCAAGACCGACTCCGAGGGTATTGCTCTCATCGACGACGATAGCCTCAGGAGGAAGGAGGGCTGCTACGGTCGAGGCAAAGTTGGTAGTGTTGAGCGGCTCCGCGAGGTCGCCGGGCGAGGGCTCCTTGCCTGAGGGCGGATTCTTGTCGCTTTCGGGAGGAGGGACCCATTCTGCTATCAATGCCTCTGCGGAGCGGCGAGCCTCAAGGGGACTGGAAGTCACAGTGAGTACGTCGCACCCTGCGGGTATCAGACGGTCCGGAAGATGCGGATAGGCGAAGAAGGGGACAGGGGGTGAAGCTCCGATCACGATGATGTGGCGGGTATCTTCGAGTACTGCCATCGCCATCTCCGGAAGGTACGGCAAACGGTGGATTGGTGGCCTTGTGCCGCCACGGTCGATCCGAGCAGGGAAGGTGTTCGCCCACGTTCGCAGGTTTGCCCGGCTCATCAGGCGCCAAAGCGTCTCATTGGGATCGCTGGTGAGAAGGTTACCTCCAACGATGACGGTCGTTCCTGCTGTGCTGTCGAGCGCTCCCTTCGCTCGGGCTAGCGTCGAAGGTGGGAGGGTGGCGGTAGGCGATGGTGGTTTCGCAAGAGGGGATACCGGTCCAAAGTCGCTCCACGAGATGTCGCTCGGTACAATGAGGGTGACGATGCCGGGCACGTCTTCGAGCGCGAGGTAGCCTGCGAGCGCGGCGGTGTGGCGTGGATGCTGGTCCCGCGTAGCATGAAGTACTGCTTTCGAGAAGGTTTTGGCAAGCGCCTCGATGTCTGAGGCAAGGGGTGGATCTTGGATTGCCACCGCTGGACTATGGTCGCCGACGATTACAACAACCGGGGAGTGTGCCCGTTTCGCGTTGTGGAGGGAGGCGATGGCATTCGCGAGACCGGGACCAAGATGTACAAGGATAGCCGCGGGTTTCCCAGTCATCCGAGCGAAGCCATCGGCGGCTCCCGCCGCGACGGCCTCCGAGAGGGTAAGGATGGGACGAGGAGCGGCTTCGCGCCCGAGGGCGGCCACGAAGTAGATCTCGGTGGTGCCAGGGTTGGTAAACAAGAACTCGATACCTGCATCGCGGAGACCGGTCAGCAGGTGTTGCGCTCCGGAGGTCACAATAATTTCCCAGGGTTCAAAAGGTTGTTGGGATCAAAGACAGACTTGATGGCACGCAGTAGGTTGAGGCGAGGTGGCGACTCCTTGGCGATGAGCAGGGGTCGTTTTGCTGACCCGATCCCATGTTCACCAGAGATTGCTCCGCCGAGACCGATGGCGAGACTCACGATAGACTCCGCTGCAGCGTGACACGGTACGGGGTCGGGTTGAAAGAGCGAGAGGTGCACATTGCCGTCTCCCACGTGTCCGGTGCCGACGAGCAGGGTGCCGTGATCGCGGGCACAGGTGGCTGCGCCAGCGAAGAGTGCCGCCAGCTTTGAACGTGGTACGACGGTATCGAGAATGACCGCCGCCCCCAGCTCCTTGACGGTCCAGAAAGCAGCTTCTCGAGCATCGATGAGACCACGGCGTTGCCCCTCGTCGAGCACATACTGTTCCGTTGAGCGGTGGGCATTCAGGAGGGCCATCACTTCGGTGAGCTGCCACGAAAGATCATTGTCGTTCATCGCTTCGAGCTCTATCATCAGATAGGCACTAGCTGTTGCGGCGACCTCACTGCTCACACCAAGGCTAACTCCAGCGTGTCGTGCCATTGATTGAAGACCAGTCGCCTCGATATACTCCAAGATGCTGGGGAGCAGGCCGTGTTCAGAGATGGCGACAATAGCATGCGCGACGTCTTCGAAGCCACGAAAGCTCGCTAAGACCAACGTTCGTGTACGCGCGCGCAGGCTGAGTCGAACTAGCACTTCGGTGACCAGCGCCAAGGTCCCCTCTGAGCCGATCAGAAGCTGAGTGAGGTCATAACCCGAGCTTGTCTTCACATAGGCGCCGCCGGATCGGGTTCTCAGTCCAGTCCCGGTGACGAATTCGAGTCCGAGTACGTTGTGTCGTGTCACGCCGTACTTCATCGCTCGCATCCCGCCGGCATTGGTCGCGACGTTGCCGCCGAGGGTGGCCGACATCTCCCCGGGATAGACAGGATAGAAATAGGGGGTTCCAGCCAATGCGTCCTCGAGTTGGGCGAGGGTCACCCCTGGTTCGACGGTCGCAGTCTGATCGACGGTGTCGATCGAGAGGATGCGGTTCATGCGTTCAAAACTCACTACGAGACCGCCCACCACTGGTTGGGCTCCACCGGATAGACCGGTACCCGACCCTCGGGCTACCAATGCGAGTTTGGAGTTGACCGCGTAGTGGACGAGCGCAGCCACTTGGTCTGCGGAAGCTGGGAAGACGACCCCAAGAGGATCGACAGGATCGAGTTCGAGAGCCTCGTCGTGCGTGTAGGCCTCGGGGATGGGTCCAATAACAACGTTTGCTCGACCGACGAGAGCAGCGAGATCCTCTGCAAGTCGGTCCGTCGTGAGCTTTCCCATGCCTCAAGGGTAGTCTACGTTTGCGCTCGGTGTTAAGCGAGCTTGGGTTTTTGAGCTATTGCCTGCCTGTTCTGTTGTGGGTCACGTGGTTGGGTTGACTTCTCGTGCTGTTGGAAGGTGTTTTGGCGGCAACAACGATCGTTTCATCCAAAGTCCGGTTGGAGGTCGATGAGACGAGACCGAAGGAGAAGGGAAAGCGGGATCTCAGTTCGCAGAGAAGCCAGCAGCGTGTGGAAGACTCTTTGGGCGGTGCGTTGTTGAGGGAGGCGAATTCATCCCCATCCTTGCGCGCCAAAGTCGTTCCTCCTGAGTGACGTTCCTTGCATAGCCTGGCCGTTTGGCAGAGGACTTGATCTGCTCTGGCGTGACTGTATCCGTCGTTGATCTGTCTGAAACCATCGAGGTCGATCAACGCGAGATGCATGGGTGATCGTCTCGCTGATTGGCACGGGTTACCACGAGGCGAAAGAAACCGTCGCAGTTATTCATGTCTGTAGGGCCATCGGTCTCGGCGCGGTGGTGCGACGCATGGGCGAGGGCAAGGAGCGCGGCGTTGACAAGCCATGACATGATGAGCAGACGGAGCGTGCTGAACCATGGATCGACAACGGGTGTCAGGGTCGTGGCCATGACGACGAGGAGGGTTAGTACGCAAGGCCGCCATCATCAGCGGCCTTGAGGGCACAACGCAGGTAGCGCAGGCCCCGATCCCTGGCAAGGCAGTGGGGTCGGTGGCTAACCCGAACTGGATATGACCGAGACTGATCCAAAGGCTGAGTTCGACAGCCATGAGCACCAGGACTCGTCTCTGGAGTCAGGATTGGGATCCGATGCGCCAACTGGGAAGAGCGACGGCAAGGGCGGAGGCGATCATCCTAGAGATTCGATACGCTCCGGTCGGCGCTAGAGCGGCCCCGATCCACATAACCCCCTCGCTACACTGAGCGAAGCCTGTCCGACGCGGAACAACCTACGGATTGATCTCAATCGATTGAAGGGCACCGCCGGCCTCGGATCTCTCATGCCTGCCCCTAAGAGTCGCGATCACAGTCGTTTCGATGAGGTGCATTGGTATGACAGCGAGCCTGTGCCGTTTGCCCGTCGGAGTTAGGAGGAGGACGGCATGACGGTGACCAGCGTTCCAATGTGCACCTGTGGGTACACGATGGCTGCCGTGGGCACAGGGAGTTCGACGCAACCGAGACTCTGAGGGAAACCGTACTGGGCTCGAACAAACCCATGGACCGCCTCTGAGCCCAAGAAGTAGTTGATCCAATGAACGAGGTCGTGGTAGTGAGTACCGTTTGGATTGGTCCCACTCATGTAGTTTTCGGTGAAGCGGAGATAGATGGGGAAGGTACCGTTGGTGGTATTCAATCCGGCGATGCCGGTATTCGTCGGGCTAGTCAGGACAACGCTGCCATTTTCCCAGAGGTAGAGTGTCTCGGGGAGCGGTGCCTTCTGCACTTGAATCCATGCGTAGGGATGTGGGTCAACGTTGTTGGAGATGACATCTTTGATCAGCGTGGGCCAAAGCAAAGGATTGTTAAGCCAACCACTGCCGTTGGTGTAGTCAAGGCTGTTGAAGTCCTCGAAAGCCATGACTGCACCCTTTGTGATGACGTTTGTGTTCCCCGGGCTCCAAAGGGACGTGAGTTGCGAGGGCATACTCCAGCGCCAATCAAAGGTCCCCTGCGGCGGTGATTGGAGGGCAGCGACTTGCGCTGCCTCCGTCGAGGCCACCGTCGTGGATGAAGTGAAGGAGACCGGAAGGTAGTTGAGCTGGGCCAGCACTTCCTGAAGGCGGAGCATCGACATCGGTGCACCACTCATGGAGAGCGTATCTCCCGTTGGTCCAAGGGCTCCCGTTGGACTCACGACCGCGACTGCGGCGGGGGTAGTCATGGTGAAGGTCTCTGATGGCCAGAAATCACCGGTCGTCGGTGTAAAGGTAAGCGTGTAGGGGGTTGGCTGAGTCCAAGTCCCCTTCACGGGGTCAGCACCCTGTATGGTAGGACTGATGGTGGGAAGTTTGTCCCCAAAGAGCTTACTGACCGGCTGCGAGAGCGTGATGGTGATTGTCGCTTCGGGAGAGAGGTTGTTCAGGTCCGGACTGATGACGGCTTCAGGTGTTGAACCAGACTGACGGAAAAACACCATATTGGATGCTGCTGGGAGTGTCTCCCAGGGGTCAGGAACGGCAGCTACCTGCACTGAACCAGCCGCCTTACGGGAGGAACCGGGAATCGCAACACGACTGTCAGCCTTCGTCAATTTGACGTATTTCGTGCTGGAATGGAAGGAGTAGGCGACCACGCTGACCGGATTTGAGAACTCCGATTGGACCGATTGGCCCGAAGCTGCGATGGCGACTGGATCGAGTAGGCGTGCGCGAGGTGTATGGCTGGTAAGAGTGAGGCGTTGGGTCTTACCGGCGAGCCACGCGATCCAGGAGGGACGTTGGAGGGTTACGGTGACGGTTGTCGCTACACCAGTGGAGATATCTTTGGTCGGGAGGATTGCTCCACTTTCAAGTTCGACATGAATAGGCTCGCCGCCGATAGTGCCGGCGACGCTGACGATGCGCTGGTGTGCTCCCGAGGTAGTCAATTCGCCAAGTGAGGTGTAGGACGATGTGAGCGAGGCCTTTGGCCAATTGATAGCCACCACGATGCCAGCTGCGATCAGCAATCCTCCGACGATGCCTCCACCGATTGCTATGGCATTACGACCACGGTGAGAGCCCTTCGATCTAGCATGCCCGGCATTCGCCATCCGACACCTCCTCGTGAGAATTGCAGCTATGCTGACCAGACCATAGTTCGTACTGAGCCAGACTCGCGGCAGTTGCCTGGCGAGTAGTCATGAGTATAGTTTGTCTACCGGTGGCGAGTAGTCGATCTGTGGTGGCGGAGTTGAGGGTTTCTTCAGACTGTGGTTCGGCGAGTGGTGGCGTCCATGCGACGCTTAAAGAGGCAATATAGCGGTGGATACTAAATTTCTGGTGGAGAGTTTTGTCACCCTAGTTGTGATCACAGACCCGATAGGCAACGTGCCGACGTTTCTGGTGGTGACCCAGGGGAAAGGTAACAAGGCTCGTCAACGCCTGGCACTTGAGGCAGTGCTGGTAGCTACCGCTGTTTTGGCCATTTTTGCAGGCTTCGGACAAGAGATCTTAAGTTATCTCGGCATCTCCTTGCCAGCTCTCCAGGTCTCTGGTGGTCTGCTCTTGTTGATCGTCGCGCTGCAGCTTTTGACTGGTAAGCAGGCAGAACTTACGGCCCAGTCCAAGGTGAACGTCGCGTTGGTCCCACTCGCGACTCCTCTCATCGCTGGCCCGGGCGCCATCGCGACGGTCTTGGTGTTCGCGGGCGAGGTGCATTCGGTGGGGAATGCGCTTGGGCTTGCGGTGGTCATCTTGGTCGTGATGGCAGTACTGCTCGTGGTGCTTCGATTCTCAGTACATCTGAGCCGGCTGCTGCGCGAGGGAGGCATCGAACTCCTCTCCCGCGTCTTTGGACTGCTCCTTGCCGCCATCGCCGTCCAATTGGCTGCCTCTGGGGTTCTGGCCTTCGCTCATGGGCACTGACTGGGGCCCACATCCCTGCGGGCCTCGCGTTGAGGCTGTTCAGAGGAGACTTCCTCAGCCGGACCAACTAGACTGTCCTTGAGAAGAACCTGGCCGTCCTACGGTGCTAGGTGTGGATTGAGGCGCTTGTCGGTTGCGTTGTTGGTGATCGTAAGCGGTAAGAGATAGTGGTAAGAGAGAGTACGGCGTGCTTCGAACTCGCTAGTTGCAGAGTGCGCGTGTTCGCGAGTCTACGACTGTCGGGTAAGGGTTGTCCAACGGTTCTCTCAACAGAAAGAAAGTGAGGCCATTATGGTCCAGTTAGGTGATGTTGCCCCAGATTTCGAGGCGGATACGACGCTAGGAAGGATACGGTTTCACGAGTGGCTTGGGGACTCCTGGGGTATTCTTTTCTCCCACCCCAAGGACTACACCCCAGTGTGCACAACTGAGCTCGGAGAGGTAGCCCGATTGCAACCTGAGTTTGACCGCCGCTCAACCAAGGTCATCGGGCTTTCGGTTGATGATGTGGCGAGTCACCTGAAGTGGGAGGCGGACATCGAGGAGGTCCGAGGTTCTGCGGTAAAGTTCCCGATGATCGGAGATGCTGATCGGAAGGTATCGACGCTATACGGCATGATCCACCCAAACGCATCCGATACCTTGACGGTTCGTTCTGTCTTCATCATCGACCCTGCCAAGAAATTGCGCCTTGAGATGACGTACCCGGCCTCAGTGGGTAGGAATTTTGCGGAGATACTACGGGTGTTAGATGCGCTGCAACTCGCCGATGCATTTCCTGTGGTCACCCCGGTGAACTGGGAGCCAGGCGATGAGGTGATCGTGGCAAACTCCTTGAGCGCTGAGGATGCCCGTAAGCAGTTCCAGGGTTTCCGTGAGGTGAAGTCCTATCTGCGTTTTGCAAAGGACCCAAAGGCCTAAAGTTCAGACCAGAGCACACGTGGGAGGTGTGCTAGCCCGTTCGGTACGTGGCTGGCAACCTCCTTGTGGATCAAGCAGCTATGGCCCACAGGGGCACAGTGGAGAGATACGAGGACTGAGAGGGAAGCCTCGCCATGGGCCTACACGTTGACGCGTGGTATTCGCGAGACGATAGCGCGTGAGGCTCAGTTGTGCTGACAGCCAAGGTTGCATTGGCCTCTTCGTTTCTACGCCCCAACCACATGGGCCATTCGTAGGTCATGGCCAGGGATGATAAGAGGGCGGCGGCGGTCCTAGCTGGCGGTTCTTTTGTTGACGTCTGCGCCCGGTGAGCCATGCAATGGCCGAACCTAGGATCATGAGTATGGCAACCACCACAATGGTGCGCGCAAGCGGGCCCGTGTCGCCGATAGCAAAAGGCGCAGGTGGACCGGCAAGCACGAGGGTATACGAGTCGGCATACTCTAAGGACTGTGAGGGTGTGAGCTGCGTAGTGAAGGCCGCACCGTAGTGGGTATCCGTTGAGGAGTTCTCGAGGATGACGGCACGATGCCCCCAGCATCCACTCGACTTTGGGGATTGACAATCAAGGTTGGATCCGCCACCTCCATTGGTGTATCGATATCCGTCCTCGTACATCCACATAAAAACGACGACGATGGCGTTTGGGAAATTTCCCGCCCAATCTGAGCCCCCATCCATGGAAGGAGGTATGGCCGGATCACGTGCCTGGTTGGCAGCTTGTCGGGCAAGGAGTTCGAGCTGGGGTGATGAGTCCTCGACGCTTGGCAGGTTTCGGATGGTGCGCTCATTATTGACAAGGTAGATGAGTTGGCGCGCCTGGCGTAGCTCACTGAAACCTCTTGGAAGCGTGAGGCGTGCTAGGCCCTCGGATCTTCGAGCCAGGTTCAGATCAAAGAGAGCCGCCTGGGTGCAGGCAGGCGTAGTGTTGGGAATGATTGCAGAATGGCAAGCCTTTTCCCAGTTCGGATCCCCAGTTGGAATCGTAAGATCGTGCACAGATGATGGTGCGGTCGACTGTGCGGGATTGAAGAGGAAGAGGGAGGAACCCGCGATAAGAAGGAGCGCCATCGCCACTATTACCGCTCTCTTCATGCTGTCGTCCCATCTGTCGTCCGATTGTGCTGCCACGTCACCCGGCAACGCAGCCCTCTCAAAGTTTTGTCTTCGGAACAAGCCTAGTGAGGCTGGCGTCGCCATGACTAAGCTCGCGTCCTTTGGTAGCGTAGACTGGGGACGGAGAGGATGGAGACACGATGAAGCTGGCCATGCAGATCAACTATGCGGGCGACATTCTGGAGACAGTTGAAGAGGTAGTTCGCTATGAGAGCGCGGGACTCGATATCGTCTTTGTCGCGGAGGCTTACGGGTTCGATGCGGTATCTATCTTGGGATATCTGGCGGCTAGAACGAGTCGCGTTCAGCTCGGGCCTGGGATCCTTCCTATTTATTCCCGGACGCCTGCACTGATCGCGCAGACTGCGGCAGGACTCGATTACGTATCGGGTGGGCGGGCGGTGCTTGGTCTTGGCGCCTCGGGGCCTCAGGTGATCGAGGGATGGCACGGAGTCGCTTATGATCGGCCAATCGCTCGGACTCGGGAGATCATACAGCTCTGTCGCAAGGTTTGGCTTCGAGACCGGCTGGAGTCCGACGGCATCTATCAAATTCCACTTCGAGGTGGCACCGGACTGGGCAAGCCGCTCAAGCTCATTACCAAGCCAGTCCGACCTCAGGTGCCTATCTATCTCGCCGCAATTGGGCCGGCGAATGTTCGGTTGGCATCAGAACTCGCGGAGGGATGGCTGCCAATATTTTACCTTCCTGAACAGGCAGAAGCGGTCTGGGGCGATTCCATGCGCCAGGGATTGGACCTACGAAACCCGAACCTTGGCCGCTTCGAGATCGTGGCCGGTGGATTGCTCGCTATTGGCAAGGACATCCAAGAGGTCCTCGACCTCGCGCGACCCTACGTTGCACTCTATGTCGGAGGAATGGGTGCGAAGACAAAGAACTTCTACAACGATCTTTTCCGACGCTATGGATATGGAGATCTAGCTGAACAGATTCAGGATCTCTATCTTGCTGGCGAACGGGAGAGGGCAGCCAAGCTCGTACCCAACGAACTGCTTGAACGTATGAATCTTGTCGGTGATGCCGGTTTTGTCCAGGAACGGGTCCACGCCTTTGCCCAAGCTGGCGTCACCACGCTGATGGTGACGCCAGTTGGTGAAGATCCGATCGGCTCATTCCGACAGTTGCGCGCGATGGTCGATCGGCTCTAACTTAGTGTTCTCTGTCGCGCTATGGTGGCCACTCTTGGTGGTTGTCTGGGAGATCTACTTCACATGGCGATTATTTTTTCCGCAACGAATCGACCAAGTTCTTTCGCCGAGGGTACCGTTGGACGGGGTGGAGGTGGTCATCCCCGCACATAACGAGGCCGCGACTCTTCCAAAACTGCTTGCCAGTCTGGATGCTCAGAAGGGAGTGAACGCGCTGGTCACAGTTATCGATGATCGCTCAAGTGATGAGACTTGCGCCATTGCGCAGTCACTGGGAGTTGAGGTCCTACAGCTCCACGATAGGCGCGGAAACAATCCAAAGGCTGGCGCTCTGAGCAATTGGATCCCAAAGGGGACCACTGAGACGGTGGTGTTTCTGGATGCAGATGTCGATCTTGTCGAGGCTCACGCGTTGGTGCGGCTCGTAGCTGTTGCTCGGGGGCGACCAAATGATCTGATCAGCGTACAGCCCTATCATCGGATGGGGCGCTGGTACGAGCAGTTCGCATTCTTTCCGAACCTCGTCTCTATGGTGGCCTCAGGAGCCTTTGGCGCATTTGGGCTTGGATATTCGGCTGCCACCTTCGGTCCGGTGTTGTGCTGTCAGGTGGCTCAGTACCAACGGGTAGGTGGGCATGCGGTGGTGATGGACTCGGTGCTCGATGATCAGGCATTGGGTCAGAGATTTCGAGGTGCTGGCGGTCACACTGTCCTGTTCGGGGGTCGAGGATGGGTTGAGTTTCGGATGTATGCGAATGGGTTTGGACAGTTGCTGGAGGGCTTCCGAAAAAACGTTGCGAAAGGGGCGCTCATGGTTCGTGGCTTCGGGGCGCTGCTGGCAACGCTGATGGTAGTGGGCCAACTCTCGGCACTCGCCACCCTTGCTTCCGTTGGTGTCAAGGGTCTGCCGGCGGCGTTGGTGGTCATTGGGTTGGTCTGTTTGGTCAATACGTTGGTAGCACGGCGTATTGGTGCGTTCCATTGGAGCAGTGTGTGTTTTCAGCTGGTCTATCTACCCATTTTTCTTTGGATGGTAGCCACTTCCGGGTTTGACCTACTACGCGGTATGACCACCTGGAAAGGTCAGGCGATGAGAACGAGGCGATGAGCGTGTCCAGTGTGACCGACATGGCGCTTGCAATCGCGTACTGGATTACGACAAGCGTAGTGGTAGGACTCCTCGGTGCACGGCTCACTCTAGGGGCGTTGCGCTCTGTCGCTCGTCGCACCTGGTGGTCAGCCGGGCCCACTGCGCGTTGGTATCGACGCATACTGCGCATTGACGTTTGGAAAGATAAGCTACCCGAGGCGGGAAGGTTTGGCGGCGGAGTCTCTAAGCGGCGAATCATCAGTCGTAAGCACTCGGTGTTGGAACGACTGTACTTGGAGACGGTGCGGGCTGAGCTGGTACATACCGTCTTGTTGGCGATTCAGTGGGTACCGGTATTTTGGCTGAGTCCAGGTTTTATCGCCGTCCCGGTACTGTATGCGCTGGTCGCGAACGTACCCTTCATAGCAGTTCAACGGTACAACCGGTTGCGGCTGTCAAGACTTGTGAGTGTCGATGATCGCTGGAGCCTTGACGAATAGATGTTCACGATAGTACTGTAGCTCTGCGATACTGTCTCGAATATCGTCAAGGGCACGATGTGAGCTGTCCTTTTTTGGCAGGAGATCAGCCAGGCCGGGATACCACCGCTTCGCGAGTTCTTTGATGCTCGACACATCGACGGATCGGTAGTGCAGCCAGTTCTCAAGGTCGGGCATGTACCTCGCGAGAAAGCGGCGATCAGTGCCGATCGAGTTTCCGCAGAGAGGCACCTGTCGAGCATTTGGACAGTGCCGCTTGAGAAAGGCAAGCGCGGCAAGGTTGGCTTCCTCAAGAGTGGTGGTAGATGCACGAACGTCTGCCAGGAGGCCGTTGGCTTCGTGCATCTTTGTGACAACTTTCTCCATTTCCCCAAGCGAATCGTCATCCGCGTGTATCACCAAAGGGCCGAACTCCTCAATGGTGTTGAGGTCGTCGTCGGTAACGATCATCGCGATTTCCAATATGACATTGCGCTCGGGGAGAAGCCCTGTCATCTCTAGATCCATCCATGCCAGCATGACAGCCAGGTTACTCGCTGTGTATGCTGAGTGGGGTAGCATGAAGGTAAGAGGAACAAGAAGGGGTATATGGGTCACACGGCATCGCAGCATCCCTGGGTGATCGTTCCGACGTATAATGAAGCTAGCAATATTGTCGATATCGTCAAGGCGATTCGTGAGGCGGTGCCTGCCTCCACGGTATTGGTGGTTGATGATAGCTCGCCGGACGGCACGGCGGATTTGGTTGAGGGGCTCCGCACCACCGATAGTTGCATTCGCGTGCTACGACGTCCTGGGAAGGCCGGACTCGGTGCAGCGTATCGGTCAGGGTTTCGGCAGGCGCTGGACTCCGGTGCTACCGCCCTGGTCGAAATAGATGCAGATTTCTCGCACGACCCGGCCGTCATCCCAAGTTTGCTTCAGAGCCTCGATGACGGTGCTGGTCTCGCCATCGGGTCACGCTACGTAGCCGGTGGTTCGTCGGAAGGGTTGCCGGCCATGCGCCTCTTGATCTCCCGTCTTGGGAATCGCTATGCGTCCCTCATGCTTGGGATGAAGGTCCACGACGCCACCGCTGGTTTCCGCGCCTACGAGGCCGGGGCAATGAAGATGATCGATCTTGACCGAGTACGCGCCGATGGGTATGGATTTCAGGTTGAGATGGCCTATCTAATCTCCCAACTGGGCTTCAGGATCACCGAGGTGCCAATCACCTTCCATGATCGGCGCGCAGGTAGCTCGAAGATGTCGAGCCATATTGTCGTCGAGGCGATGATGCTCTGCACGATTTGGGGCTTGAGTCGAAGGGTGGCGTGGCTGCGGCAGGGCTCACGACAGGACCGGCTGATCGATCAGTTGGAGAAGCTGATTCGGATGTCGAAGTGACGGAGATCGCGGTACAGGTGCTTCATCCTGAAGCACAAATTCCTGCATCGCAGTTGCCGGGCGATGCAGGAGCCGATCTTGCCCTTGTCGAAAGTCTGACCCTGCGCCCCGGTGCCCGTGGACTGGGTCGCACTGGACTTGCTGTAGAGCTGCCCTCTGGGACGATGGGGTTGGTGATGCCCCGCAGCGGTCTCGCTCTTCGTCTGGGTGTGACGGTACTCAACGCTCCGGGCCTGATCGACGCGGGCTATCGCGGGGAGATCAGAGTGCTGTTGATCAATTTTGGTGAGAGTACGGTGGAGCTTCTTCCTGGTGATCGGGTCGCACAACTCGTGGTAGTACCGTATGTGGGTGTCGACTATCTGGTGCGAGATGCATTGTCAGAGACGGAGCGAGGAGTTGGTGGCTTTGGTCATACCGGCCATCATTGATCGCCTGCGTAAAGACAAGGGGCAAGGGGAGTTGGGTCGCCTGTTATACTGTTGAGCGTAACGCGGACGTGGCTCAGTTGGTAGAGCATCACCTTGCCAAGGTGAGGGTCGCGGGTTCGAATCCCGTCGTCCGCTCGACAGAGGGTTTGGCTGTGCTGTTCCCTGCTTTTCGTGGTTGTTTGAATTCGCTCGGTTCCAAGCCTGAGGTAACGGGCCTCATCACTGGGGCACAGTCGTTCTAAGGTCAGCGGTATATGTGATATTCAATCGTGGGTCTGGGTGCGGCTAGCGAGCGTAGATTCGAGCCGAAACCCTCAGCCACATGGATGGACAGCTCGCGGCGTTGACTGGACTGCAAACGCCTAGGAGGCCTCACGCCGCGGCTCTGTGAGCGTCCCTCGTTCAAGACGCGCTCCTCGTTGGCTACCCTCGCATCTCGTCGATATCGGTGGTTCGTACTGATAGTGACCAGACGCCGAAGGGAAGCTATCTATCCATCCGCTCCACTACCTTAGTGAGGCGGCTGGCTGCTTGGGATCGATCGGCTGTATCCACCTCAGACGTGAGGAGGAGCATAAGAATGTTCTATCCAGAGGCTGCACACGATCCAGCGAGGGTGTCGATTGGGGGTTGGGGCTACTGGTGCGCCCATGGCAAGCGAGGAAATTGGGGAGTGGGGCCGAGATGGCCCGATTGCGGGGCCAGGCGCTATAGAGTGTAGCCCACGGGCCGTTGGCGCAGTTGGTAGCGCACTTGCATGACGCGCAAGGGGTCAGAGGTTCGAGTCCTCTACGGCCCACCGTGATGGAGATCGCTGCTGAGTGGGTCCGAGCGAGCCATCTGCTGACATGATTCCGGTAACGGTACTCTGCATCCCGACCAGAGCGAGCTCGTTCGCCGAGAACATGGAGAATCTCCTTGCCTCACGAGAGCTGTTCTCCGCTAATCTCCCCGAAAGGGGAGTGAACGATAGTCAAAAACGGTGCGCACTCAACTGGGGTGACCGGCAGCGAGAAGGCCAAGTGAGGTGCTGCCGTGGTGATCATTGGAGTGTCGGCTGCCGAACTTTCCGAACAGGGGTCGCAGGTAAATCTTGCGGGGGCGTGTCGTGCCATAGGTGGCAACCGTATCTTCTTGGGCTGCCCGTCTACCGTTGGCTCCAAAGGGCAAGTCTGGCGCGATAAACGCGGTATTCATGCCTCGTTTGGCCGCGGAAACGAGAAACTGACCGAGCCTATGACACTCTGAGCAGCGTCTATTGGCCGGAGTTTTTGGACGGTGATCTGCTGAGGTGATAGAGCAGGAAAGCATACGCAAAGAGCGCAAGGGTGAATCCGAGTGCCATGATCAACGACAACAGGTTTGATCGGCCACCGCCATTGACAAAGGCGAGCCCTGCGGCAATCGCAATGACGATACCAAGGACTCCGACGATCGTGTAACCCAGGGCGCCAGCCGCGGGTTGTTCAAGTGAGGCATTGATCATCATGACGCCGTTGATTAGGAGGGCAAGACCGATGATCACATGGATATACAGAACCGCAATGGGGTGCGATGCACCCCACGGGTTATGAGGAGTAATTGTTACATACAATACATTGGCGGTACCGAAGATGAATTCAATGAGTAGCGCAACGATGGAGGTGAACGATAAAAGTTTGAGGTCGAGCTGGCGCTTACTCATAGCAACGACAGTCTAGCGCCTCTGGCCGCTTTAAGCAAGTCGGTCGCGACGACTATACCGTAACATCAGGATGAGTCCACCAATCATGTCTGGTAGTAGAGGACGAGCTATGTATCAATCGAAGACCTGTTCTGTAGTGGTACGCGTCTCGAACGTGCCAGGGGTGGGTGTCTCGGCTACCTCCAGGGACGATGGTTGGAGGTGCCATCTTCTGAGGCGCAAAGCGTTCATGACGACGATAAGGGATGAACTTGCCATGAGCGCAGCGGCGAGCATAGGGTTGAGGATGCCAAGAGCTGCCAAGGTGATGGCAACTGCGTTATAGCCGAATGCCCATGCAAAGTTCTCATGAATGTTGCGCAAGGTTGCTCGCGCCAGCGATATCGCGCTGGGCACCTTGGTAATGTCGTCACCAAGGATGGTGATATCGGCGCTAGCCTTGGCGATGTCGGTGCCGCTGGCGAGTGCGATCCCAAGGTCGGCTTGCGCAAGGGCTTGCGCATCGTTGATTCCGTCGCCGACCATAGCTACTCGTCTTCCGGTTGCCTGCTCACCGCGTACCGTCGCTGCCTTGTCACCTGGTTGGACGCCGGCTCGGATTGCAGTGATGCCGAGGGCATCAGCCAGCACCTGCGCATTAGAGAGACGATCGCCGGTCAACATGACAACCTCGATGCCACTGCGTTCCAGGGTTTGGACGAGCTCTTTTGCCCCCTTCCGGAGCGTCTCATGAAGAGTGAAGAGGAGGGGTGGCTGTTCGTCGATCTGACAGGCAATGGTTCGCGATGCCTGGTTCGTCTCGATATTGAAGTACTGTGGCGCTGCTATCGTCACCGTGTGTCCGCCCGCTGTCCCGACTAAACCTGAGCCAGGTAGTTCTCGCACAGCCTCCACTGGCGCCCTCAGCGTTGATAGTGCGGTGAGTGCACGGGAGACTGGATGCGTAGAGGCCTGAGCAACCGTCGCGATGAGGACCTTGCCCTCCTCGCTTAGTCCCGTGGGTAGGTCATCGAGTGCGAGTGTCGCATCGGTCAGGGTTCCCGTCTTGTCGAGGAAGACGGTGTCGATCTTGGGTACCTGCTCAAGAACGGTTGGACTCTGAATGAGAATACCGGTACGTGCCGCCCGAGAGGTGGCTACTAGGAATGCGATTGGCGTGGCAAGACCAAGTGAGCATGGACAGGCTACCACCAGCACCGCAATACCCGCGACGAGCGCCTTGATGATCGAACCTTGGGTTAGCCAGATCAAGAACGTGGCGATCGCAATGAGAATGACTACTGGAACAAAGACGCGAGAGACTCGATCGCTCAGGCGCTCCAAATTCGCCTTTTTGGCCTGGGCCTGCGCTACCTGTTGAGTGAGCTGTGACAAAAAACTGCGTTGGGCACTGGTTATCGCGATGCCCTCCAACAAATGATCACGGTTGATCGACCCCGCGAGAATAGTGCTTCCTGGTCCAGCATGGTTGGTATCGGATTCCCCTGTGATGATCGCGGTGTCAACCGCAGATTCGCCAGCGGTGACGGTCATGTCGGTCGGAACGACTTGACCAGGGCGCACCGTGAGTAGGTCGTCACGCAGGATCTCCTTGGCCGGAATTGTCATTTCGACCCCTTGGCGAGACACGGTGACGTCGCCGAGGATCTTTGCCTGGAGGTCGTTGAGATCGCTCCTCGCCGCTACCTTTGCGCGCTCTTCGATCCATCGTCCGAGATAGATGACGGTCGGCACGATCGCTGCCGCATCAAAGAAGATTGGTTCACTTGTCTTCGCTGCGATGGTGATGACTGCCGACCAGCTGAAGGCGGTGACAAAGCCAAGTGCGACAAGGGAGTCCATGCCTCCCGTCAAGTGTCGGAGGTCGCGAAGTGCAGTCACCAGGAAGCCACGACCAACGAGAATGATGACAACAAGGGCTAGCACTAGTGCGATCGGTCGTGCTATCGACCATATGGAGAGATCGCCACCAAGGAGCACGGCACTGAGTAGTGCGCTCACGAGCAACGGCCATCGGTGGTGTGTCAACTGGGGGGAGGTCGCCTCCTGATCCTTGGCAACCGCTTCATAGCCGGCTTGGCGAACTGCCGCTAAAATTCGGTCGGTGTCAAGGGCGCTGGGGTCAAACGTGATGGTGGCCTCTTCTAGGGCATAGTTAACGGTTGCCGTTGCTCCTGGGAGGCGATTGAGCTTGCGTTCAATACGAGATGCACAGCTCGTGCAGGTCATACCGAAGAGCTCTAGCTCAAGTTGTTTACTGGATGAGTTCGGCATCGTAGCCGGCCTCATCCATTGCAGCGATCAAGGTCTCCACTTGTAGCTCTTCGCCCTCGACGGTTACGATCTTTGCGTCAATATCGACCACGACGGATTGCACGCCTGGGATCTTTCCCACTTCGCCTTGAATCGCCTCTTGACAGTGGTGACAGCTCACGGTTGGAACACTAAATTGCATCATCGAGTCCCTCATCTTTCTCATCTCCAGTCTATCCTTGCCTGCATTGGCCGATGCAAGGAGTGGTGGTGGTGGATGAGACAGTCGCGGGATCTCGGCGTGTTGATGTGAGGGTGATGCTGGTTGCGATCGGACTGTCCCTCGCAGCGGCAACATCGCTTGGTTTCGCACGCTTTGCATACTCTTTACTTCTGCCGACGATGCGTACCGCTTTGCACTGGAGTTACTTCGCGGCTGGCGCGATGAATACTGCCAACGCTATTGGGTACCTTGGAGGTGCACTCCTGGTTACGCGCATCTCGGATCGATTCGGGAACCGCCGGTCATTTGTCGTGAGCGGTGCAGGCATGGTCGTTTCGCTGGCCCTGACACCGGTGAACGCTCACCTCGTGCCGCTGCTCGGCCTCCGAATCATCTCTGGTTTCTGCGGTGCAGTGATCTTTGTCGTTGGGTCCTCCCTTGCTCAACAGGCCGCACGAGGACTATCGCGGTCGGGAGCTGCGGTCATTCTTGGGGTCTACTTCGGAGGTGCGGGCCTGGGTACCGCTGTGAGCGGCGCGATTATCCCTGCCATCCATCTGGGTATTGGCACACTATGGAGGGTCGATTGGTCGATCTTGGCCATCATCACATTGCTCGCGATGACCGGCGCCGTACTCGCATCGCTACAGGTGGGCGATCCTCCCGTGCGCACTGCCCAAGAACGACATCTTGGCCACTACCGGCCGTTGCTCCCCGCACTTATCGCCTACGGGCTGTTTGGCTTCGGCTACCTAGCATTTTTGACATTTCAAGTTGCCCTCATGAGCCATCAAGGCTTGGCGTCCTCGAGAGTCGTGATCTCCTATGTCATCTTTGGCATGGTCGCCGCGATCAGCGGTTTCGTCTGGTTTCGACCACTCGCTGGTCACAAGCCCGGCCTGGTGGCGGCGTCGATCTATCTTTCTGGGGCAATCGGAGCGTCGCTCTATCTGTTGTCGAAAGCACTCTGGGTCGAGATGGTCGCTGCCATGCTCTTCGGGCTTGCACTCATGAGCTGTTCTACCGCCTTCGGGGTCGTGACTCGGGTGGTACTTCCGCCTTCGCTGCAGACAGGTGCGATGGGTGTGGCGACGGTGGCGATTGCGGTCGGGCAAAGCCTGGGCCCTCTCGTAACCGGTCAAGTCGCCGACTCGCATTTTGGTCTGGCTGGTGCAATTGGTGTCGGTGCCACCTTCATCGGACTGGCAGCGATCACCTCGCTCTTCCAGCGCACTCAGGCGGCGTAACAAGTCACGGGTGTGAACGAGTCAATAGGCACTCACTTCGCAGAAATTCGTGTTGCAGGTGAGCCGCTGAATCTATCGACCCACCCCGTTCCACGAAGATCCTGGAGGCGGCGAGCGGATTCGAACCGCTGTGCAAGGCTTTGCAGGCCTCTGCCTAACCACTCGGCCACACCGCCAGTAATCTATAGGAGACTAATCGGGGCAGCAATCTGAACCGATCGAGTTGGCTGAGTCGGTGAGATTGGAACAAGATAGATCGTGAACAGACGCAAGGTGATAGGTTGGAGCACTGGAGTAGGGGCGATCGTCGTGGTCAGCATTGGAACACTGGCCGCCATTCCGAGCGGTGGACAGAAACCAGCGCAAATTCCGATCCCGGGTTCGGCGACGACGGCCTTGCCACAACTACAAAAACTGGGACCTGACGGTCAGATTCCAAGGAATGTAGCGGAGACAGTCCTGCTACCGGTCGGGATGGTGCCTACTGGCTATAAGAACTTAAATCCCCAGGGTACTACCTTCGATGGTTATGTCCTCTATCGATCAACGATGACTCCGCCACAGGTGCTCGCCTTCTTCAAGGCTGCGCTGCCCGATGCTGGCTGGCACCTCTACAATGCGAGCGTCACCAAGGGTCAGGATGTGATCTTGGCATCCAAGGCAGGAAGCGACGGTTTCTATTGGGAGGTTGGCATCAAAGATCCTTTTCCGAGTGGGAGATCCCGGTCCAATCTTCAGCTACGAGTGATTCAGATTAGCTTCTCATGAGAGTGCTCGTCGTCGGGGCTGGTCCGGCTGGGTCGCTGACCGCCATGCTGCTCGCCAAGAGTGGTCACGAGGTCACGCTGGTCGACCGATCCTCATTCCCAAGGGACAAAGCGTGTGGGGACGTCATTGGACCGTTGGCCCTCGCAATGCTCGATCGTCTGGGGGTCGAACTCTCCGGTGACCGGCATCGCATAGGGTCGATGTGGCTTGGCTTCGAGGGTCGCGAGATGCTCATGCCAGCTCGTGCCGGACTCAATCACGGCGGTTACGGGTTGACAATTCGGCGCAAGGAGTTCGATGATCTGCTCTATCGCCAGGCTATCACTGCGGGGGCCGAGAGTCGGGTTGGGGTCGTTGGTGACGTACAAAGAAGCGGCCCGCACCTGCGAGTCCTCCTGGATGGGAGACAGGAGGAGTTCGATATCGTCGTGGGCGCCGACGGAGCTAACTCCGGTGTTGCTCGCTCCATGGGGATGGTGGAGCCTGAGCGAATTCTGCTGGGTTTTGCACTGCGGCGACATCTTTCCGGTTCGGTACGAGCTGACCGGGTTGATTTACTGCTTGGGGGTCGCGGACCGATCACTCCAGGGTACGGGTGGGTATTTGATCAGGGTGGTGGGCAGCTCAATCTCGGTGTCGGAGTGGGTGTTGGTGGAGAGCGGACTCGAGCGAGAGGGGTACGTGAACTCTTAGACCAGTATCAACAGGATCTGCTCGATCGCAAGATCATCACCACAGCCGGAGCCCACCAAGAGATGGGTGGTTGGCTGAAGATGGGTCTCGTCGGCACACGTGTGGCATCGGATGGGGTGTATCTCGTTGGCGATGCGGCGGGGCTGGTGAACCCGCTACAGGGCGAGGGAATCGCCGCGGCGCTCATGAGTGCTTCGTTGTGTGCGTCGGTGATCGATCGATGGGGTGTGGATGGCGATGCTGCCTATCGCAGTGCAATCGACCAGCACTTTCGTAAGTTCCTTGCCACTGGCTACACCATCCAGCGCCTGGCTCTTGCTCATCCGAAAGCCACCCGTCTGGCGATGCAGTCACTGGTACGTGTCGGCCGCCGATCTGAGCGGATTGCGAGTGGCTGGGGAATCTTCTGGAACGACCTCACCGAGCACTCAGGTCCGCAGCCGGGAGCGTTTGTCGCCTGGTCGGCGCTCACGCTGGGTCAGTCGGTGACAACCTTCACAAAGGCTCGACCGTCGTGGCCAGATTAGGCGCAGCGAGACGGTTCGCGATTGGGAGGTCAACCAGGATCGAACCCCTGGCCGAAGACTCTCGGTCGCTGGTTGCACGGTTCGTGTGGTTGTGACGTGGGCTATGGTATGGCCGGCAGCCCATCGATACTGTGGGCGTTGTAGCGTTTGCGGTAGTTTTTGAGGCCTTCGCTGCCCTTCGCAGCGAGCCAGTTTTCTAGACGGTCTCGCTGGCGCATCTGGGCGGCCATGGGTACCCCGTAGCCACACGAGTTAGTCACGCTCGTGATGGTGATCAGGATAATGGCGCGGGCACCCTCCCGGTTAGGAAACTTCGTGACCAACGATTCAAATCTTGACCCACCTGGTAACAGGGGTTGGCCACTGCCGTAGATACGCAGGATGTTTGGCACGCCAGCGAACGAGCAGAACATTAAGGTGATTCGTCCATTTTCTCTGAGATGGGCGATCGTCTCGGCACCCGAGCCAGTGAGGTCGAGGTATGCGACATGTCGCACGTCTGGCACATGGAGTGTGTCGCGTAAACCCTTCGGCGAACAGTTGATATGGCCATGATCGCTTAGCGGAGCCGTTGCGACAAAAAAGACCTCCTGATCGTGAATGAAGTTGATGTCATCAGTGGTCAGCTCGGCGTGCGTAGTCATCTTCTTGAATCTAGCTACGCACTCTCTCCGGCTGGGCGTACAGGAATTGAATTATCCACAATTTTCGTGCCCGATGGCTGCTTGCGACCCCACAGCATCTCGAGCCCTGTTCGGCGAGGCTGCGGTGCGGGCTTATCAGATTGTCTGGGCGTTAGCACCTGTCCGGTGCACTGCTAAGGTTTCGCGTGCATCAGTTGTTGTGGCTGGATTTCGCTGCCGATTGGCACTTCACGGTGGGGCTGAGTGGTAGCCTTTGGTGTCGGTGCTCCTGTTGTGATCCTCGCCTGCCAACGGTGAAGGCCTAGACAAGGATGGTGTAACCCTATATGAAGACGGATCTCTTGAAACGGTCGGTCGACGTTCATGCTCCATATGGCAGGGGAGGGCGGTCTTCGACGGTGTGGCCATTGGCGAGCAACGAGGGACGCACATCGTCCCCGGACGAGCGCTGACTCACGACTCTCTAGACGATCGATCCCAAGTGGACTGATAGGTGTGCAGCGTGAAGTCTTCGTTTTCCCGCACCGCGGATGTTGGTAATGGCACCCTTGTTGTCCTAGGCTTGATGGGACCGCGCACGAGTGAGGGAGGATTTCTTTGTGGCGAACCATGAACGCCCGATGATCTGTTTCGCAGGACCGCTTGGCAGCTCTGACCACCGAGTCATTGAGCTATTTGGTTTCACCGACTTTGATCCTCTTCCGATGCCCTCTGTCGAGCAGGTGATCTTTACCGTGTCCACCACACCAGGGCTTCTTGGTGTACTCCCCATCGAAAATTCTACCGAAGGAGAGTTGACGCTTACCCTTGATCGACTGATCTTTGATGCTGAGGACGCGTTCATCATTGGCGAGGCAGTTCTTGCGGAGGAGATCTGGGGATTCTCTCTCAATGGTGAGGCGTCTGTTCATACGGTCATCTCCCACTCGATGATTCTCGACCTCTGTGCTGACTTCATTCGGCATCGCGGACTCAGCGTTCGTCACGCAGTATCCACGAAGGCTGCCTGCGACGAAGTAGTGAGTGCTCGAGATCCTGGATTGATGGCCCTCGCGCCGCCAAGTGTCGGCGCGCAGGCGGGACTCAACGCGGTTGCCACCGAGGTAGCGCAGGTGAGTGAGTTGCGGACTCGTTATGCGCTGGTCGCGAACGCCCTTCCCGCTCCGACAGGCACCGATCGGACGATGCTCGCTATCGTCCCACGTTTTGATGCCGTCGGGGCGCTGAGTGAAATCGCTAATCACTTTAAAAATCATGATGTCAATATGTCGTCCATCTTGTCGCGCCCGCTGGCAGGAGAACGAGATGTTCACTGCTTCGTCGTGGTTGCTGATGGGCATGCCAATGTCGAACCGGTGCGTTCGCTTCTTCGATCTCTGTTGCGAGCTGGTCATCAGGTCAAGTTGATGGGTTGCTATCCACGTTGGACTGCCAAGGACGTCGTTACCCCCTCGACCCAACTTCCCCGGGGAGTGCTCTCCTACGAGGAGGCGGCTGGTTCAGGCGCATAGGGGGATCTGTGTGGAGGGAGTTCATGGGCGGCTTGCGTCCGTTGGGGTGGTTGGTCTAGGCCATCTTGGGGCGTCGCTCGCCGCGGCGTTGACGAATGATGTCACGGTCGTCGGCTTTGATTCGAATCCGGTGTCGATGTCCATTGTTGTGCAACGTTTTGGGATCAATACGGCTGCATCATTGCTCGATCTTGTCTGCCAGAGTGAATTGATCGTGCTTGCAGTGCCGACCCCTGCGGTTCGAGGGGTTCGCGATCAGCTGGAGACTTTGGCCGATTTAACAGGGTCGCGTCCGGTCGTCTGTGATATCGCGTCAGTGAAGAATGAGCTAGCACTCGATGACGATACTCCATCATCGTTGTCCTACATCAGCCTACACCCAATGGCAGGACGTGAGGGAAACGGTGCTGAAAGTGCCGACCCGTCGATATTTGCGAACGCGAACTGGGCAGTCGTGCTGACTGGCCAGGAGGAACCCCAGGCGCTAGCCTCGGCGTTGCTGGTTCCTCTTACCTTGGGCAACGGGGTCATACCGATCCTTCTGGCCGATCATGACCGTGCAATCGCCATGGTGTCTACTTTGCCGCACGTGAGCGCGGTTGCCCTCGGTCGCCTCGTTGGTCAGGCAGCTGACCGCGTACTGTTGCGTAGATTGGCGGCAGGATCGATCCGTGATAGTGTTCGTGTTGCGCGCACCGACCCGGCACGAATTGTGGAGATGCTTTACCCGAATCGCGCGCAGCTCATCGGTGCCATCGATGCTCTGATTGGAGAGTTGCAGGCTTGTCTGGTTCACTTGGAAGACGAGCGTTGGCTGCTCGCTTGGACCCGTGATGGTCATGACGGTGCGTGCTCACTCGATGACAGAGACGGAAGACGGTCCTCAAGTCACGTTCCCCAGGCGCTCCTGGTGGATGAGCTTATCCGGCTTGCAGGAGACGGTGCCATGATCGTCGGCCTTGGCTGGGAAGGGGATGACTTTCGTCTCGACCTAGTCGGCGGCTAGTCGAGTCGATATTCGTCGTCGTAGTTCGAGGCCCAGACGACAAAATTCCCGTGCAGCCTCGGCGTCGTTGGTGTTGAGCACGCGCTGAGCGAGCTGGTGCTGGGCCTGATGGAGCGCGATGAGGTCGGGATCCTCTAAGCTACTGGCGATTGCGCAGCGTGGTTCGGCTAACGGCCTCTTGTGTCCGCTGGCGGCAAGTGAGATGATCGCGCGTTCCCACCTGAATCCCTGTGCAGCTGCAACGACGGATGGGTATGACTGCATGGTGGGGAGGATGAGTGAGTCGGGAAGGGCAAGGATCTCGGTGATCGGCAGTGGACGACTCAGCGCGTAACCCTGACCAAGTTGCGCCCCTAGGGCATGGAGCACTGGTAGCATCCGTGGATCCTCAATACCCTCGATCACCAGATCGACCTCGATCAGTTCGCTGAGATCGATCGCGACGGTCATCAGGGGTAAGCCAACGTTGAGCAGATCGATGGGCTCTGAAAACGCCCGATCCAGTTTGATCTCGTCAAAGGGGAAGCTCATGATTCGCGAAAGGGATGCGTAGCCCGTTCCAAAGTCATCAAGAGCTATCTGGTGCCCAGCCTTCTTAAGAAGCGCCAGCGGACCGTAGGCGAGCGAGACGAGATCCTGGTTTTCGGTGATCTCGATTCTCAGCTGATGGGGTGAGATCCCTCGTTGGCGCCAGACGGTAATGATCTCACGCGCGTAGCTCTCGTCCGAGATGAGATCCGGCTCAATGTTGATCGCAACTGGCTTTGTTAAGCCATATTGCTCGACATCGTCGGCCACCTGGGCGAGTACCGTTTCGAAGAGTCTCCGCCGTTCCTCCCGTGCAAGCGTATCAATAAATTCCTCGGGACTGATCAGGCCGGATGACACCCTGAGGCGAGCCAGGGCTTCATATTGTGTGATCCGTCCATTGCCCAGATCGACGATTGGCTGGTAACGAACCTCGAGATTATCACCTTCGATGGAGAGGAGGGAGTGGACGCCGGCCGTCGGGGGAGACTCGGGTGCGGCGTCAGACATCGGCAGGGTGACCAAGTGGAGCCCAGGCTCTGCACCGGTGACGAGGGCCTGTGAAAGTGCTGTCTCCGCCATACCGAGCAGCAGCATCGGGTCAGCATTTTCTCGCCACGAGATAGCAAGTCCTGCATACCAGGCTGGTGGTTCTTCACCCGGGGGTTGAAGTCGTGTCGCGCCAATCGCATTCAGCTCCCGTTCGATGATCGAGACCACTTCGTTACGACCGTCGGCCGTCTCAACCAAGAGCGCAAATGTCGTATCGCCGAGGCGTGCAACGGTGTCGGTTGAACGGGTGAGGGAACCGAGTTGCCCCGCTAGCTCTACGAGAAGACGGTCACGGTCGCGGGGGTCGGCCTCAAGGTTGTGGTCAATGGAGGTCAAGGCGTAGACGTCCAGGAGGGCGAGCGCGACTTGCGTGTGAGCACGATCGGCTCGCAGAAGACTCGCCGTCAAGGCATCGATGAATCCACGCCGATTGACGAGACCGGTCAAGGCATCATGATGGCTGAGTGCGAGGGCAGATCGTAGCTCTACTCGGTGTCGTCGGTCTAGGGTGTCCATCGCACGCGCCTGGAGACGTTGGCGTTGTTGATGAACCATGTCAGGTTCGAGGTCTTCGCGATGCCGCATCAGCGTCACTGCAAGCGAATCGATGAGTGCGAGGACCACGGAAGGAGGGTAGCCCAACCGTTGGAGCGTGATGGCAGCCAGCTCTGCACTCTTACGGCTTGCCCTGGCATCCGCAAGGGCTGGTGCTAGAGCGAGCACCAGCGGTACGAGGAGATCACGGGTGAGCAACTGGTCCTGATTGTCGACGCCGGTGACGATTGCGGAGAGAACCTCATCGACCACCGCGGGATCGCTCAACCATGACCAAGTCGGATAGGAATGATACATGGCGCCCTTCGATCCTCCGTACGTGGTCCCTAGGCCAAGGGCTTCGAGAGGCGAACCCTACCAGCGAATATGTCCATCTACCCGACGTGTTGGTGCTTACCTTGGTCAACTACGCTCATTCTAGCCCACTGGAGGCGACCTCGCGAGAGAGTTCGCGAATGTTTTGCGCTTGGGCAACCTGGGGAGGTGATGAGCCCTGGTTGGGTGCCTGGTAGTCGTCGTGGAACTTTGGTAGGCTAAAGCTCATATCGCGAAAGGGATGATGATGGAATCGACTATGCAACAGGGTGCGCTCACGGTGGCTGGCATATTGCGCTACGGATCGCAAGCCTTTCCTGATGCGGAGGTGTTCACCTACAACGGTGGTGATGACGTTGCCCGTGCTCGTTTTGCGGAGATCGCTGATCGGGCAGCTCGACTGGCAGGCGCCTTGGCCGGAATTGGAATCGAACCCTCCGACAGGGTGGGCACTTTCTGTTTTAACCATCAGCAACACCTCGAGGCGTACCTCGGTATCCCCGCCATGGGGGCGGTGATTCACACGCTGAATCTCAGACTTTCACCCGATCAGCTTCAGTTTGTGATTGACGATGCACAGGATCGGGCCATCATTGTCGATGGGATTGGATTGCCACTATTGGCGCAGGTGCTTGACGCCTGCCCCTGCGTGGAGACCATTATCGTGGTCGGGCCAGTTCTCGATGTTGCTGCCAGGAAGGCAGTGGCAGCACGGCGTCGCGTGGTAGATTATGAGGACTTTCTGGGAGGTGCAACGCCGCTGGCGGAGTGGCCGGAGCTCACCGAGACGGATGCGGCAATGATCTGTTACAGCTCAGGTACCACTGGTAGTCCAAAGGGCGTTGTCTATTCGCATCGCTCCACCTATCTCCACGCGATCAGCGCGCTCCCGCTGTTTAGCCAACGCAGCTGGAATATTCTGGAGTCCAAGGGTGATGTTGCCCTTATTGTGGTTCCGATGTTTCATGCGGCAGCCTGGGGGTCTCCGTATGCCTGTTGGTTCACCGGATCAACCATGATTATGCCGGGGCGCTTTTTGCAGGCCGAACCGCTCGCCGCAATGATCGAGAGGTTCCGCCCGACCGTCTCCTCCGGGGTGCCTACTATCTGGAACGATCTGTTGCACTATTTGGAATCGCATCCAACGGACATCTCAAGCCTCCGCATGTTGACCTCTGGAGGGTCAGCGACACCCCGATCTCTGATTGAGGCGTATCTTGAGAGGTACAATATCCCTGTCGTCTCCGGGTGGGGCATGACGGAGACCTCCCCGATTTGCACCCTTGCGATTCCTCCCTCAGGTACGCCACGTGAACGCCTAGTTGACTATCTCGAGACGGCGGGCAAGGTTGTCCCCGGCGTAGAGTTGCGGATTGTGAATGATCAACAGCAGGCACAGCCCTGGGATGGCAAGGCGTTTGGGGAGATCGAGGTGCGCGGTCCCTGGATTACTGCAGGCTATTTGGGAGGGCGAGGAGTTGAAAACTTCGATCACGGATGGCTTCGAACTGGTGATATCGCTACCGTTGATCCACAAGGTTACGTTCGAATCATCGACCGTACAAAGGATGTGATCAAGTCCGGAGGGGAGTGGATCTCCTCCATTGAGCTTGAGAATGCCATCATGGCGCACCCCAAGGTAGCTGAGGCTGCGGTCATCGCAGTCCCGGATGATCGTTGGTTCGAGCGTCCGTTGGCTTTTGTGGTGGTAAAGCCAGGAGCGGATCTTGAGGTAGCCGAGCTTCGTGAGTTCCTGGCTGGTCGCGTCGCAAAGTGGTGGCTACCTGAGCGTTACTCCTTCGTTGAGGCTATTCCTCGCACATCGGTCGGGAAGTTTTACAAGAAGGCGTTACGTGACGGGTACCAGGAAGGCAACTACGCGATCCATGAGGTCAGACGGACCCAAGGTCAGGAGTAGCGATGCCGGACCCGGATGAGAGTCGCGAGCGTATGCTGGAGAGCCTGCAGGTACTACTGTCCCAGCTCGACGACGTGAGCTTCTCACAGCTACTGAGGTATCGGCGTCTGGACCCAGCCAGAGTCAAGCAGGTACAGCAGGAGCTCGCCAAGGTGCGCCGTTCGCTGCTCAAGGCACAGCAGGTGCTGAGTCATCTGGACTTAGAGATTGAGGAGAATGAGCGATGACCGAGGTTGGTGACATTCTCTGGGAACCCAGTGCTGGAGGACTGTCAGGACCTCTAGGAGCGTTTTTGGGCACCGAGGGCCCAAGGCTCGGGGTTAGTTCGAAAACCTATGATGACCTCTATCGAGCGAGCATTACCAAGATCGGTCCGTTTTGGCGTTCCGTCGCACGTTTCTGTCAGCTCGCTGGCGATCTGGGTGATCGCGATTTGGTAGGAGAGCTACCCGATGCAGTGTTCTTCCCGGATGGTTTTATCAACTACGCCCAGGAAGCGTATCTCCGTTTTCACGACCCAGCGTGCATCGTCAAGGCTGACGAGTCCGGGATGCTAGAACACGTTGAGGCTCATGAGTTTTGGCGAGCTGTTGCCCAGCTTGCAGCGTCCCTTCAGGCGGCTGGCGTAGGAGTAGGCGACCGTGTCGCGGGCTATCTTCCCAATATCTATGAGGCGGTCGTTGGACTCTTTGCCACCGCGAGTATCGGTGCTATTTGGTCCTGCACGTCACCGGACTTTGGCGTCGGCGCGGTGGTGGATCGTTTTCGCCAGATTGAACCAAAGGTCGTCTTGGCAGTCACCGAGTATCGCTATGGTGGTCGACTCATCGATCGGAGGACGACGCTTCACTCGATCCTTGATGAGCTGCCAAGCGTTCGCACCGTTATCGTGGCGGGATCTGCGGACGGACTACCACGGGGGGCCTGGAGCCTACTCTCCTTTGATGAGGCGATCGAGGGAGAACGGCCATTGATTTTTGCTCGGGTGCCCTTTAACCATCCTTTGTGGGTTCTTTACTCCTCAGGGACGACGGGCGTTCCAAAGGCTATTGTCCACTCCCACGGTGGAATCGTGCTTGAACACAAGAAAGTGCTCGAGCTCCAGAACGAGATCGCCGATGGGAGCACGTTCTTTTGGTACTCTTCCACGGGTTGGATGATGTGGAATTTTTTGATGGGCGGCCTGCTGGTTGGCGCTTCCATTGTGTTATACGATGGCTCCCCGGGCTACCCGGATCTCGGTCAGCTCTGGCGGCTGATCGATAGGGCAGGTATCGATTTCTTCGGCGTCTCGGCTCCCTTTCTTCGCAGTTCGCAGGTTGGAGGGGTGGATCCACGATCACTGATCCATGGTACGTCGCTACGGGCCATCGGCTCGACCGGAGCGCCACTGACCATCGATGGTTTTGATTGGGTGTATCGTCACGTTCCGGGACCAGTACAGCTCATCTCAGCCTCTGGTGGCACGGATGTGTGTACCGCGTTTTTGGGTAGCTCTCCGATGCATCCAACGAGAGCCGGACTGATCGCGGCCCCCGCACTCGGTGTTGCGGTTGCAGCCTTTGACGAGTCAGGGACACCAGTGGTGGGAACGATGGGTGAGCTGGTTATCACCGAACCCATGCCGTCGATGCCGATCTGGTTCTGGAATGATGGGGATCGAAGCCGGTATCATGAGGCGTATTTCGCCAAGTATCCTGGCGTCTGGAGACATGGCGACTGGGTCACTTTCTATGCTGATGGTTCGAGCGTGATCTACGGCCGTTCTGATTCAACCTTGAATCGTGGTGGTGTCCGCATGGGCACTGCCGAGTTCTACCGTGTGGTGGAGGCCATCAAAGGGGTACAAGAGGCCCTGGTGATCGACACCTCGGCTCTCGATCGAACTGGTGAGCTCATCCTTTTTCTTGTCCTGACCCCGACGGCGGTCGAGGAGGAGGTAGTCCAACAGGTACGAGCCGCGCTGCGAAGAGAGCTCTCTCCTCGACATGTTCCTGACCGGTTCTTCATGGTATCGGAGGTTCCGAAGACCTTGAATGGCAAAAAGTTGGAGGTTCCGATTCGCCGACTTTTTCTCGGGGAGCAGCTCGCGGATGTCGCATCAAGTGACTCGGTGGCCAATCCTGGCGTCCTCAGCGAGTTTGAGGAGCTTGCTCGGCTAGCACGTCCCTGATGGTTTCCGTGGCGCCGTCGGGGCTTGCGTGCGTGCTTCTCCGCCGCCAGGCTCGGGCGGAATCCCTGTGTGCCGGTGTGGCCTAAGGGGGATGATCGCGCACTGGAGACGAGATGATGGTGAATACGTTGGTGGCGGAGTCTCCCAAAGACTGGTAGTGGCAAAGGTCTAGGATTGGAGATATGAGGAACTTGACACCTTTGGTCTGGGCAGCATCGATCATAGTGGTCGTCGTCGTTGTCGATGTAGCGTTCCTACGTCACCACACGCTCGCACGTCTCCTCATCAATATCGCGATCGTTCTCTTGTTTGCGGGTGTTTACCTGCGATGGTTTAGGCACTGAAGGCTCAAACCAATCCTCTGACGATCTCCACAACGAGCGAACGCGAACCAGATCGCACCGGCACTAGGTGGTGGGGTCGAAGCCTTCGTCGAGCCCACGTGGATAACCAACAGAAGGCGTACCTACGAGGTCGCCACCACTGTGGTTCCTTTGGCTAGATAGCCATGCTGGTCTAGAGGGAGGGTAGCAACTCGTGGACGCGCTGGAAGTTGGGTAAGGCCCCAGCTTGACGTATCGCCATCTCGATGGGAGCGCCGAGCGCCTGGAGTTCTGCGAGTTCTCCATCGGAGACTGCGTCAAAGAGCGGGGCCATCAATACGTTTGTCCTGCGCTCCAAATCGCTACGGAATGCGCGCCCTTCCATAGTGATCGTCTCGTCCTTCCTGATGAGACCTCGTGAAGCAAGGCTCTCAACGCCATCGTTCCACTCATCGTCGGTGTACCCTCTCGATGGCTGTGCCGTGGAGCGCTTTTCAGCTCCGATAGCCACCATAAGGATGTGGGCCTCACAACCATTGATCTGATTGACGGAGAGCAGGTTGTTGTGACAGTCTCCCCTGTATTCACGGATGAGAGTGGCGGCATGGAAGAGCCGAGAAGTCGGATCTTCCGGTGGCCGGAGGGATAGGTTTGCAGCGTAGAGGGGATGTCCACTACGTTCTCCATCGACGGAAATCTTGGTTGCGATCTCAGCCGCGCGGGCTAGAGCCTCCTGGCTTGGGGCGAGAGGGGTCGATTCCATGATGCGATTCCAGGCAGCCAGCAAGCCTTCGAAACGGGCGCCGACGAACTGTTCAGGTGCGGCTATCTGCCAAACTGAAGGGATGGCGGCCTCGACATTGCGATGCGAGAAGGTGTAGAACACGGCTGTTACTACGCCTGGCTCGACCCTTCCCATCGGTGCAGCGCGTCCCCCGAAGTATCGAGCCCAGGAGTCGGAAACCCCAAGGGCCTTATAGCTCTCGCGACACTCTTTGGCAAAGTAGGTCAGGTCGTGTAGTGTTTCGAGTTGAGCCCAGACTATCAGGGAGCTGGTTTGCCGTTCATTGCGATCCATGTGCTCAGGCTAGTAGCCATCACTGTGCATTGGCTAACGATACTCTTTTGAAGAGCGAGCGTATCACGATGATCGATAGGCAGCGGAGTTGGTGGGGTTTAGCTAACCTGGCCTTATGCCTATTTACAGTCTTGGTAGTCAAATTCCCCAGATCGCCGCCTCGGCATTTGTCCATCCAGATGCCGTCATAATCGGCTCTGTGGTGATCGGTGAGGAGGCCTCGGTCTGGCCACAAGCAGTATTGCGCGGCGATTATGGCCAGATTGCGATAGGTGATAGAACGTCGGTGCAAGATGGGACGGTCATTCATGCAACGGCTGAGCTTCCTACTATCGTTGGCGCCGAGTGTGTCGTCGGACATCTTGTGCACCTTGAGGGTTGTGTGATTGAGGACCATTGCCTCATCGGATCGTCATCGGTTGTTCTGCACCGGGTTCGGATCCATGAGCATGCTTTGGTTGGGGCGAACGCCATGGTAACCAATGATACCGACGTTCCTTCGTTTGCAATGGCGCTCGGGGTTCCGGCGACTGTCTTTCACGACCGGGTCTCCAAGGGAGCCTTCGCCCAGGCCGTCGATCTCTATGTCGCCAATGGGCGACGCTATCAAAGGGAGCTGATTCGTCTGGAGTAGTGGCGACCTGGGTGGAGTGATAGGTGCTGATGTAACGATGATTCGCGACGCCCTACGGGATCACCAAACGGGAGATCCCTGAGCTATGCCGGATCTGGCTGAGCAACCCAACCATGACAGGGCAACCTTGCGGCAGGGGAGTCTCTTGGCGGGAGTGTCTGTCAGATCTGACTCACCGATGCCGCAAGGCGGTGGCGACACGCCTTCCCGCGAGCGTATGGACTTCGATGGGGTGATTGAAGGCATCGGTGAGCGTTGCAGACGTCAACACCTCGTCGGCCGTACCAAACCAGTAGCCACGCTCACTCATTACGAGGGTGTGCGTGATCGAGGCGGGTAGATCCTCCAGGTGATGAGCCACCATCACGAGAGCTCCATCCTGGTGATGGTGGTCGAGAATACGTTCGAGTGCCTCGATCATCTCTTCACGTGCCACCAGGTCGAGGTGAGAGGTGGGTTCGTCGAGCACGGTTAAGCGTGGTGTACCACTGAAGGCTCGTGCGAGAAGGACACGCTGGCGTTGACCCGATGATAGCGAGTCTAGGGTTCGCTGCGCGTAACCGTGAAGACCCACGATCTCTAGGAGCTGCTCGGCCTCGGTGTGGTCGTGGTCGTCGAGCACGAACCATTCACGACGGAGGCCCGAGTGTCGTCCAAGAGCAACCACCTCGACAGCGGTCATATCTGGGGTTAGTTGCATGGCCAGTCCGTCGAAGAAGTAGCCAATCCTTGGCCGTAAGGTTCTGATGTCGGTGGTGTGCACGTCACTGCCTAAGAGGTGCAATACTCCTCGGCTGAGCCGGAGCCGTCCTGCAAGCACCATCGCGAGTGATGTTTTTCCGATGCCGTTAGGCCCCAGGATGGCGAGGCGCTGACCAGCCTCCAAGGTGATCGATAGGTCGGCAAAGACGGTGGTCTCGCCGCGTGCCAGGTAAGCGTGCTCCATGTAGATGATAGGGTTGGTCATAGGGCTATCAAGGCTATTGCGATGATGGCGAGCGCTAGGCCCACCACCTGGCGTGGGTGGAGCTGGACTCTTGTGATGATAACTTGCAAGATGAGGGTGACGGCCGGGTAAAGAGCGGTGATTGCGATGAGCGGTGCCGCATTGGAGCCTCTCCGTAGCGCAAGAAAGAAGAGCGCGTAGCCGATGGTGCCGGCCAGACCGGCTGCGATAGTCAACCAAGAGAAGGCGGGCCGTATGAGGAAGGCAACCGGAATGACTGCTATCGCCTCCACGAGCACTACTGTGACCCAAAGAGTTAACGGGGCAGCGCGCACCGAGGCACGATCCGAGAGGAATCCCCACGCTCCCCATGCGAGCGCCGCACCAAGCGCCAATCCAACGGCGGTCAGCTCGATGCGAGACACACCCCTCCTTTTAGAATATTCGTTTTAAGGCTAGCGAGTGATCGACCGATGAAGCTCATGAGGGGTTGGTGTAATGCAGCGATCGAATTCACTCAATATCGGCGTTCTGGGCAACAGTGGTGAGAACGCTCTGACAGGGCTGTTGGAACAGCTGATGACTGCTGCTGGCGCGATGGGTGTCATGGTGGCGAGACGGCTCGAGTCGAGGTATTTGATCGAGAGAGTTCGAGTCGTTCCTCGGATTCTACGCGAAGGCGATGTGATCGAATTCGAGAATGCCGTCGATCTGTCGACGGCCGTCCCGATTGAGCCAGATGGGCCGGGCCGCATTTTTTCTGACTATATCGGGTTTTCGCCGTTGGCCTCTCTCTACCTCGTCCCGTTCGAGGCGACGAGAGACGATAGCCTTGCTACCGTGATTTTTTCGAATCGAGAACTGCGCTGTCCTCGTCAAACGTTGGTTGCGATGTGTCGCATGATTGAGTTCACGATTACGATGGGAACCGAGTACGAGCGACAGGTTCGTTCGCTCGCAGACCAACTCGCAATTCTTGGGGAGCAGGCATCGAACGACCCCCTGACGCAATTGCTGAATCGGCGCGGATTCCTTGAGGTCTTACAACGAGAGGCAAGTCGGCTGTCGCGGAATCCAGCACCGATGGCCATCCTGTTGTTTGATCTCGATGGTTTAAAGTCCGTTAACGACCTCTATGGACATGAGGCCGGTGATGATTATCTGATCAAGTTCGCCCGAACGCTACGCGACAATTTGCGTGCCATGGATGTGGTAGGCCGACTTGGCGGGGATGAGTTCGCCCTTCTTGCACCACAGACTGATCGTATCAATGCGGAGGAGCTGGCACGTCGCCTGCGTCGCCTCTTTGACGCCCGTCGGCTTCCGGTCTCCATTGGGGTAGCAGCATTTGAGGGTGAAAAGATGTCCCTGGCGGCCCTTCTCTCTCAGGCGGACCAGGCGATGTATGCGGATAAGGCACAGCGCAAAGAGGCCATGGGTACGCAGGAGAAGCTAACCATCGATCTCACGGCACTTGAGGGAAGACTACAGACTCGGGTTTAACGCGACTACCACCCGTCCCCGCACCTGCCCTTTGAGAATCTGGTCGGCGTAGCTGGGGAGTGATTCGAGGTCGATCTCGGTGATCATCTCCTCCAGGAGTTTTGGGTCAAGTACGTCAGCGAGTCGTTCCCATGCGATGTTGCGAGCGTGGAGGGGAGCGTTGACAGAATCAATGCCGGCGATCGAGACACCGCGCAGGAGAAATGGCATCACCGATGCGGTGAATGTGGCACCGCCAGCAAGGCCCACCGATGCGATCGCTCCGGTTCGTTTCGTTTGCGCGAGCACTCGCGCGAGAGTCTGGCCCCCCACGGAATCGATGCACCCTAACCAGCGTTCAGACTCCAGCGGACGTTCTGGTCCGCCGTCGAGTTCATCCCTTGGGATAATGGTTGCGGCACCGAGATGTTTGAGATAGTCAGTCTCGTTGGCGCGTCCCGTCGAACCAGCGACCGAGTACCCGAGTCGATTGGCGATGGCGATGGCGATGGAGCCGACGCCACCAGCTGCACCAGTCACGAGTAGCGGATCCTCCGAGCTTGGTGCTATTCCCAGGTGCTCAAGTGACATGATGGCGAGCATGGCGGTCAGGCCGGCAGTACCGATGCCCATGGCCTGTCGTGGTGTCAGAGAGTGGGGAAGGCGTACAACCCAGTCAGGTTCTAGGAAGGCCTCGTCGGCATAGCCGCCCCAATAGAGTTCACCGATTCGAAAGCCAGTGGCTATGATCCAATCACCGGGCGTGTAGGTATCTGTCTCATCCGCTATCACCTGTCCGACGAGATCAACACCGGGAATGTGCGGGTAGGAGCGCACCAATCGACCCAATCCCTTCATCACCATGCCGTCTTTATAGTTGAGTGTCGAGTAAGCGACGTGGACCCTCAGTGGCCTGGGCCGAAAATCAGAGACAGGGAGCTGTTCAATCGCTACGGTTGGTTGTGGTGTGGATTCCCGGACGACGAGGGCGCGGATAGTTTCCATTATGTGTCTCCCTTTATGGTTATTGATTCTTCAAAGGTAACTTAGTACCGCTGGCCCCGCACAAGCTCATTGGAAGGGCGAGATTCAGTGTGCTAGCCTAGAGGTCGTGGCAAACGTGGGAACTGCTCTAGCTTTCTAAGGGTTCACAGTTGGTGAGGCTGTTGCAGGGGGCGAGTTTTGTTTTCATGGTTGGCTAGCGCAGCGCGACGGTCGCCGTAGGAGCGATTGGGTACGAAGGTTGATCCCGGGATAGAGTCGGATGGTTGCGATGGGCGTCTCGAGGTCTTTGAGGAATGGGGGTTGACGATGCTCACGGTACCTCTCGAGGAGCGATTCAACTCAGCGTTCTTGCACTTCTGTGCCGCCATGGACGGGGCCCCAGGGGGTGCCGTTACCGAGCCGGACGCTGAAACTGGCGAGCAGTGGGACAATCTCCATGTGCTCGGTCACGTTTCGGAGATGCTTGAATACTGGTTGGCTGAGGTTCTTCGGGTGCTTACTCACGGACCAGACGAACCCTTTGGTCGGCTAAAGCGCTCACCGGAGCGAATTGCCCGGATAGAACGAAGCTCGGAGCTCGCAGTGGACGAACTTCGGCACGAAATACATCTCCGTGCACTAGCCACGATCGATTTGTGCCGATTGCTGACGCCGGAGCAGCTGAGCATTCGAGGGCTGCATCCGAAATTTGGTCTGATGACGGTAGAGCGGATACTCATGGAGTTCGGGGTAGAGCATCTCCATGAGCACGCGTTGCAACTCGAGTCGTTGTGATGTTCTTGGGAACGATGAATCTGTTGAGGAGAAGCGAGTGAAACGTCAAACACCTGATTTTGTTGGGCTCAAGTCATTGTTGGCGCCACGAGCGCCTCGGTTGGATTTTTGGCGTGCGAGAGTTGAGCGTGCTCAGACCATCGGGGATTTGCGGGCGCTGGCGCGCCTGCGTACACCACGGGCCGTCTTCGACTATACCGATGGTGCCGCCGATGGTGAGTTAACGTTGGCGCGTTCGAGAGATCTATTTCGGTCGCTCACTTTCCACCCTCGCATTCTGCGCGATGTCGGTGAGGTGGACACTTCTGTCGAACTTCTTGGTGCGCGCAGTTCGCTGCCTTTCGCCCTTGCCCCCACCGGCTTTACACGGATGATGCGTGCTGAGGGGGAACCAGCGGTTGCTCGCGCAGCACAGCGTGCAGGTATCGCTTATGCCCTCTCGACCATGGGTACGACATCGATCGAGGAGGTCGCGGCTGCGGCTCCGAACGTACGCAGGTGGTTCCAGCTCTATCTTTGGCGTGACCGAGAGGCGGGTTTGGATTTTTTGCGGCGCGCACAGACTCAAGGTTATGAAGCTCTCGTGCTGACTGTCGACGTTCCTGTAGCTGGTAATCGTTTACGCGATGCCTACAATGGGTTGACCATTCCACCCCAGATCACTGCAAGGACCTTTGTTGACGGTGCTCTCCACCCGGCCTGGTGGTTCGATCTCCTCACGACACCTCCTTTAGAGTTTGCCAGCATGAACGTCTATGGCGGAACGGTTGGATCCCTCATCAATAAGATGTTTGATCCGTCGGCGACCATCGAGGATCTTGCTTTTCTTCGGGAACATTGGCACGGCAAGCTGATCGTAAAGGGCGTGCAACGCCTTGAGGATGCCCAGAGTCTCGCAGCTATTGGTGTCGACGCGGTTGTGCTTTCGAACCATGGTGGTAGGCAGCTCGATCGCGCGAGCGTTCCCCTTCGTCTTCTAGGTTCCGTGGTGGAGTCGATAGGGTCCGCAATGGAGATACTGATCGACGGAGGCGTGATGAATGGGGCGGACGTTGTTGCGTCCCTGGCACTTGGTGCTAAGGCTGTACTGGTAGGTCGTGCCTACCTCTATGGCTTGATGGCGGGTGGTGAGTTTGGGGTAGATCGTAGCATTGACATCTTGGCAAGTGAGGTGCGACGTACCATGCAGCTCCTTGGGGTGCGTTCACTCGACGAGCTTGATGCCAGTTTTGTCACTCTGCCGTAGAGTCTTCCCCGGATGGGTCAGCTTCTGGATCAAAAGCGGTGGTACCACGGGGGGATGTGGTGGCATGTTCGACCTGGCGTCCTAACTTCTTGCCAATCGATGTGTTGATTGACCCTAAAGCGAAGAGGCCTCCAAGCCAGAAGTAGGCGAGGCCGTGTCCGATCGCCTCGGTTGCGGTCACTGGCCCGAGAACATTGGCGAGGGCTCGCGAGAACTGGCTCAGTCCGAAGTAGCGCCCGCGGAGCCGTTTTGGAGCAAGTGCGAGGAGCACCGGAGTCCGGATGGGTGAGTAACACATCTCGCCGAAGCCGAAGATCGCTGCGAAGACCGCAAGGTCGACGAGTACGAAGGTCGTTGTGTGCCGGTAGGCGGTCGCCAGCGGAACCAACCATGCAACCCCGAAGACCAAGGCGGTGAGTTGGAGCGTTCGACGAAAACCCATACGGCTAACGAGCGAGTAGACCGGTCGTTGGAGGAGGACGATGAGGATCGGGTTGATGACAAATCCGATGGCAATCACTTGCGGTGATTTATGTAAGGCGATCCCGATCAAAGCGGGTATGCCCGTGTCGAAGGAGGCGTAGCTGGTGAAGGAGAGGAGGACTGCAAAGACCAAGAAGCGCCTTAACCGTGGGTCAAAGAGTGCCTCTCGATAGCTGGCGTCCACGGGATGTTCACTCACGTGTCGATCATTAGGCAGCAAGAGAAAAGCCGAACCTGCAAGTGCGCCAACTACCATCCCGATGACGAGCAGGTGGAGGAAGGTCGTTGGTCTGTGTAAGTCGATAAGGAGGCCCCCACTGAGGGTGCCTATGGCAAAGCCAGCGTTGGATGCCATGAAGTCGTAGGAAAAGAACTTTGTCGCTGGTAGGTCACCTGGCAACGCGTTCGAGGTGGCTACGTTACGGGCAGAGTAGCGTACGTTCGAGAAGCCAAAAATGAGAGAGGCGACGAAGAAGAGAGGAGGTGTTCTTGCTAGGAAGACAAGGAAGTAGCCAAGAATCTCGACTGCAGTTCCGAGCGCAGCTGTGTTACGTGCACCAAAACGATCGACGAGAATCCCGCCAACGAGAGCCCCGGCCAGTGTGGCGATACCCTCCGTGGCGACGATGGTTCCGGCGAGTGGAGTCGAGATGTGCCGCGAGAAGTGTAGATAGAGGATGAGATAGGGCCACACCGCTCCGCCCGCCGCAGAGAGTAGCCCTGAGGTCACCACGACCATAGAGACCCGGATGATCATTGACCGGCGCGTATGTACCATTTTCCTTTTTCTGGTTTGTTGTCATTGACCGATTCTGGTCGCCGCGATGTGGATAGCTATTCGATGGGGTGGATTGAGATTCGGGAGGGTTATGGTGATGGGTTGCGCTCGACAGTGGGCTTCTGCTCAACTCGGACGAGGTTCCAGCAACTGGAGGTGGTCGGGATCCTCGATTCGCAGTGGTGCCGTTGGCTGTTGCTCGTAGAACGAGGGGTCCTGCTGGAGTAGATATCAGTGTCAGAGTCAAGGAGTCATCACCTCTACGCTAGCGTTGAGGGGCCACCACGAGCGCCGTGCTTGACTTAAATCATGGAAGAAACATGCTCGAGGCGATGGATCAGTTTGCCGATGGTCAAAGCGGGGTAGTGGTGCGAAGAGGAATGGACTTGAGCACGATGAAGGGAGCACAGGTGGAGAGAGTGTCGGACTGTGAAGCGCTCGTACCTCTCGATGAGCTAGCCTCATCTTGGCCATGTCTGGCTGGAAGTCGTGTGTTGCGGATGGAACGATCAGAGAATACCACCTGGTTAGTTGTTGGCCCAGGAGGCAAGTTCGCGGTGCGCCGTTATCGTGATGGATACCAGGATGTTGCGAGCATTCGGGCTGAATTGAGATTCATGCGGCTTGCAAAGGAGGCGTTGCCCGTCCAGGTGCCGGGAGTCATCCTGACACGGTTTGGCGATGAGTTGCTTTCTCTCTTCGATCGCCTCTACGTGGTGTTTACCTACGTCCAGGGTCAGATGGCAACCCAAGGCCAGGTCATCGAGCTGGCGAGCCAGATTGGGGAGCTAGCTGCGCTTGTCCATCTCTGTGCCGACGATAGCGATCGAACTCTGCAGGCTCGCTGGAGCTGGGATGCCTCCGTTCTCACAGGGCCAGCGCCCAGATGGGGGCCGTGGCAGCCGGCGTTCTCTCGTGATCCGAGAGGGTACGAGGTCGTGGCCGCTGCTCACGGGGAGATCGGGGCAAGGCTTGATTCCGCTCCTCGAGGAGGATCTGTGTTCGGCCTGTTGCACGCCGATCTTCGTGCAGCAAATCTGTTTGTCCAAGACGATAGGTTGACTGGGATCATCGACTTTGATGATTGTGGCTATGGATGGTATGCCTATGAGGCGGTAGCGAGTCTCTCCTTTTATGAAGCGTCACCAGAGGCGTTGGGGCTCCTGCGAGGTTGGTTGGTAGGCTATGGTCGGATTCGTGCCCTTGGCTCGCAGGCACTAGCGCTAGTGCCAAGACTGTTGATGTATCGCCGGCTTCTGCTCACCGGTTGGCTACTGGAACACCCACATGTCCGGGTGCCCGAGATCGATCGATCCCGTTTTGGAGCCGATACAGTTCGGTTGGCCACTCGGTACCTTGTAGATCCCCAGGACATAGAACGACTGTTGGGCGAGTGACGGCATATCCAGGTCGCGACGAGACCGTGCCTCAGTCGTACCAGGCATTGAGATGAAGTTTGCTGGCATGGGCTCGATGGCTCATAGTCTGATTGCCAGGGCTTGGTCACGATGCTGCTTGTTGTGTCTTGATCCTGAGCCGAGCATCATGGGTCGTGCCGTCGAGATGAGATGGTTATGCGTGCTACCGTTCTGAAACTCGCGAACGGCGCTTTTGTCCTCGGTGTGATCGTGGCGTTAGGTCTCTACGCTGGTGGTCACGTTGTTTCCTGGACCACTGGTTCCACCGGCTCGTCACTGTTTGCAACGACAGCTGCATCCTTGGCAAGCCATACTCGCTATTCATGGGTCAACGAGGTCGACCGGCAGAATGACTGGCTCAGCGCTGCCGAGGTCCCCTCCAGGTGCACCTATGAGGTCAACAGCTCGAGTACCAAGTTGAATAGGTTGATCGCTCGCCTGGCTAACTCGCTTCAAAAAGCATCCACCATCTGTCTGACGGGAGTTTTCCGCCGTCAGATCCGTATTGTCGACAAGGACGACCCCAAGCTGCTCACACTCGAGTCTGCCCCAGGGCAGCACGCGCAAGTAATCATTGGAGCGGTTCGCGATGCGAACGCACCGACGGTGGGTTTTGACGCGCTCAATCCGGCGATAGCGGTACTCGGATCGACTGGGGTGCGAGTGATGGGGCTCAGTATCCGTGATGTTCTAGCTGACTCGCCCGCTGTCACCCCAGTCGGCATCGACGTCGAGGTGGCAAGCCACGGTTATGGTCAGCCACCGTCATCATGTTTACGCCGTGGATGTCGTGATATCTCTATCGTGGATAATTCAGTATCGTCGATTGTCAATCGAGCCGATGAGTCAATGCTGGTCAGGGGTCGTTGTGGCAACGCGGGGGTGGACGCGATGGGGATCGTTGTGGAGGACTATGGAGCAGGGCTGCGAGACGCCCTTTCGCGGGTCGTCGTGGCCTCGAATCGCATCAGCAACACACGAACGGGAGATAGTGAGAATCTTGTCATCAACGGAGATGTGCATCGGTTTCTGGTAGCGAACAATCGAGTGGTGAACGGGGATAACATCGGCATCGATGTCGAGGGTTGGTACAGTCATACTTCAGAGCCCATGCTTGGCCTCCTCCAAGGCAACGAAGTGGCCAACATCGACACGACCACGAATAGCGCTGCGGGTACCTGGCGGGGCGGTCACTGTGTTGACACTGCGAATGCGGCAGGGATCTATGACGATGGCGGGCACGAGCTCTGGTTGCGAGATAACCTAGTCGTTGACACGAATCAGGGGATCAGCCTCGATACAGAGAATGCCTATCGGTCGACCGCCGAGCTATGGGTTACCGGGAATACGGTGATCGACACGGTGGGAACGAGCAACTCGGTTCCGAGCTATGGCCTCTCGCTTGCGCCGAATCTAGGTCCATCCGAGGATGCAGGTCATGCTTTCGATGCGCTCTATGTCGACGCCTTCGGTTACGACTCCGTGATTCGGAACGTCTTCGTCGCCGATAATCGCCTGTTGAACCAGTCGTTGCATTTCGACGGAGGCGGTGACGCTCAGGCAACGGTCGTCGCCGTTGGTGGCCAGTTTCAGGACGTGGCGATCTGCCATAACGTGGTGGTCGGGAGCGGTCATCGAGCTACCAGCCTGATACAGGTCGATCTACATGGCCATGATGGCCGCACTCTCAGCGTTGACGGCAACCGGTTTCATGGACTCGCACGGAGGGGTTCGAACTTTGTCGTCGGAGATGCGTCCGCAACCTCCTTGGCCGCCTGGGACCGGCTCCGAGGTCAACTCTCGGTCGACCCGACACGGCAGTGTCATATCCTCATGAAAGATCTCGGGGCAGTTGAGAGGCGTTGAGGTTCACCCCGGTTCGTGCTGCTAAGCTTGACCGATGGAACGGACTGAACTGACGAGAGAGCGGCATCGTGCCTCGAGGGACACGTCTTCTCTCTACCGGTTACTGGACTCTCAGATCATCGGACACGTGGCCATCCAGACAGATCATGGCCCACTGGTGCTCCCGACGGCCATTGCGCGGGTCGAGGATCAACTGCTCATGCACGGGTCGGTTGCCTCTGGATGGATGCGCCGAGCCAAACGAGGCGAACAGGTCTCGGTCGCAGTCACTCAGGTCGATGGCGTTATCGTGGCGCGCAGCAGCTTCGAGTCAAGCATTCGTTATCAATCGGCGGTCATTTTCGGGAGACCGGAGCCTGTCGACGACGAGCGAAAGCTCTGGGCGCTGACGGTGCTGACTGAGAAGCTGATACCCGGACGAACAGCAGAGATTCGTGAACCCAGCGCTCGGGAGATTGCACAGACGATGGTCCTATCGATACCGATCCACGAATGGTCGTTGAAGATCTCCAATGGATGGCCAGATGATGGGCCCGAAGATGTCGCCACGTCGGTGTGGGCTGGTGTGGTGCTCGATCAGCCAGGTACCGGTCGTATTTTAGAGGCGCCAGACCTGGCCGCCGGAGTTCCGGTACCGTCCTCGGTGCGTGCGCTCGCGCACAGGAGCATGCCACTAGGCGATGCAGGGTCGTAGCGTTTGGCGGCAGGGTCCCTAAGGTTGAGTTCTTCAAGGACAGGCTCGTGTAGGCGTTGTCGTAGATGGGTCGTAGTGGGGCATACTCGGCCTCGTTGCCAGCCAAGATTGGCCGTAAGGGTCGGTTGGTCGGCTCTCCTGATGAGCCAGGCGAAGAGGTATGGGTGATGAGTCATCGGTGAGGAGAGACCTCCTCTACGGTAAACGATTGGCAGATCGAGTTAGAGAAAGGATGGTAACGATGAGTTTCGAGGACGCACTGAGGATCGTGGATCTTCGCGCCGTTCAAGAACCACTTCAGATCACCGATATCCCTCGTCCAGCTGCACCAGACAGTCAGATGGTTGATCAAGTGGGTGAGATCATCGACGAGGTCCGGGCGCACGGCGATCGAGCTCTTCTTCGGTTGACCGAGAAACTCGATCGTGTCACACTGACAACGTTATCGATTGGTCGCGAAGAGATGGAGGCAGCCTATCGTAGCCTTGCACCTGAACTGAGCCAGGCTCTTACCGTGGCGCATCGGCGTATTGCGCAGGTCTATGAGGCGGAGCTACCCACATCATCCCGGGTGACGTCGGACGGTATTACAGTGATTCGACGGAATGTTCCAGTTCGATCTGCAGGTTGTTATGTTCCTGGCGGCGCTGCCCGCTATCCATCGACCGTTTTACACACCGCGACGGTGGCTAGTGTTGCCGGTGTCGAACACGTGGTTGTGGCCACACCTCCCTTACCTGGCGGAGGTGTTGACGAGCCCACCCTCGCCGCCTGTTTTGTAGCCGGGGTGGAGCGGCTCTACCCAGTTGGAGGTGCCCAAGCCATCGCAGCTCTGGCCTATGGAACAGACAGTATCGAACGAGTTGATACCATCGTTGGTCCTGGGAACCTCTACGTAGCTCTCGCGAAGGCCCAGGTTGCCCTTGATGTTGGCATCGGTTCATCCTTTGCTGGACCATCTGAAGTGCTCGTCGTTGCCGACTCATCCGTCGATCCTCACTACGCCGCTATCGACCTCGCAGTTCAGGCTGAACATGGTCCGCATGGACTGGCTTGGCTGGTGACCTGGGATGAGCAGTACCTCCACGCCGTTGATGAGGCGTTGGCGGAGTATCTGCGGTCTGCTTCTCGGATGGAGGCGATCCGATCGACCCTGGCGACCAATGGCTATGGTGCGCTGGTCCGCGATCGTCAACAAGCGATCGAGCTAGCCAACCTGATTGCTCCCGAGCACCTTGAGTTGCTCTACCAAGACGCTGAGGGTGATACCGGGTTGGTGAGAAACGCGGGTGTTATCTTCGTTGGTGTGGATGCTACGGCGGCCTTTGGGGACTATGTCGCCGGACCATCCCATGTGTTGCCGACCTATGGTACTGCGCGGTTTGCCAGTGGTCTTGGACTCGAAGACTTCTACCGGCGACAGCACACGGTGCTGATCAGTCCCACCGCAGTTCAGGAGCTCGGTTGGGCGGTTGAGGAGATCGCAAAGGTCGAAGGACTCACGGCACACGCTGAGTCCATATCGATTCGGAGGAGGTCGTGATGCTGGGGCCGTCGCAACCACACGTGCTTGCTACGAGCTATCACTCTCCTCAGCTCGAGGTAGATCTCAAACTCAATACCAACGAATCTCCGCTGACTCCACCGGAAGGATTTCTTCGGGAGGTTGCAAATCAGATTCGTCGCTCGTCGCTGAATCGATATCCGGACCGTCAGGCGATGGAGTTGCGCACACGGTTGGGCGAACTCCATGGGGTAGGTGCGGAGGCAGTCTTTGTCGGGAATGGATCCAATGAGGTGTTGCAGACCATCTTCCTTGCCTACGGAGGGCCCGGGCGCAGTGCCTGGGTAGCCCAACCCACGTACGGGATGTATGCGCAGATTGGAGCTACGACGCGAACGGAGGTGGTATCTGGAGGGCGGAATCAACATGGCGAGCTGACGGCGGATACGATTGCCTCCGATGTCTCGATGGTAGTGATCTGTGATCCGAACAACCCCACTGGGATGGTCGAACCCGTTGAGCTCCGCTCACTTCCGTCCATGCGTTCGGATCAATTCTTTCTCGTAGATCGGGCCTATCACGATTTTGACCAGCGGGAAATCCCTGAGTGGGGTGGCGAGAACGTCGCGGTGGTGCGGACGTTCTCGAAGGCGTTTTCCCTTGCCGGTCTACGGCTGGGGTATGTGATCGCAGATCCAGCGGTCATCGACGCCCTCTACGGGATTGTCTTGCCTTACCACTTGTCGGCCCTCACGCAGGTAGTCGCGTTGACTGCCCTCGATTGGCGACAGGAACTGCAAGCGATGGTTGGGGTTGTGATCGTAGAACGTGAAGCGATGATCAGCCGACTAGCGTCGATGGGACTCTCCCCATATCCGTCAGCTACCAACTTCATCCTTGTTGACATGGGTGTGCATGATGCTCACGAGCTATGGCAACTCCTCCTGGAGCGGTCTATTCTGGTGCGGGATGCGAGTCAGTGGCCAGGAGTGGGAAATGGATTACGGATCACGATTGGTACTCCCGAGGAGAATGCACGATTATTGTCTGCCCTTGAGGAGGTGCTGTCATGAGATCAGCAAAGTTTGAGCGTAGTTCACAGGAGACGCAGATCGTGATCGTGCTCAATCTTGATGGAGGACCCTCCTCGGTCTCGACACCGGTTCCCTTCTTCTCGCACATGTTGAACCAGTTTGCTGTCCACGGTTCTATCGGTCTCTCGGTTGAGGCCACCGGGGACTGGATGGTCGACGCCCACCACCTGGTAGAGGATACAGGTATCGCTTTGGGCAGTGCCTTTCGTAGCGCACTTGGTGACCGCGTCGGTATCGAGCGTTTCGCGGATCGGGTCATACCACTGGATGAGTCACTAGTTCAGGTTGCTGTCGATCTGTCCGGTCGCGGTATGGCCGTCGTCGAGCTCGCAGGTAATCACTCACTAGCCCTTGGTACCCCTCCGTTCTATATGGAGCATGCGGAGGAGTTTTTTGCTGCGTTCGCCCGACATGGAGGCTGCACGTTGCACATACGATCGCTCAGTGATGGGAATACCCACCATCAACTCGAGGCTGCCTTCAAAGGGTTCGCCAGAGCTGTACGTGATGCGGCGCGGGTCACCTCGACGCAGGTTCCGAGTTCGAAGGGTTTGCTTGATGGATGAGCGCCCGCGCGTGGTAACCGTTCTGCATGGAACCCCGAGATGACACTAGGACCACTCGGCTCAGGTGATTGTGACAGCCCTGGCTCCGATCAGATACCGACATCCATGGAGATAGCGATTGTCGATTACGGAATTGGAAATCTCGGATCGCTCTCGAACGCACTCAGGCAGCTTGGTCATCGACCAGTCTTCATCGATGACCCCCACATGTTGGAGAGATACGATCGTGCTCTTCTTCCTGGCGTTGGTCATTTTGGGGCGTGCGCTGTTCGACTTCGCCAGGCTGGTTTTGAGCAGCCGATTCTGGAGCGAGTCCAAAATGGTCGATGGCTCCTTGGCATCTGTGTTGGCATGCAGCTCTTCTTTGAGGGCTCTGATGAGTCCGAGGAGGCGGGGCTTGGCATCCTTGAGGGACGAGTTGAGCGCATGCAACCTGGGTTACGACTCCCGGAGATGCAGTGGAATCGTCTCTGCTTCGACACACCGACCCACCCGCTGTTTACCTCATTTACTGCCGAGGTGTGGACCTACTTTGTGCATTCGTATGCGGTAAGGGAGAGCGATGATGCGATCGCTTGGGAGGAGTATGGCCGGCGTTACGTAGCAGCAGTTGCTCATGGGTCACTGCTTGGCTTCCAGTTCCATCCCGAGAAGTCGAGTCGAGTCGGCCTGCGGATCCTCGGTGCGGCTCTTGGGTTGGGGATGGAGCGTTGATGAGATTTTTGCCGGCCGTCGACATCCTTGATGGGCAAGCGGTGCGCCTCACGCAGGGGGACTATGCCGCAAGGACGATCTTCGGGGACGCCGAGGAGGTAGTGGATCGACTGCTCGAGGAGGGTGCCGATGCACTTCACCTGGTCGATCTCAATGCGGCGAGAGATCCACAGGATCGACAAAACCACGCGCTCCTCGAACGATGCCTAGCGAGGGCGCGGGAGTACAAGGCCTTGGTGGAGCTCGGCGGGGGTGTTCGCGATAGGGCGACGGTTGGCGCGTTCCTGGACCTTGGGGTCGATCGTGTTATCGTTGGAACCTCGGCTCTTGAGGCGGAGGGTTGGGTGTTTGATCTGGAGGAGGATTGGCGCACCAGGATCGTGGTATCGCTCGACTTTCGCATGCGTGATGGCCAGGCGTGGGTAGTCATGGATGCCTGGCGGCACACGAGCGCGTTTCGCTTGGAGGAGGCGGTTGACGACTTTTCTCAGCGTGGTTTTGTCCTGCAGTTGATCACGCCAGTCTCACGAGATGGGATGGCAAGTGGACCAGATCTTCCGTTGTACCGATATCTTGTTGCTGAGTATCCGATCGGTTTGATCGCCTCTGGTGGGATCCGCGACGCTCAGGATCTTCAAGCACTTGCGTCGATCGTGCCAGGGCGAGGTCGCATGGACGGTGCGATCGTCGGAACCGCGCTCTACCGCGGGACACTGACGGTCGCAGAGGGATTGCAGGCATGCAACAGGTGAGAATCATTCCTTGTCTGGATGTTACGCAGGGTCGAGTGGTCAAAGGCGTCTCGTTTCTCGAACTTCGCGATGCCGGTGATCCGGTGGCGATGGGGGAGCACTATAGCGAGGCGGGAGCCGATGAACTCGTATATCTCGACATCACTGCCACCACCTCGGCTCGGACGACAATGGTCGATCTTGCGGCGCAGGTGGCGGAGCGTGCACTGATTCCGTTTACCGTAGGCGGAGGAGTGGACTCACTTGCCGTCGCCAGCAGCCTCTTGCGGGTCGGGGCAGACAAGGTATCGGTGAACTCGGCGGCAGTGCGTGATCCACACCTTATTCGTGAGATTGCCGACGTCTACGGCAATCAGTGTGTAGTGGTCGCGATCGACGTTCGTCGAACGCGGGGTGACTACGAGGTCGTAACTCATGGTGGAACGCGCCCGACCGGTCTCGAACTCTCCGCATGGCTCGACCGGGTGCAACAAGAGGGTGCGGGTGAACTGCTGGTGACGTCGATGGATCAGGATGGCCAGCAAGCGGGGTATGACCGGGCGCTCTATGCTAAAGTGCTCGCCGAGACCGATGTACCTGTCATCGCGTCCGGTGGCGTCGGTAGTCTCGATGATTTTCTGGCCGGCGCGACACTCGGCGTCCAGGGATTGCTGGCAGCGAGTGTTTTTCACTTCGGTACGTTTACCGTAGGTCAGGTCAAAGAGTATCTTGGGCGTGCTGGAGTGGTTGTTCGAAGTGGAGATGAGGGAGCATAAGGAGTGCGAAATGAGTGACCTTGGGCCAAAGAAACAGGCGATAACGATGCTTGCCGACCGCCTGCTTGTCCAGGTTCCTACCACAGAGGGCGAGCGCACCGCACGTTCCGGGATCCTCATCCCTGCGACGGCACAGGTGGCAAAACGGCTCACCTGGACAGAAGTTGTGGCGATTGGGCCAGCGGTCAGAACTATCAAACAGGGCGACCTCGTCCTCTTCTCGCCAGAAGATCGGTTTGAGGTCGAGATCCAGGCAGAGACCTATCTGATTCTGCGCGAACGCGATATCCATGCCGTTGCCTCCGATCGGATCGATTCCGGGACTGGCCTGTATCTTTAGTTCTGACGGTGATCACCCTATGCGATTGATGAAGGATTGTTCGGTCTTCGGATCTGCTGTGTGGCGGTGCGAGTTGGCTGTACCGGTAGCAGTCCTCGCTGGTGAGTACCGATATCGGGAGAGAGTAGATTGGAGAGTGAGTAGTAGTGGGTATTGAGTATGACGATGAGCTCTTGGCAAGTCTCGTCTTCGACGGTCGGGGTCTCATGCCTGCGGTGGTCGTCGACGATGAGGAGCGGGTATTAATGGTCGCCTGGGTCGACGAGGAGGCCATTCGTCGGATGCTACTCGACGGCGAGACGTGGTTCTATTCACGCTCACGTCAGGAGTACTGGCACAAGGGCGCTACCTCTGGAAACACCCAAAAGGTGCTCGCCATCGTCGTCGATTGTGACGCCGACACCTTGCTCATCAGGGTCCATCAAAATGGTGGTGGGGCCTGTCACACTGGGACCTACAGCTGCTTTACCCGTATGATGGCCCACCGTGTTGGTCAGCCATGAACTTCGACGATTTTCGGAAAGCTGCGAGGAGGTACTCTCTCGTCGCACTGACAGAGACACTCATGGTCGATACCATCACCCCGGTGGCTGCCTTTGAGGCTTTGATAGGGGCCGATGGGGATGGGGTGATCTTTGAGTCAGTCGATCAGGTCGGTCGCTGGTCCCGCTTCTCGTTCGTAGGACGCGCCCCCATCGGCCGAGTCCTTATGCGAGGAGGTGTGATCGAGATCGACGGACGATTGCCAGTGGAGCCTTTGGCGACCGATGGCATCTTCGATTACTTGGAGCGACTGACTGACGCTCTCTCGATGCAACCGATGGGTGCTATTCCTTTCGCCGGGGGGCTTTTGGGTTATCTCGGTTACGATGTTGTCCGAGAGATCGAACCCACAATCGGCGAGACTGTTGAGGATGATCTCGGCCTGCCTGATGTGCTTCTCTCCGTCATCGGAGAGCTGGTGGTTTTTGATCACTGGGCACAGACAGTCACCCTGGTTGTCAACGTCCTGGTTGACCCAGACGGAGACGAGGAGGAGCAGTACCAGTCTGCTCGCGACAACTTGTCACGGCTGGTCGAACAGTTCTGTCAGATCCGCTCAGGTCTGGCGCCGGGCCGTGTGAAGGTGGGTAGGGGAGCTGAAGAACTCCTTCTGGACAAGACTTCGACGGAGGCCTACGAAGCGATGGTCGAGCGCGCCAAGGAGTATATTCTCGCCGGTGATATCTTCCAGGTTGTGCTTTCGCGACGTTTTGACTTTCCGTTGTTGGCGGATCCGATTTCGCTCTATCGAGCCCTTCGTGTGACGAATCCAAGTCCGTATATGTATCTGTTGCAGTCACGCGAGATCTCCGTTGTTGGTTCCTCGCCAGAGGCATTGGTCACAGCTGATCGTAGCGGATCCGTCATGGTCCGGCCGATAGCAGGAACGCGGCCAAGAGGAGGGAGCGAAGAGGAGGACCTACGGTTGATCGCGGAACTTCAGAGCGATCCGAAGGAACGAGCTGAACACATCATGCTGGTCGATCTTGCGAGGAATGACGTTGGGAAGGTCGCTGAGTTCGGCTCCGTCCAGGTTGTCAATCTCATGGTTCCCGAGTTGTTCGCTAGGGTCATTCATCTCACCAGCGAGGTGGTCGGCAAATTGCGACCTGACGTGAGTCATGTCGATCTGCTGAAGGCGACACTCCCGGCTGGAACACTGAGCGGGGCGCCGAAGGTGCGTGCCATGCAGATCATCGATGAACTCGAGACGACTCGACGCGGTGTCTACGGAGGGGTGGTCGGATATTTTAGCGCTCATGGAGACCTGGATTTTGCGATCGCAATTCGGACCGCCGTCGTCGACCCTTCCGGGATGTGCCATCTCCAAGCTGGGGCTGGTATCGTCGCAGATTCGATCGGTTCCAATGAAGCTGCGGAGACAGTTGCCAAGGCCGCAGCGGTGGCAAGGGCTGTGCTGCTCGCTCGTGACTTGACGCGGAACGACCCCCCGCCATCGGAGGGATAGCTGTGGCGCGGAGATAAAGGTAGGGAAGCAGCGGAATGGGTAGGGAACCGGCGGAATGGGTAGGGAACCGGCGGATTAGTTATGGCGCCAGGGCAACAGGTATCGCCGTCGAAGGCCTGGCGTCGATCATAAGGCCACTCTGATCGCCAAATCTGCGCTTGACCCAGCCGCTGACGACGACAGTGGTATCCTCGAGCAGCAAGGCACGCACCTCGCCTGCGAGATCACCAGACGCTGCGGTTAATGGCAAGGGGGGTGTGGGAAGGTGAAGAAGGGCCTCGAGGGAGAGGGGTGAGTAACGCTGTACGAAAAGTGAGGCTGGTGGTCTCGCATGACGCGAGTCTGTTCTGGCGACAAGCTCCTGCCCAACGTAGCAGCCTTTCGTAAAACTCACTCCAGTGGCAACGAGGGTTGGCACTCCGGCAACAAGCAGATCTGGAGGGGCATCGGAGGGGAGATGGGTTGCGAGTCGCGCAAGGCGAAGATGTGCAAATGCCTCGTCAGAGGCACCGTCGTCACCCGCTGGAAGCGGTACCAATGCTGTATCCAGCGGCCAGAGCGCCGTTGCTTGACTGGTGAGGCTGGTGGCCCAGTGTAGGTCCTCGACGGTGATATCGGCCTTTACTCGTATCCGAAATCGAGCAAGGCGCTCATGCAGCAGGTTGAGGTGTTCACGATACGTGATGAGTCGCAGGGTATCCTCATTGATTCGCTGTAGGCTGGCGATCGTGACCAGCTTTCCATCAGGCGTACAGACGGCGGCGATCAAGGGCGTTTTCTCGTCAAGATGATTGAGATCGTTGGTGAGCTGGCCCTGCAGAAAGCGAGAAGCATCGGGACCGTTCACCTGGAGCGAGGCCAATGGGAGGCATGTGACTCGCTCTGGTCGAGTCGCCGCTGCTCGTGGTGATTCTTGTTGTTCAGTGAATGGAGTGCTCATCTGTCTCTTGAGCCTATACCCTCATCCAGACGAATCCAGGACAGCAGCTCCAATTGTGTCTCGAGCTGCTCTAATAGAGTTATCGTGAGCAGGATTCTTGGCGTTGCAGACCCTAGCCATCAGTGCCCCCGATCGGTGATCCACTACACGCATACTGAGGGCGGGGAATGAGGAGTAGGATGAAGGCATACCCAAGGGAACAGAAGGAACGTGTACTGAGAAGGCTCCTAGACTACGGGGCAGTGAGCGTACTCTCGACGGTGCAATCACGAAGCTTTCAAGGGCCGAAGGAATCCCGTGGACACGCTCTACACAGAGAACGCCTCACTGAAGCGAACCGGGGCTGTTGGTAAGGTCTCGGCCTCGGGTAGTGCCTCTGTGGCGCTCTCGTCAAAGGCAAAGTACGAGATGTTTCTTAGTCCCGAGGAGAATGTCAGCATGGGCCAAGGGCACGCTTGCCGAAGCCCTCGAATCTACAACACAACAGCGCAAAGCGAGGCACGTCCTCGTGAATGCGGCCTACACATCGCAAATGGACTCGGCCACTCACTTACTGGAAGGTAAGTGCGTGGCGGATACGTTTTACTGCACCAACGGGGATGTTCTAAAGGCTGACTTCAACGGTGCTCGGAACCTGCTCCATAGATACTCCGATCAAGAGATCACTCTCTACACCCCTCACAGGGAAGTTCGGCGTATCCTGCTAGCACGTTCCTCCGGCGCAACTGAGCGTCAAGAGGCACAGGTTGCACGAGACCAACACTCTTATCAACCGTGTGCGGACAAGCCTCATGACTTTGAGTAATTATGCTTAGGTTTTTAGGAGCAGTGACACAGCAATGATTACGCGGGTAGCAGTAGCCGTGGATGGGTCTCCCGCGTCTCTGGCGGCCGTGCAGGAAGCTTGCACGATGGTCGAGACCGGAGGCATGGTCTATATCATGGCCGTAAAGGATTATGCCGTATTTCAGCAAGAAGCGGTCGCGGAAGCGGACGTAGAGGCATCGGTGGCCGATATTGACGTATTTGTCAAGGATTGGGATAAGGCAGCGTCTCGCACGCACCATACGGTGATGACCCTACTACAAGGGTGCGGGCACGAGTTCAAATGGATGACCATCAGTGCCAAGCCTGGCCAAGGAGGGGCTGCTCGGGTTTTCTACGAGCGCGCACTGAAGCACGACGTGCAGGTGCTGCTCGTTGGGAGGCATCAAGGGATGGCTTGGGTGGAAGGGTTGCTGGGAAGTTTTCCATGGTGGCTGGTGGGGCATAGCACCTTGCCGGTTGTGGTGGTCCCCCCGCCCATAGGGCCTGCCGTAAGATAATCGAGGATATCACAGTGACGAGAAAAAGGTCAGAAGAAGAGGGAGAGCGTGATGGTCAATCGGTTGGCGGTGGCGGTAGATGGGTCTCCGGCCAGTTGGGCCGCCGTGCAGTATGCCGTCGATGCTGTGGATCAGGGAGGACTCCTACTGCTGATTGATGTGCAAGACGTCAAGACTTTTTACAATGACTGTACTAGCGAGGCCGTTGCCGGGGATCTTTCCTGCGATGTGCGGTATTTTATGAAGGCCTGGGATAAAGCTGCTGAGCATGCCCAGCAAGAGGCTATGCAAATTGCCAGCATGCAGGGTGTCGAGGTAGAGTGGCGAATTGTGAAATTGCCTCCTAACCACGGTCGTTCCCCTCAAGCGTTTTACGAGGCCGCTATCCGTGAGCATGTGGATTTGCTGGTGACGGGCAAACACCACGGGCTCCAATTGCTCGAAGGACTTTTTGGGAGTTTTCCACGATGGCTGCTCCTGCATAGTCAAACGCCTGTCGCCGTCGTGCCGCCCTCCGCGGTACACTAGCGCACGAGGGAAGCGATGGAAATGGAGTCGTCTAAAGATATGGGGAGATGAAAGTATGCAGCCACAGGCATGGGATGTCCTGACGATCGGCGGGGGGCCAGGAGCGACGCCCGGCGCTCAGTTCTTAGCGGCGCATGGCAAACGGGTTGCGATTATCGAGCAGGGTCTGGGGCTTGGGGGTACGTGTCTATTTGAAGGGTGCATCCCTTCGAAGATTTATTTGGAGACGGCTGGTCGCCTGCGGGCGATCCGGGAAGGCGCGCAATTTGGCATTGTCGGTGCGGACTATACGGGGCTTGATTTGGCGCGCTTGCGCGAGAGAAAAGCACGCATCTTATCGCAGCGCGTCATTGGAGCCAGTAAATCCAGCGAGGCGCTGGGGATCACAGTTCTCCAGGGGGTCGCGGACATTATTGACTCGCGGCACGTGAGTTTTGCCGCAGCAGGACAAGACCCCGTGACTTTGGAGGCAGAAACCCTCATTATTTCTCCCGGGTCCGTTTCGCGAGAGCTCAACGTGCCAGGAGCCAATGGATTGGGAGTGTGGACCAGCGCGGAGGCGCTCGCCTTCTCAGAGATTCCCGAGCGGTTGTGCATCATTGGTGGCGGCTATATCGGCATAGAATTGGCGACAATGTACCGCTCGTTTGGCAGTCACGTACACATCTTAGAAGAGGCACCACGGATTTTGTTGACAGAAGATCCTCTGGTGGTCACGCATCTAACGGAATCTTGGCAGAAGGTGGATTTCGGCGTCACCATTGAAACCAGTATCAGCCTGACCCGCATCGATGACGCGGGTGGTGCTGAAGGGCATAAGGTGGTGTATTACCAAACGGCCGCCGGCCTCAGCGCAACGCTGGAGGCGGACCGGGTCCTCATCGCCGTCGGGCGGGAGCCTAATACGGCCGGGCTCCAGTGGTCGCAGGCGGGGATCACGCTGGGGAAGCGGGGAGAAGTGCCCGTCAACTCGTATTACCAGACCTCCGTGGCCAATATTTACGCCCCCGGCGATGTGAATGGCCACGTCATGCTCGCTCATGCTGCGACTCGGCAGTCACTGATTTGTGCGCAGCATATCTTGGGACTGGAAACTTTCCCCCGGGATCTGATAGTGCCGCATGTGGTATTCTCTTCCCCAGAAATTGCTGCGGTCGGAGTGGACAGTCGTGCCCTTGTCGCACACCCAAATTTTAGATTGACCCGCTGGCGCTATGCTCAAGATGCCCGGGCGCTGATTGTCGGCGACGAGCTGGGTTATGCGCAATTAATTTGGGATCAAGAGACTCATGAGGTACGGGGTCTGCAGGTTGTGGGTGCCGATGCGGGAGAATTAGTGGAGGAAGTGACTTACCTCATTACCCACCACGGGACCGTTGAATCTTTGGCTGTCGCCATCCACCCCCACCCTACCCTCAGCGAAGTTATTAGTGAATTGGCCATGGCAGCGTGGTCCGAGAGCCAAGCGCTATGAGTGGTCTGCACATCCATCGTCTGACGACAGGGGTGCGCCCATTTGATACGCATCTATGGCTTCAGTCCTCACTGTGAGCCCTCGCTACCACACCAGCCAGGCATTGGTTCCGAGAAACTGGTAGCGCCCTAGAATTCGCCGTCAAATAGCAGGCGTTCACCGGGCGTTCTGTACGAAGGGTATTGCTTAGGCGTGCCCTGCGACTCGGATCGGTACGCTGAGCGCACGGGCGTTGAGCCGTCTACCATGGCTCCGACTCTGATGTGTCGTCGGTTGAACAGGAGGCGGAGTTCATTGGAGTACAGTGTTATGTGACGCTTCGATGGTCGACGATGATCTTGGCCTTGAGCTTGGCGATCTGGGTGCGCCAGACCTAAGGAGAAGTACTCGTCCTCAGCCAGGCGCGCCGAGTCCGTTCGGATGTGGGTGTAGTCGTTCTCTGAAAGGTCGTTCAATCCACCCATACTTTCTGCCTTGAGTGTTGCGTTCACATCGACCATGTCGAGCACCCGCTTAGTCACTTCGAGCTGGTCCCATCCATCGACGGGTGTGATCCGCATGTTCGTTGGACGCGAATACTCATCGAGACTCACCGCAATACTGTACTGATCCTCCGCTTGGATTCGGCCTCTAAGTACATGGCCATCTGCCGGAGGCTCACTTGCGTGTGGTGCATCACCGCACCTGTAATTCAGCGAAGGGATGTGTCCACATGACGCGCATATGAACTGCTTGGGTGTGGATGGGTGTAGTACGTGTTGCCTACACATCTCGGACAAACAGAGCCATTAGGCCAGGGTTTGGCACGGAGGGCCTCTCGGTATTGGTCTTCGGTTCCAAGCTGAAGAACTCCTGCATGTTCAAGACCATGAGGTCGTCCGATTCCGCTCCTACCCTCATTCTGGGATGTGGCTACAACACCTGTGGGTCGCTGTCGTCATATGATGGATATACAGAATGAGTGTATGGCCGCGCGCTCCTCGTGGGAGACCTGGCGGCCCGATAACAAGAATAGGAGCATGTCTGTCGTGAACAGCCAGAATATTCGCATTGAGCACTTGACGCATATCAGCGAGGAAGAGTTGAAGACGGCTCAGGAGTTTCACGGCCATAAGTGTCCCGCCATGCCGCAAGGCTTGCGAGCCGGGCATTTGGCCATGGATATCTTAGGAGTGTCCCGAGCCCGCGGGGGTGGGGAGTTGCAGGCGATTGTGGAAATTGGCGACCATCATTTTTCCGGATGTTTCG
>JAKAQL010000116.1 GCA_021822605.1 Actinomycetes bacterium
GTTCCGAGCATCCGTACTGCCATCTTCGGCGCCATGTCGATCCATCCTCCTTGTAAGCGTTTAAATGCGACTCCATATTGGAAGAAAACGCTTACAGTGAGTGGTATCGGCAGAATATAGGTTGTAGCTTTACGCTTTCTCGTACAATGAGTGCGATAATTCATGCTGAGAGGGACAATAAGCGGTTAACTCCTGTTTAGCGGAGATAGTGTGACGATTTGACCCTCGATTGAGTGAGCGAAATGAGCACGTTGTGGCCGTTCATCGTCTTCCGGGCTACTGTCCTCAAAATGGGATTGGCGTAGAGCCGACGGTGTTGAACGCGACGCTGAACCCGGGCCCCGACCGAGGCTTTATTGGTGTGGTTGACTCCGGTGCGGAACGAAAGACGCCAATCGACTGCAGCAGTTTTGGCGCCACCGTTGACCTCGATGTTAGAGAGCCAGACTTTTGGATCTCAAGGGAGCCTGTAGTGCACGAGGTCGTAGGATTCGATTAGCCGCAACAGACTTGCACCGTCGAGCTCGTCCCTCCTGCTGGTTTAGTTGGCTGCCTGCTTATTTCCGAGCCTGCTCCACCATGAGGACGTCCACCAGTTGGCACGCCCAAAGAGCTGGATCAAGGCTGGAACTGCAATCCCTCTTATGATGGTCGCATCCACCAAGATGCCGATGCCAAGATCGGTCGCTGGCACCCTAATATCGGTGAGAGGAGCCGAGGTGAGAGAGGCAAAGGCGAGGAAGAGAATTATCGCTGCGCTGGTGACGAGTTTTCCGGTGAGAGGCCGTTGACGATCGCAGTCCTCGTGGAGCCGACGGCGTCATACTCCTCGCGAATCCTGGCGAGAATTAAGACTTCGTAGTCTATCGATAGGCCGAAGAGGAAGGCAAAGATAGAGATCGGGATCCAGAAGGTTATGCACCGGTAGCTAGGCCCCCAAAGACGAGCTTGGAGAGGTGACCGGATTGCCGGAACCAAGTAAGGATCCCGAAGGTGGCGACCAGCAAGAATAGGTTGACCGTAACCGCCTTGATCGCCAGGACGATGCTGTTAAGCGCCGTTGAGAGCAGGATAAAGGTCAAGATGGCGATGATGTGACGAGCATTAGGGGCGCCTGTCCGTAGATTGCCTGTGAGGAGTCGAGGTCGTTAGCACCGATCCCCGATGATAGAGGGGTCATGCTTGGCGAGTGAGGTGACCACATTAACTGGTGCAAAGTTGGCGGAGTTGACGGTCTCAACGTTGGGGATGGCGATGGTGTCAGCGAGCCCAGTACGTGTGCCTGAGCGACCGGCAGGTAGCGCGGATTCGACGATCCCAGGGACGGTCCGAAGGAGTGTATCGATGTGAGCAGCTTTGGCTGGGGACGAGATTACCTCGAGGTGGGTTAGTATGCCCGCGCTATATCCAGTACCCAGGAGTGAGTGATAGGCAATCGATGCTGGGGTAGAGCTCGATTGACTCCCGGCTTGATCTTGACCGAGACGGATGCCGAATACCGGCAGCGCAAAGATGATGATGAGGCCAGCGGTGATTATCAGCGTGGGCCAGGCATGACCGGTGATTATCTCACCGATTCAGTGCCATGAAGGGGAGCCACTGCGTGCGATCCTTCGATGGGGCCAGTCAAGGCGTTCGCCGATGAGAGAGAGGAGTACGGGTAGCAGCGTAAGCACGACGGCGATGGAGATGACGGGAATGAGTACGCTCCGCTGCCGGTGGAACGCAGGAGCGGCACTGGCAGCACGAGAAGGGCAAGAGTCCAACTCCTACAGTAATACCAGAGAGGGCGACCGAACGTCCAGCCGTGGCCATTGACATCAAGATCACAATCGCGGTTGGCCAGACCGTCACCGCGTTCTTCGCACCAACGGGTGACGATCAATAGCGAGTAGTCGATCGCGATGCCCGGGCCGATGAGCGAGACCAGAAACTCGAGTACGAAGGAGACCTGGGTGACATAGCTTAGGCCAAGCAAAATGAGGAAGGTGGCCAAGATCGAGACGGCCGCGATCACCAGCGGAATCACCGCCAACACCGAGGCGAACACGAAGGCCAAGATGGCGAGGGCACCGATGCCGGCGATGATGGTCTCTGCTAGAACGCCGAGACCAGAACTCTTGCCGGCTGTGGTGAGCCGTGTCTCTCCAGTGAGTGCGATGTGAAGCGAAGGAAGGTCGTGTCCGAGGGTCGCTGTGATCCTATTGGGGAGACTAGGAGGGGCGAGCGATGTGGGTGGCGTAGTAAAAAGGTAGACCACCTCGTTGCCGTGGTGGAGGAGATCGAGCCGAGGCGCGTTGAAGGAGTCAACGAAGCGAATGCTCGGATATTGTTTCGCTACTGTTTTGAGCGCTGCACCAACCGTCGATGAGGTGGAGGGGTCTACTCCTGCGATCACCGTCATCGCTCGGGCGTTCTGGCCACCGTTGCCAAAATGTTGGGAGTATCTTCTGGGAGGCGACGTAACAAGGCTGTCCAGGAGTGGCAAAGTTATAGCTCAGCCGGTTGACCACTCTGCTGGCGGCGAAGCCACCAGCCATAAAGATGGTGACCCAGATGAGGATAACGCTCCGGCGATGGGCTAAAATTGCACTGCTGAGCGAGCTTGAAAAATTATTTGAAGGTGAACTGTTAAGTAAAGAATGATTCGATACAGAAGTATTCATTGTCGATTACAAGTCGGCTCGACTAGCGGTTGATGTAGCTGTGATGGATGGCGACGAGGGCGAGGAGTTCGGATTATTTGAGGAGCTCAGACCTTTTGGTGAGATTGTTGCCTTTGCGCTTTCTATCCTTGGCACCCTGGAGCTGCTGAATTTTCGAGTCCTGATGACCTTGTTGCCTCTTGAACCGCGAACCTTTGGAGTGCTTCGAGCATTGGCAGACGTCGGATCCGCTAAGCAGCACCATCTCTCCCAACTAGCTCAGCTACCGGCGAGTACGATGGTGGCTATCCTAGATGAACTCGAAGCCGCTGATCTAGTCAGCCGCGATCCCGAGCCTGGAGATCGCCGCGCTCATCAGGTGAGTCTTACCGCACAGGGTCGTGATCTCATTGAACGAGCCACGGCTCTCGCTTGGTGCCATGAGCAGGAGATAACCGCTGGCCTCAGCGCGAATGATCGCAAGGCGCTTCTTGATGCCGTTTCTCTTGTGTTTCGAGACCTCAAGCGACCTGGTTAACTACTTGGCTAGGTTCTGCCCGGATGCCCTGGATTAGGCTCATCTAGAGTTCGTCGATGCGAGGAGGGTCTCGATGGTCAAATTTTTACATACTGCCGACTGGCAGATAGGCGAGACCTTCCACTTCTTGGGTGAGAGATCGTTGTACCTCAAAGATGCCAGGGTGGGGGCGGTCCAACGAATTGCGGAGCTTGCGGTCGACGAAGCCGTCGACTTCGTCTTGGTCGCTGGCGACGTGTTCGAATTCGCGCACCCGGATCGGATCTCTCTACAACGGCTCGCCCGTGCGATGCGTACTTACCAGGGCCCCTGGCTTCTTCTGCCAGGTAATCACGATCCGGCGGTTCCTAATGGGATCTGGGATCAGCTTACCGACGCCTCAAACTTTAGCGAAGAGGTCATCTTCATGGCGACGGCTGTTCCGGTGTTCTTGGATGGATGTAAGACAGCGGTACTTCCGGCTCCCCTGCGGGCACGATATGCTGGCCGCGATTTAAGTGATGATCTTGACCGGATGGAGTCTCCGTCGGACTATCTCCGCATCGGTGTCG